>NZ_JAHDTH010000006.1 GCF_018531445.1 Pseudonocardia lacus
CGCCGCGGGCGGCGTCGGCGGCCGACGAGCCGCGGACCATCGCGGCGTGCATCGCCTCCAGCCGGGCCACGTCCTCGGCGGTGTACGCGCGCCGGGCGCCGCTGCTGTACGCCGAGGGCCCGATGCCGTAGCGGCGGTGCCAGGACCGCAGGGTCGCCGGGGCCACGCCGATCCGCCGCGCGACCGCGGCGACGCCGAGCACGTCGCCCGCGTCTTCCTGCTCAGCCGGCACCCGTCCCGCCCCCGCCGTTGCGCACCGCCGGACCGGACGGCCCGCCCGCACAGTCTGCGCGCTCCGGTCGCGCGGAGCCGGGCGGCTCGTCGGTGTGACGAACAAAGTTGTGCATAAGTTGTGCAACTTCGGAGATGGCCTTACCGTCGTCACCGGATCGGGTGACGGGGCCATCGGGGCTCCGCCCACACCCCGTGTGGCCCGTCCGAGAACCCCGGAGGAAAGCAGCGATGTCGTTGCGTCGAGTTCTTCGCGTCACCATGGTCACGGTCGCGGTGGGAGCCGCGAGCCTGGCCGTGGCGGCCCCCGCGACGGCGGCGCCGGCCGCCGCCGTCGCCCCCATGACCCACCCGCACGAGCACGACGGCGCGGTCGACCTCCAGGGCGGGGAGACCACCCTGAAGCTCGACGCGGACACCGCCGCCCTGCTCGCCGACAACGGCGTGTCGGTCGCCCCGACCGGTGACGCCCACGCCAAGGGCGCCAAGGTCGGCTTCCCGATCACCGGCGGGTCGCTGGACCCCGCCACCACCGCCGGCACCGTCGAGCACTCCGGCGGCCTGCGGTTCAGCGCGGGCGAGGTCGGCCTCGGCGTCGAGGACTTCGTCATCGACACCACCGCCGGCGTCCTCACCGCGCGGGTGAGCGGCACCGACACCCGCGTCCCGCTGCTGGCGCTGGACGCCTCGCAGGCCTCGGTCGAGGGCGACGAGAAGGGCGTCACCGTGCGCGGCGTGCGCGCGACGCTGACCGCGGAGGCGGCGGCCGCGCTGAACGAGACGTTCGGCGTGTCGTTGTTCGGCGAGGGCGTCGCGATCGGCACGGCCAAGGTCGCGGCCTGCATCTGACGCACGGTCCGGCGGGGGCGGTCGCGGTCGCGGCCGCCCCCGCCGCGTGCCCGGGGTCAGCGCGGGGCGGGCCTGGGGTAGCGGATCAGCAGGCCGGCGAGCACGTCGGTGCCGCCGAGCGCGGCGTAGCCGTGCGGGACGTCGGCGCGCCACTCCACGTACTCGCCCGGCCCGGCGAGCAGCGGGTGGTCGAGCGGGCCGGTGCGCAGGTGCCCGGCGAACACCGTGACGTGCTCGCTGACGCCGGCGTGGTGGGCGGGGGAGGTCTGGGAGAGCCCGGCCGGCACGCGCATCCGGTAGAGCTCGTAGGTCACCGGGCCGTCGTCGAAGACGCGCAGCAGGGCGATGTCGACCGCCGTGCCGCGCAGCGCGCCCGTCGCGACCGCGGCGGCCCCGCCCAGCAGCGCGGTGAGCGGCACGGCGAGCGCCGCGGCGACGGCCTGCAGGGTCTCCAGGGTGGGGTTGCGGGTGCCGGTCTCCAGGCCCGACAGCGTGGCCTTGCCCACCGACGCGCGGCGGGCCAGTTCCGACAGCGAGATCCCGCGCTCCTCGCGCAGGGCGCGCACCCGGGGTCCGACGTCGGCGCTCCCGGCGGCGAGGGCCGGCGGGGCGGGGCCGGTGGTTGTCGGCTGGGGCTCCACGCGGTTATGGTGCACCCTGATCAACCGTTCCGTTTACGGAACGATCGGAGGGGTGCTCGTGCGATGGCAACCGGTGCTGGCCGGCGTGGTGGCGGCGCTCGTGGGCTTCGGCGGTTCGTTCGCCGTGGTCCTGACCGGCCTGCGGGCGATGGGCGCCGACCCGGCCCAGGCGGCGTCCGGGCTGCTGACGGTCTGCGTGGCCAGCGCGATCGTGGCCGTCGTGCTGGGGCTGCGCCATCGGGTGCCGATCAGCATCGCCTGGTCCACGCCCGGCGCGGCGCTGCTGATCGCCTCCGGCGCGCCGGCCGACGGGTTCCCGGCCGCGGTCGGGGCGTTCCTGGTGTGCGGCGCGCTCATCGCGCTCGCCGGGCTCGTGCCCGCGCTCGGACGGCTGATCGGCGCGATCCCCGGCCCGGTGGCCGGGGCGATGCTGGCCGGGGTGCTGCTGCCGCTGTGCCTGGCCCCGGTGCGCGCGCTGGCCGAGGTGCCGGCGCTGGCCGCGCCGGTGATCGGGGTGTGGCTGCTGGTCGGACGGTTCGCGCGGCCGTGGGCGGTGCCGGCGGCGCTGGCCGTGGCCGTCCCGCTCGTGCTGCTCACCGGCCCCGACCCGACGGCGGGCGGCGTCGGCGTCGCCCCGGCCCTGGTCTGGACGGCACCGGTGTTCGACCCGGCCACGCTGGCCAGCGTCGGGCTGCCGCTGTTCCTGGTCACCATGGCCGCGCAGAACGTGCCCGGCATGGCGGTCATGGCCCAGTTCGGCTACCGCCCGCCGCTGCGCCCGATCCTCGTCGCGACGGGACTGGCCACCGCGGCCGGTGCCCCGGTCGGCGGGCACGCGGTCAACCTGGCCGCGATCAGCGCGGCGCTCTCCGCCGGACCGGACGCCGGCCCCGACCCGTCCCGGCGCTGGATCGCCTCGGTGAGCAACGGCGTGGCGCTGGGGCTGCTCGGGTTGGCTGCCGGCCCGGCGACCGCGGTGCTGCTGGCCTCGCCCCCGGTGCTGGTCGAGGCGGTCGCGGGGCTCGCCCTGCTGGGCGCGTTGGGCGGGGCCCTCACGTCCGCGACCGCCGAGCCGGACGGCAGGGAGGCCGCGGTGCTCACCTTCGCGGTCACCGCGGCGGGCGTCGGCTTCCTCGGCATCGGCGCGGCGTTCTGGGGGCTGCTCGCCGGCACGGCCACCACCCTGCTGAACCGGCGCCCGAAGGCGGCGGTCGCGCCGGAGCCCGTGCCGGCTGGTCAGTCGTCGAAGGAGCCGTGACGCCCCGCCCCCGAGGCGAACCGGGCCGCCCCGGCGGCGGTGTCGGCCGCCAGCGAGGCCCGGCCGTGCGCGAACTCGTTGCGCATCGCCGCCCCCTCGTCGAGGTGGGCCTGCTCCAGCAGGGATGCGCGGTCGTGGCGCAGGCAGGCCTGCGGGAAGTCGGCCAGCTCCTGGGCGAGCCCGACGGCGGCGTCCAGGGCCCGCCCGGCCGGCACGACCCGGTTCGCCAGGCCCATCGCCAGCGCCTCCCGCGCGTCGACGGGCCGGCCGGTGAGCACCATGTCCATCGCCCGGCTCTGCCCGACCAGCCGCGGCAGCCGCACCGTGCCGCCGTCGATCAGCGGGACGCCCCACCGCCGGCAGAACACCCCGAACACCGCCGTCTCGTCGGCGACCCGCAGGTCGGCCCACAGGGCCAGCTCCAGACCGCCGGCCACGGCGTGGCCGTGCACCGCGGCGACCACCGGCTTGCCCAGCCGCAGCCGGGTCGGCCCCATCGGGCCGTCGCCGTCGGGTTCGACGCGGTTGCCGCGCCCCGCGCTGACGGCGTGCAGGTCGGCGCCGGAGCAGAAGGACGCGCCCGTCCCGTGCAGCACCGCGACGGCGGCGTCGGGGTCGTCGTCGAAGGCGCGGAAGGCGTCGGCCAGCCGCTCGGCGGTGTCGCGGTCGACCGCGTTGCGCTTCTCCGGGCGGTTCAGCCCGACGAGCACCACGGGCCCGCGGCGCTCGACCAGGACTGCGTTCTCGGCCATCCGGCCCTCCTCGGCGACGGTCTACGTCAATGGTCGCAGCCGGGTCCCGACGGGTGACCGGCCCGAGACCGGTCATGCGCGAGATGGCGCGGGGCCCGCGGGTGAATAGCGTCTACGGTCGACCCCGAGGAGCGGCCCGTGATGCTCGGCGACCCGACCGACCGCTGCCAAGCGCCCCTCGCCGGACGCGCGCCCGGGATCTCGACGGCCCAGCTGGATCCCCCGGTACCCCGCACGCACCCCCGGCGGCGGACGCTGGTCATGGGCGTGGTCAACGTGACCCCCGATTCGTTCTCCGACGGCGGGCTCTACGCCACCACCGCGGCCGCCGTGCGGCACGGCCGGCAGCTGTGGGCGGCCGGGGCCGACTACGTCGACGTCGGGGGCGAGTCGACCCGGCCCGGCGCGGAGCGCGTCGACCCGGCGCGCGAGCTCGACCGGGTGCTGCCGGTGGTGGCCGAGCTGGCCGCGGGGGGCGTCGCGGTGAGCGTGGACACCACCCGGGCCCGCGTCGCCGCCCGGGCGGTCGAGGCGGGCGCCGTGCTGGTCAACGACGTCAGCGGCGGGCGGGCCGACCCGGACATGGGCGCGGTCGTGGCCGCCGCCGGGGTCGGCTGGGTGCTCACCCACGCCCGCGGCGACAGCCGCGACATGTACGCCACCGCCGTCTACGACGACGTCGTCGGCGAGGTCGCCGCCGAACTCCTCGCCCGCGTCGACGACGCCCTGGCGGCTGGGGTCGACGCCGCCCGCCTGGTCCTCGACCCGGGGCTCGGCTTCGCCAAGCGCCCCGCGCACAACTGGACCCTGCTCGCGCACCTCGACCGGCTCGTCGACCTCGGGTTCCCCCTGCTGGTGGGCGCCTCGCGCAAGGGGTTCCTGGCCGCGGCCCTGCCGGGCGGGTCGGACGGGCACCCGCCGGAGCGGCGCGACGCGGCCACGCTCGCCACGACCGTGCTGGCCGCCCGGGCGGGGGCGTGGGCGGTGCGGGTGCACGACGTGGCCTCCTCGGTCGACGCCGTGCGCGTGGTCGCCGCGCTGGGCGGGGCGCCTGCCGAACTGGCCGAGGTCGTCCGATGAGTGCGCCGGCCCGACCCACGTCCGACGTGGGTCTCGCCGAGGTCGAGCGGGCACTGCTGGCCCGCTCGCCCGAGCACCGCCTCAAGCCCAGCCTCGACCGCATCCGGGCGGTCGTCGCGGCACTCGGGTCGCCGCAGTGCGGGCTGCCGGTCGTGCACGTCACCGGCACGAACGGCAAGTCCACGACCGCCAGGGTGATCGACGGGCTGCTCCGCGGGTCGGGGCTGTCGGTCGGGCGCTACACCAGCCCGCACCTGGACTCGGTGCGCGAGCGCATCGTGGTCGACGGCGTGCCCGTCGACGGACCCCGGTTCGTCGAGGCGTACCACCGCGTCCGGCCCGCGCTGGAGGAGGTCGACGCGGCCGGGCCGGTGCCGGTGTCGTTCTTCGAGGCCGTCACGGCGATGGCGATCCTGACGTTCGCCGAGGCCGGGGTCGACGCCGCGGTCGTCGAGGTCGGCATGGGCGGGTCGTGGGACGCCACCAACGTGCTCGACGGCCGGGTCGCGGTGCTCACCCCCATCGCGCTCGACCACACCGAGTACCTCGGGCCGGACGAGGTCACCATCGCGGCCGAGAAGGCCGGGATCATCAAGGCGGGCGCGACCGCCGTGCTGGCCGCGCAGCTGCCGGAGGTCGGGCGGATCATCGCCCGGCACGGCGCCCGCGTCGGGGCGCAGGTGCGCGACGCCGCCGACACGGTCCGGCTCGTCGCCCGCGAACCCCTGCCCGACGGGCAGGTCCTGCACCTGCGCACGGCCACCACCGACCTCCCCGACCTGCGGCTGCCGCTGCTCGGCGCGCACCAGGCCGAGAACGTCCGGGTCGCGGTGGCGGCGGCCCAGGAGTTCCTCGCCCGGAACGGCACCGAGCTGTCCGCCGACGTCGTGCGCCCGGTGCTGGCCGAGCTCACCTCCCCCGGCCGGCTGGAGCCCGTCCGCCACGACCCACCGGTCCTGGTCGACGCCTCGCACAACCCGCACGGCATGGCCGCCACCGCCGCCGCCCTCGTCGAGGCGCGCCGGACCACCCGCCTCGCCGTCGTGCTGGCGGTGCTGGACGGCAAGGACTGCGCCGGCGTGCTGCGGGCCCTGCGCGACTGCGCCGACCTCGTCGTGGTCACCGAGAACTCCTCGCCGCGGTGCATCCCGGCCGGGGAGCTCGCGGAGGTGGCGCGGGGGGTGCTGGGGGCGGACCGGGTGCTCGTCGAGCCGGGCCTCGCCGGTGCGCTCGATGTCGCGCTGGACTGGGCGCGGTCGCGGGGGGCCGCGGACCGGGGCGGGGTGCTGGTGACCGGGAGCGTGGTGACGGCGGGGGAGGCGCGCGGGTTGCTGCTGGCCGACGCCGCCGGGGAGTAGGGCCGCGCACACCTCTCCTCACCGTGCACACGTGGTGGTTGCCGTGCACAGACCCTGACATGTGCGCGGTGGCTACTGAGTGTGCGGTCAGTGGCGACTCCGAGTGACCCCGGTCGCCCCGTCGCGCTCCGGGACCGGCGGCGCGACCGGGGCGCAGCCGTCCGGGCGAGGGCCCGCCGCACGCAATCCCGCACCCGGCGGTACCTGTTACGCGGGCGTATCCACCGGCCCTTCTGCGCGGATTTTCCGGAAACAGGTCCGTTACCGAGCGACTCTTCCGGTGACACGGGGAATGCATAGGCTCCGCCCTGCTGGATGCCGGCACGTATCCCGCAGGTGATCACCGATCGGGGCGGGGGCCCGCGGTTCCAGATCGCTGTTTTCGTCGTGCCTTCCGACGAGTCGAGAGGCGACTGCCCATGAGTCGTTTTCCTGCCCGGCGCAGCGCGGCCACGGCCGCGGTGCTGGTGCTCGGACTGGCGCTGTCGGCGTGTGGTTCCCGCGTCGACGACGCCGGTGGCGGGGCCACCGCGGAGTCCTGCGTCGACACCTCCGGCGACAGCGTGAAGATCGGCTTCCTGAACTCGCGGTCGGGCACGATGGCGATCAGCGAGAACACCGTCTTCAACTCGTTGGAGCTGGCCGCGACGCAGATCAACGCGGCGGGCGGGGTGCTGGGCAAGCAGCTCGAGATCGTGGCCGAGGACGGGGCGTCGGAGCCGACGGTGTTCGCGGAGAAGGCCGACAAGCTGATCCGCGACGACTGCGTGGCCGCCGTCTTCGGCGGGTGGACGTCGTCGTCGCGCAAGGCGATGCTGCCGGTGTTCGAGTCGAACGACGCGCTGCTGTTCTACCCGGTGCAGTACGAGGGCCTGGAGTCGTCGGAGAACATCTTCTACACCGGCGCGACCACCAACCAGCAGATCATCCCGGCGCTGGACTACCTCAAGGAGTCCGGCGTCACGAGCCTGTTCCTGGTGGGCAGCGACTACGTCTTCCCGCAGACCGCCAACAAGATCATCAAGGCGTACGCCGAGGCGAACGGGATCGAGGTCAAGGGCGAGGAGTACGCCCCGCTCGGGCACACCGACTTCGCCACGATCGTCGCGAAGGTCCGCGACGCCGGGGCCGCGGCGGTGTTCAACACCCTCAACGGCGACTCCAACGTCGCGTTCTTCAAGGAGTACAAGAACCTCGGCCTGACCGCCGAGACGATGCCGGTGCTCTCGGTGTCGATCGCCGAGGAGGAGGTCGGCGGCATCGGGGTGGACAACATCGTCGGCCAGCCGGTGGCCTGGAACTACTACCAGACCATCGCCAGCCCGGCGAACGAGAAGTTCGTCGCGGACTTCAAGGCCGCCTACGGCGCGGAGAAGGTCACCTCCGACCCCATGGAAGCCGCCTACACCTCCCTGTACCTGTGGAAGGGCATGGTCGAGAAGGCGGGCTCGTTCGCCGTGCCCGACGTCCAGGCCGCGGCCGACGGCGTCAGCTTCGAGGCGCCCGAGGGCACCGTGACGGTCAACGGCGAGAACCACCACATCGCCAAGACCGCGCTCATCGGCAAGATCGGGGCGGACGGGCTGATCTACACCGAGTGGAGCTCTGACGGGCCGATCGAGCCGGACCCCTACCTCAAGTCCTACCCGTGGGCGAGCGGGCTGGCGGGCTGACCACCCGTGGACGTCCTGGTCACCCAGGTCTTCAACGGCCTGTCCGGGGGCTCGATCCTGCTGCTCGCCGCGCTCGGCCTGGCCCTGACCTTCGGCCAGATGGGCGTGATCAACATGGCCCACGGCGAGTTCATCATGGCCGGCGCCTACACGGCGTTCGTCATGCAGCAGGTGCTCGGCGCCGCCGGTCTCTCGCTGCTGGTCTCGCTGCCGATGGCGTTCCTGGTGGGCGGGCTGCTGGGCGTCCTGCTCGAGGCCACCCTGCTGCGCCGGATGTACCACCGGCCGCTGGACACGCTGCTGGTCACCTGGGGCGTCTCGCTGATCCTGCAACAGCTGGCCCGCGACGTCTTCGGCACGGCGGGCGTCGACGTGCCGGCGCCGGGGTGGCTGTCGGGGCCGGTCGAGGTGCTCGGGTTCTCGTTCCCGCGCTCGCGGCTGTTCATCCTCGCGCTGGCCATCGCGGCCGTCGTCGCGCTGAGCCTCGCGCTGCGGCTGACCCCGCTGGGCAGGCGGATCCGGGCCACCGTGCAGAACCGCCAGCTGGCCGAGAGCTCGGGCATCTCGACCCGGCGCACCGACGTGCTGACGTTCTTCATCGGCTCGGGGCTGGCCGGGGTGGCGGGGGTGGTGCTCACGCTGATGGGCTCGATCTCGTCGAACCTGGGCACCAGCTACATCGTCGACGCGTTCCTGGTGGTCATCGTGGGCGGCATCGGGCAGATCAAGGGGGCGGTGATCGCGGCGTTCGTGCTCGGGACCGTGCAGTCCTGGGTGGAGTACTCGACCACCGCGTCGATCGCCAAGGTCATCCTGCTGGCCCTGGTGGTGGCGTTCCTGCAGGCCCGCCCGCAGGGCATCTTCCAGGTCCGGACGAGGAGCCTCGCGTGAGCGAATTCGACACAGCAGCCAGCCGCGTGAGCGCGCTGCGCGGCCGGTGGGCCGTGCTGGTCGGGTTCGGGGTGGCCGCGGTGCTGCTGTTCGCGGTCGCCCCGGCCGTGCTGACCAGCTTCCGGCTGGGGCTGCTGGGCAAGTACCTCTGCTACGCCATGGTCGCGGTCGGCATCGGGCTGGCCTGGGGGCGCGGCGGCATGCTGGTCCTGGGCCAGGGCGTGTTCTTCGGCATCGGCGCCTACCTGATGGCGATGCACCTCAAGCTGGCCGACGCCGGCGCCGACGGGGTGCCCGACTTCATGGCGCTGATCTCGTCCAGCGGCGTGCCCGGCTGGTGGGAGCCGTTCCGCTCCGGCTGGGTCACCCTCGTGGCGATCCTGGTGCTGCCGGCGCTGCTGGCCGCGCTGCTGGGCCTGGCGACGTTCCGCCGCCGGGTGCGCGGGGCGTACTTCGCGATCCTGTCGCAGGCGCTGGCCGCGGCCTTCGCGATCCTGCTGATCGGCAACCCGACCGCGACCGGCGGCTCCACCGGGCTGAACAACTTCGTCGGGTTCTTCGGCTTCTCGCTGCGCGACCCGGTGAACCGCCAGATGCTCTACTTCATCGCCGCCGGGGTGCTGCTGGCGATGCTGCTGCTGGTGCGCCAGCTGATGGTGAGCCGCTACGGCGAGCTGCTGGTGGCCTGCCGCGACTCCGAGGAGCGGGTGCGGTTCCTGGGCTACGACCCGGCCACGGTCAAGACGGTCGCCTTCGCCGTGGCGGCGATGATGGCCGGCATCGGCGGGGCGCTGTTCGTGCCGATCGTCGGGATCATCTCGCCCAACGACGTCGGCATCGTCCCCTCCATCGGGCTGCTGATCGGCGTGGCCATCGGCGGGCGCACGACGCTGGCCGGCCCGGTGCTCGGCGCGATCGCCGTCGCCTGGGCGGAGACGTCGCTGTCCGAGCAGTTCCCCTCCGGCTGGACCTACGCGCAGGGCCTGATGTTCATGCTGGTCGTGGCGTTCCTGCCGGGCGGGTTGGCGTCGCTGGGCGCGGTGCGCGGGCTGCGCCGCAAGATCGCCGCGGCCGACCCCACCGTCGCCGCCGAGACGGCCGACGGCGACCCGGCGCCCGTGCCCGCCACCGAGCCCCGCCACGCTCACGGAGGTGCGCAGGCGTGAACGCCGACTACCTGGAGCTGACCGACCTGACCGTCTCGTTCGACGGCTTCGTCGCCGTCGACCACGTCGACCTGACGGTGCTGCAGGGCGACCTGCGGTTCCTGATCGGGCCGAACGGCGCCGGCAAGACCACGTTGATCGACGCGGTGTCCGGGCTGGTCCCGGCGACCGGGCGAGCCGAGTTCGGCGGCCAGGACCTGCTCGGGCGCAAGGTGCACCGGATCGCCCGGATGGGCGTCGGGCGCACCTTCCAGACCGCGACGGTGTTCGAGGAGCTGTCGGTGCTGCAGAACCTCGACATCGCCGCCGGGTCGGGCCGCTCGGCCTGGACGCTGCTGCGCAGGCGGCGGGGAGTGCCGCCGTCGGTGGCCGAGGCGATGGAGACCGTCGGGCTCACCGAGCTGGCCGACACCCCGGCCGGGATCCTCGCGCACGGCCAGAAGCAGTGGCTGGAGATCGGCATGCTGCTCGTGCAGGACGCCCGCCTGCTGATGCTCGACGAACCGGTGGCCGGGATGAGCGGCGAGGAGAAGGAGCAGACCGGCCACCTGCTGCGCCGCATCAGCGCCGACACCACCGTGGTCGTCGTCGAGCACGACATGGACTTCATGCGCGCGTTCGCGAAGTCGGTGACCGTGCTGCACGCCGGCAAGGTGCTCTCCGAGGGCTCGGTGGCCCAGGTGCAGGCCGACCCGCTGGTCCAGGAGGTCTACCTCGGGCCGGGTTCGCACACCGCCGAGGAGGCCGCGATCGTGCTCGGCGAGGGGGTCTGACGTGCTGCGGATGGAGGACGTGGACATCGCCTACGGGCGCACCACGGTGGTGCACGGGGTGAGCATCGAGGTGCCCGCCGACGGCGTCGCCGCCGTGATGGGCCACAACGGGGCGGGCAAGACGACGCTGCTGCGGGCGGCGGTCGGGCTGCTGCCGGCGCGATCGGGGCGGATCCTGCTCGACGGCGAGGACGTCACCGCGCTGCCGCCCAACCGGCGGGTCCGCCGGGGGCTGGCCTACGTGCCGCAGGGCCAGCAGTCCTTCGGCCAGCTGACCACCGCGGAGAACCTGCGGGTCGTGGCGGACGGCCGGCCCCGGGGCGCCGCGCTGGTCGACGAGGCGCTCGACCTGTTCCCGGCGCTCAAGGGCCTGCTCGGCCGGCGCGCGGGGCTGCTGTCGGGAGGGCAGCGCCAGCAGCTGGCCATCGCCCGGGCGCTGATCACCGAGCCGCGGCTGCTCATCCTCGACGAGCCCACCGAGGGCATCCAGCCCTCGGTGGTCGCCGAGATCGAGCGGACGATCCTCGACCTGACCCGTCGGGGAGGGCTGTCGGTGCTGCTGGTCGAGCAGCACGTGGGGTTCGCCCTGGACGCCGCGGGCCGCTACTACGTGCTGGCCGCGGGGCGGGTCACCGCCGAGGGCAGCGGGGGCACCGGCGCCGCGACCGACGTCCGGACGGCCATGGCGATCTGACGGCGCGGACGCGGTCGGGCGGTGGCGGGTTCACCGCCAGGGTGGGGGTGTGCCGAAGACGTTGCCCTGGGTGTTGCCGTTGCCGATCTGGACGCCCTGTGAGTTGCGCACGTTCACCGCGTAGCGGCCCGCCGCCGAACCGCGCGGGTCGACGAGGCCGATCAGCCGTTCGGCCGCTCGCAGGACCTCCCCGTCGCGGTCGGCGCCGGCCCGCACCAGTTCGGCCTCCAGCGCACCGCGCCACTGCTCCGGGGCGTCGGAGTGCGCGCGGAGGGCCACCTCGCCTTCGGTGCGTCCGCGCAACCGCGCAGCCACCGATGCGCGTAGCGCCCCGTAGGCGTCTTTCACTACTTCCGTCGCGGTTCCCTGTGCACCCGCGACAGCCCCGGCGGCCAGCGCCGCCAGGATCAGGGAGATCGGATCCATGAATTGTCCGTTCGTTCGTTGGAGCGTTTCCGGGACCGTCAGCGCCGCGTCCCGGCGATGACGTCTCCCTGGTTGTTGCCGTTCCCGACCTGCACGCCCGCCGAGTTGTTGACGAAGACGTTGTCTCCTACCTGGATCACCCGTTCGCTCGTCGGCGGGTTCTCGATCGCGTCGACGACCGCGTGGGTGAGCGCGGTGATCTCGTGCTCGACGGGGCCGGAAAGCTGCGTCGACTGGTTGCCGGAGGTCTCGATCACCACCGCGTAGTACCTGGTCCGCGACGACGACCCGTGGATGAGGACCGCGACCAGGCCCACGAGGGCCAGCACGCAGAGCACGCCCCCGGCTCCGCTCGTCCCGGCGGATCGGGAGCCGCTCGCCGATGCGACGACGCCGGCGACGAACAGGGCGCCCGCGACGAGCGCGAGCAGTACGTGGCCGCCGCTGAAAGGGTTCTTGACGTCGAAGTACGTGTTCTGCACGCGCGAGATCTGGGCCAGCGGGTAGAACTGGTGACCGACCCGCATCATCCTCGGCCGGACGTGGATCAGGTGTACGGCGGATCTTGCCATCGGTCCTCGACAATCGATCATCGCCGGTTCGTCCCGGATCGTTCCTGACGCCGAGTAGGTCGGTGTTCGTGTCGAGCCTGTTTCCCCGGAGGCGGGATCGGGGTGCCGAATACCCAATCCTGATGAACGCGAGCGCAGTCGCGGGTGCTCGTGCGGACCGGACGTTCGATCAGCTGGGGCCTGGCCCGGGGCCGGATCGGCTCCTACCGTGGGGGCATGAGCGCGCGATCGGTGCGGATCGGCAACGTCTCCGGCTACCTCGGCGACCGCTACACCGCCGTCGACGAGGCCATGGCCGGCGACCCGGTGGACGTCCTGATGGGCGACTACCTGGCCGAGGTGACCCTGGCCGCGCTGGCCGCGGCGGCCGGGCGGGGTCGGCCGGGGTGGGTGGGCTACGCGCTCGACCAGCTGGTCCCGCACCTGCCCGAGATCGCCCGGCGGGGCATCAAGGTCGTGACCAACGCCGGCGGGTTCGACCCGGCGGGGATGGCCGACGCGGTGCGCGCGAAGGTCGCGGAGGCGGGGCTCCCGCTCGAGGTGGCCCACGTCGGGGGCGACGACGTGTTCTCCCGGCTCGCGGAGTTCCACGCCGAGGGCCACGCGATGGAGAACCTCGACACCGGTGAGCCGATCAAGGACTGGGGCGTCGAGCCGGTCGCGGCGAACGCCTACCTGGGCGGGTTCGGCATCGCCGCGGCACTGGCCGCCGGCGCCGACATCGTGATCGCCGGCCGGGTCACCGACGCCTCGCTGACCGCGGGTCCCGCGGCGTGGTGGCACGGCTGGACCCCCGACGACGTCGACGCGCTCGCCGGGGCGGTGACCGCCGGCCACGTCATCGAGTGCGGGGCACATGCCACCGGCGGCAACTTCTCGGGCTTCCGCTCGGTGCCCGGGATGGTGAAGCCGGGGTTCCCGATCGCCGAGATCGCCGCCGACGGCAGCAGCGTCATCACCAAGCACTCGACCGACGGCGGGATGGTCACCGTCGACACGGTGACCGCGCAGCTGCTCTACGAGATCCAGGGCCCGCGCTACCTCAACCCCGACGCCACCGTGCACCTCGACACGGTGCGGCTGGAGCAGGTCGGCCCGGACCGGGTCGCGATCGGCCCGGTCACGGGGTCGCCGCCCCCGCCGACGGCGAAGGTCGCGGTGTTCGCGCCGATCGGCTACGAGATCTCGACGATGCTGTTCTGCACCGCGCCGGACGTGGCCGGGAAGGTGGAGCTGCTGCGGGCGCAGCTGCGCGAGCAGCTCGACGGCCACGTCGACCAGCTCGACATCACCCCGCTCGGGGTGGCCGCGGTCGACCCGGCCACCCAGTGGGAGGCGACCGTCCCGATCCGGGTGATCGCCACCGCCCGGCACCCGGAGCCGCTGCTGCGCTTCGCCCCCGCCGTGGGCTCGCTGTACCTGCAGGGCTTCCCGGGCTTCCACCACGACGGGCACGCGCCGCGGGCCGGCGAGCCGTGGCCGCGGATGGACTACTGGCCGGCGCTGCTGCCGGCCGAGCTGCTCGACCACCACGTCGTCCTCGGCGACGGCACCCGCGTCGAGGTGCCGGTCGCCTCGCGCACCGCGACGCCGGAGGAGCTGGCCCAGCCCGTGCACCCGGAGGTCTCCGGCCCGGTCCCGCACGGCCCGGTGATCGAGCTGGGCGAGCTGGCGCACGCCAGGGCGGGCGACAAGGGCGGCAACTCCAACGTCGGGGTGTGGGTGCCCGACCCCGCGCACTGGGACTGGCTGCGGGCCACGCTGTCCACCGAGCGGGTCAAGCAGCTGCTGCCCGAGGCGGCCGGCCGGATCGTCCGCCACGAGCTGCCGCACCTGCGCGCGGTGCACCTCGTGCTCACCGGCCTGCTCGGCAGCGGCGGCTCGTCCAACCTGCGGGTCGACCAGATCGGCAAGTCGGTCGGGGAGTACCTGCGGGCCAAGCACGTGCCGGGCCCCTCGTAGGCGGCCAGACCCGCTGCGCCAGCACCTGCCCCGGCCAGTCCCCGACGGTGAACGCGTGCACCGGGCTGAACCCGTTCGCGCGGTAGTAGTCGACGAGCCGTCCGTCGTCCCCCGCGTAGCAGTCCACGCGCAGCAGCCCGACGCCCAGTGCCCGCGCCTGCTCGCGGGCGTCGGCGAGCAGCGCCGCACCCCCGCCCCGCCCGACCAGCAAGGTGACGTACAGCTCCGGCTCGTCGGCCGGGTCGACGTAGGCCGGTGGGGTCGGGGAGGTGGCCAGCGCGCTGACCGGTCGGCCGTCGACCTCGGCGATCCGGATGCGGTCGGTGCGGGTCATCGCGGTGATGCGGTCGACGCGCTCGCGCGTCGACGACCACGGCTCGGTACCCCACTGGCCCGGGCGGCCGTTCGCGACGAGCCAGGCGACGGCGCCGTCGAGCAGGGCCAGGACCACCGGGGTGTCGCCCGGGCCACCGTCCCGGATCGTGACGTCGTTCGGGACGGACATGCCGCCATCGTGCCAGGCGGGCAACGCGGGTGCGGATCGATTGACTTTCGATAGATTGCGCTCGATACTCGATCTATGTTCACTGAGTATCGCGCGGTCCTGCCGCTGCGGGTGTCCCTCGTGCTGCTGTTCGGGATCCTGGTCGTCTTCCAGACGCTGTCGCTGCCCGGGCAGTTCGCGCACATGGCCGAGGTGTCCCCGGCCGACGCGCCCCTGCGGTGGCCGCTGACCGCCCTCGCGGTGTTCCTGGTGCTGTGCGTCCAGGTGGTTCTGGTGGCCACCTGGAAGCTGCTGACCCTGGTCAAGGAGGACCGGATCTTCAGCCCGGCCGCGCTGGTGTGGGTGGACTCGATCGTCTGGGCGATCGCCGCCGCGTGGCTCGTGCTCGTCGGCATCTGGCTGTGGGTGGGCTTCCAGGCCGACGACCCGGGGGTGCCGATGCTGCTGAGCCTGGTGGTGATCGGCGTGACCGTGGTGGGGCTGCTGATGATCGTGCTGCGGGCGCTGCTGCGGCAGGCCACCACGCTGCGCACCGACATGGACGCGGTCATCTGATGGCCATCGTCGTGCGGATCGACGTCGAGCTGGCCAAGCGCAAGATGAGCGTCGGCGAGTTCGCCGAGCGGGTCGGGCTGACGCCGGCGAACGTCGCGGTGCTGAAGAACGGCCGGGCCAAGGCGGTGCGGTTCAGCACCCTGGAGGCGATGTGCCGGGTGCTGGAGTGCCAGCCCGGCGACCTGCTGGAGTGGGTCGAGGGGGAGGGGGTCGACGCGGACGCGGCGGACGCGATCCAGGGTGGCGGCTAGCGGACGCGCACCTCGACCCGGCCGTCGTGGTCGTCGAGGACGTACACCCGCGAGGCCCGCGCCCGGTACAGCCGGAACTGCGAGTCCCCGGTGACCTTCGGCTCGTCCCAGGCGCCGATGCCCTGCTCCCGGGTGCGCTCGTTGTAGACGGCGAGGGCGGCGGCGTGGTCGCCGGGGTCGACCTCCGCGGCCTCGGCCTCCACGTAGACCGCCGAAGCCCCGCCCACCGCCACCCTGGAGTCGAAGACGGCGATGCCCACCGCGGGCCGGGCCGCGATGTTGCGGGAGTGCCGGGCGCCCGGTCGGGAGACCCAGACGAACTCCTCCAGGTCGCGGTCGGCGAACCACACCGGCGTGGCCCACGGCCGGCCGTCGCCGTCGGCGGTGGCCAGCGTCAGGTAGGTGTTCGCGGCGACCACCCGCCGCGCCTCGTCCGCCACCGCGCCCGCGTCCGCGCCCGTCGCGACCGCCATCGTCGTGCCTCCCCGTGCCGAAGGTGCTCTCGCGGGTAGGACACCGCGGACCCGCGGATCTCATCGGTCAGGCGGAGCGGAGCTGGTCCTTGATGGCCGTCTTGAGGACCTTGCCGACGGTCGAGCGGGGCAGGTCGGGCCAGATCAGCACCTGCTTGGGCGCCTTCACGCTGCCGATCCGGGCCTTCACCGCGGTGATCAGCTCGGCCTCGTCGGCGGTCGAGTCCGGGTGCAGCTGCACGACGGCGACCACCCGCTCGCCCCACTTGTCGTCGGGCAGCCCGACGACGCCGCAGTCGCGGACGTCCGGGTGGGCCATGAGGGCCTGCTCGACCTCGGCGGAGTACACGTTGAACCCTCCAGTGATGATCATGTCCTTGGCCCGGTCGACGATGAACAGGTAGCCGTCGGCGTCGAGGTAGCCGATGTCGCCGGTGTGGTGCCAGCCGAACCGCGACGCCTCGGCCGTCGCCTCCGGGTTGCCGTAGTAGCCCGTCATCACGAGCGAGCCGCGCACCACGATCTCGCCGCGCTCGCCGGTCGCCAGCAGCCTGCCCTCGCCGTCCATGATCCCGACGGTGACCAGCGGGGTGGGGCGCCCGGCGGAGGCCAGCCGCTCGTGGGCGACGGTGCCGTCGAGGGCGAAGTGCTCGGCCGGCGGCAGCGTCGAGATCATCATCGGGGCCTCGGACTGGCCGAACAGCTGGCCCATGACCGGGCCGATCGCGGTCAGCGCCTGCTCCAGCCGGGTCGGCGACATCGGGGCGGCGCCGTACCAGAAGCACTGCAGCGACGACAGGTCCGTGCCGGGCAGGTCCGGGTGGTCGAGCAGCTGGTAGATCACCGTCGGCGGCAGGAAGGTGTGGGTGACCCGGTGAGCGGCCACGTTCGCCAGGAAGGCGGTGGTGTCGGGGGCGGGCATGACCACGATCCGCCCGCCCAGCGCCATCACCGGGAAGCACAGCACGCCCGCGGCGTGGGTCAGCGGGGCCATGGCCAGGTAGACCGGGCGGCCCCGGAACGGGTAGCTCATCAGCACGATCGCCGTCATCGTCTCGATCGTGCGGTCGCCGAGCTGCACCCCTTTGGGGCGCCCGGTGGTGCCCCCGGTGCCGACGATCATGACGGTGTCGTCGGGCGGGGTGGCGTCGTACTCGGTGCCGTCGCCGGCGGCGGTCCAGGCGACGATGTCGGCCAGCGGCACGATCGTGCGCAGCCCCGGCAGCCGGGGGGCGATGTCGGCGACGAGGTCGGCGTAGGCGGGCGAGTGGAACAGCGCGACGCAGTCGAACAGCTCCAGCAGCTCGCGGTTCTCCGCCGCCGCGTTGCGGGGGTTGATCGGCACCCAGACGGCGCCGCGGCGGGCGATGCCGAACACGGTGGCGAAGGCGAGCGGGTCGTTGCCGGAGAGCACGGCGACCTTGTCGCCGGCGCGCACGCCCTCCCGGGCCAGCGCGGCGGCCACCGCGTGGCTGTGCTCGACGACGTCGTCGTAGGTCAGCGTCAGCGCGTCGCCGACCAGACAAGGGGCGTCGCCGCCCAGCGACGCACCCTTGTCCAGGTAGGCGGTCAGGCCCACGCCGCCCCCTCCAGCGGCCGCCCGACCGCCCCGTCCGCCACGGCTACATCCCCATCCCGCCGTCGACCGGCAGGCCGACGCCGTTGACGAAGCGGGCCGCGTCGGAGGCCAGGAAGACGACCGCGTCCGCCATGTCGGTGACCTCACCGAGGCGCCCGGACGGGGTCAGCCCGACGACCGCGGCGACGGCCGCGTCCGGGCTCTCGAACAGGCCCAGGCCGGAGGTCTCCACGGCCAGCTTGACGCCCATCTCGGTCGGCACGAGCCCGGGGTAGATGCAGTTGACCCGCACCCCGTAGCCGAGCTTGCCCGACTCCATGGCCGCGACCCGGGTGAGCCGGTCGACCGCGGACTTGGTGGCGGAGTAGCCGGCGATGGCGGGGAAGGCGATGGTGGCCGCGACGGAGGCGACGTTGATGATCGTGCCGCCGGCGCCGGCGGCCCCCTCCGGCCGCATGGCCCGCAGGCCGTGCTTGAGGCCCAGCATGGTGCCGAGGACGTTGACGTCGAGCATCTTGCGGATGTCGTCGGGGTCGGTGTCCACGATCAGCTGGGTGACCTCGATGCCGGCGTTGTTGACCAGCACGTCGAGGCCGCCGAGCTCGCGCACGGTGTGCGCGACGGCG
The DNA here is from genome assembly GCF_018531445.1 of Pseudonocardia lacus. Taxonomy (GTDB): domain Bacteria; phylum Actinomycetota; class Actinomycetes; order Mycobacteriales; family Pseudonocardiaceae; genus Pseudonocardia; species Pseudonocardia lacus. The sequence goes on from NZ_JAHDTH010000006.1 coordinate 18,316, forward strand.
TTCTCCCAGGCCGCGTCGTCGGTGACGTCCAACTCGACGAAGCCGCCGCCCTGCAGACCGGCCGCGGTCTGCTCGCCGACGTCCTTGAGCACGTCGGCGATCATCACGCGGGCCCCGGCCGCGGTCAGCGCCTGCGCCATGCCCGCGCCCAGTCCGCGGGCGCCCCCGGTCACGAGCGCGCGCTTCCCCGCCAGATCGAACGGACTCATCCGTGCTCCTCTCGCCATCGCCGGTGATGTCGCCTGTGATGCGGAGCACCACGGTGGAGGACATCTGGACGAGTGTCAAGAATTGTCTGGACGGGTGTCCAAACGGGTGGGGTCGGTTAGCCTACCCGTGATGACAGCCACCGTCGGACGGGTCGACAAGTTCGAGGAGCGCCGCCGCGAGCTCGCGGACGCGGCGCTGCAGACCCTGTCCGAGCTCGGTTACGCGCGCACGAGCCTGCGCGAGATCGCCCAGCACACGTCCTTCTCGCACGGCGTGCTGCACTACTACTTCCGCGACAAGGTCGAGCTGATCACCTACTGCGTGCGCCGCTACAAGGCGGTGTGCGTGCTGCGCTACGACGAGGTCATCGCGGCCGCCCGCACCGGCGAGGAGCTCTCCACGGGGTTCGCCGCGGCCATGGCCGGCACCCTCGTCGTCGACGCCCGCATGCACCGGCTCTGGTACGACCTGCGCTCCCAGTCGCTGTTCGAGCCCGCCTTCCGCGACGACGTCCGCGAGATCGACGCCATCCTCGAGGACATGATCACGCGGGTGGTCGGGCGCTACGCCGAGCTCGTCGACGGGGTGCCGGTGCTGCCGTCCTCGGCCGCCTACGCCGGTTTCGACGGGTTGTTCCAGCAGGCCCTGCTGCGGCACCTGTCCGGTGTGGAAACGGCGCCCGCGCAGTTGCGCGTCGATGTCGAGCGGTTCCTGGCGCTGGTCACGGCCTGACCGCGGCCCGGTGCGCCCGACCTCGCCCGCACCGGGGAGGGCCCGGTGACGTGGCCGTTCACGGCTGGATTAATGTACGCCGGAAGTGTTCGCACGATTCCCGAACAGAATCGTCGGAAATGCGGTGCCCGGGCGGACCGGGTGGGGTGCGGCGCTTGTGGCGCTTTGTACTCCGAACGGGGCGGCGCTGAGTCTCGGCGTGTCGCGCGGCCGGCGGTTCGCCGCCTTCCGCGACAGGTCCTGCCGAGCGGACGAGCGGTCAGCTCACCCGAACAGGTGTAAGTGTTGCCCCGCTGACGACGCTGAGTAGTCGAGCGCTATTGTCCCGCAGCGACGTGCGATAGGGATCACAAACCATCCGTGCGTCGGTGGCCCCACGCAGTGTTCGACCCACGCAGTGTTCGACGAGGGACGGTCGGGATGAGTGCTTCGGACCTGAGCCGACGCCGGTTCTTAGGCGCGATGGCGGCGGTGGCGGGCGCCCCGTTGCTCGCCGCGTGCGGCGGTAGCGCGTCGGGGGCGGGTGCCGTCGCGGACCCCAGCGCCGCGGTGCGGGTGGGCCTCGTCGTTCCCCAGTCCGGGGTCTACGAGCCGCTGGGCGGCGACATGAAGCGCGGCTGGGAGCTGTGGCTCGCCCAGCACGGCAACACGCTCGGCGGCCGGCAGGTCACCACGATCGTCGCCGACGAGGGCGACAGCCCGGACCGGGGCGTGCCGACCGTGCAGCGGGTGCTGCAGAGCGACCAGGTCGACGTCGTCGTGGGCCTGGTGAACTCGGCGACCGCGCTGGCCGCGGCGCCGCTCATCGTGCGGGCCAAGAAGCTGCTGCTGGTCGGCAACGCCGGCGCCGCGGACATCACCGGGCGCCACCGCACGCCCTACATCTGGCGCACCTCCTTCCAGAACGCGCAGGTGGCCGCGGCGGTCGGTCCCTACCTCGCGCAGGAGAACATCCCCGGTGGCGTCTTCCTGATCGCCCCGGACTACGCCGCGGGCAGCGAGGCGCGCGTCGGGTTCAAGGTGGCCTTCGAGCGGGCGGGCGGCACGATCGCCGGGCAGGCCGGCCCGGAGTTCGGCAAGACCCAGGACTTCGGCCCGTACCTGCAGGAGATCCGCGAGTCCGGCGCGGGTGCGGTGTTCTGCTTCTTCGCCGGCGCGGAGGCGGTGCGGTTCGTCCAGCAGTACGCCGCGTTCGGGCTCGGCGACATCCCCCTCTACGGCTCCGGCTTCCTCACCGAGGGCGGGGTCCTGGACGGGCAGGGCGAGGCCGCGGTGGGCGTGCGGACGTCGCTGTTCTACTCCGACCGCCTGGACAACCCGGCCAACGTCGCGTTCGTCGACGCCTACCGGGCCGCCTACCGGGTCCTGCCGACCTGCTACTCGGTGTCCATGTGGGACGCGGCCGCCGTGCTCGACCGGGCGCTGCGCACCACGAAGGGCCTCGACGGCGACTCGCTCAGCGCGGCGCTGGAAGGGGTCGGCACGATCGACGACAGCCCGCGCGGCCCCTGGGTCTTCGACGGGCAGAGCCCGAAGCAGAACATGTACCTGCGCTCGGTCGAGGGGACCCCGCCCCAGCTGTCCAACGTGGTGATCGCCGACCTCGGGCAGAAGTCGCAGTTCCTGACCGGCTCCGAGTAGCCGAGTAGCCGCGCCCGTCGGCCCGGGTCAGACCCGCCCGCCCTGCACCACCTCGCGCAGCGCGGTGAGCTGGTGGGCGTCGGCCCGGCGGATCGCGGCGCGCACGACCGGGCCCAGCACGACCCAGGGGCCGGCGGTGGCCACGTCGGCGGTGAGTCGGACGCGGGTCCGGTCGTCGGAGGGGAGCAGCCGGTAGGTGTAGCGGGCGGTGACGCCGCCCTGCACGGACACGAGCGTGAGCGCGCGTCCGGGCTCCACCTCCGTGATGGTGCTGGTGCGGGCCCGGCCCCGGGTGCGGAACGTGACGGTCGAGCCGGGCGCGGTGCCGGCGTCGCAGCTCATGGCGTCGATCCCGGGCATCCAGCGCGGCGCGCGCTCCCAGTCGGTGAGCTCGCGCCACACCTCGGCGGCCGGCCTGTCGATCACGGTCTTGCTCTCGAACGCGCGTCGCACGGGGGCTCCTTCGGTGGCGGCCGGGTCGGTCGGCAGGAGTCTGGAGGTCGGCGCGGCCGGCGGCTTGTACGGATTTCACCTCTCCGGCACGAAGCCGGGCTCGTGCTGCCCGGCGGCGAACTCGCGGCGCTGCGCGGCCACGTAGGCCGTCGGCGTGACGCCGGTGTGGCGGCGGAAGTCGCGGATGAAGTGGCTCTGGTCGAACCAGCCCCACTGCGCGGCCAGCGCGGTCCAGTCGACCGCGGAGTGGACGTCGATCCGGGCGAGCAGCCTGCGCAGCCGCAGGATGCGGGCGAGCGCGCGCGGCGCCAACCCGACGACCCGCACGAACTCGCGGTCGAGGTGGGCGTGGGTGACGCCCAGGTCCGCGGCGATCCGGGCGATCGGGCGCCGGGGGTCGGCCTCCAGCGCGGCGACCGCGGCCGCGCAGCGGGCGACACCGGGCCCGTCCGGGCGCAGGCCGGCCAGCAGGGCGTGCTCGACCATGGCCAGCCCCGCCCGCGGGTCGGCGAGCCCCAGCAGCGACTCGCGCAGCGGCCCGGCCGCGGGCCACGCGCCCGCCAGGTCGACGACCCGCCCGCGCAGCTCGGCCGGCCCGGTCCCGAACAGGGCCCGGCAGCCCACCGGCGTCGAGACGACGCCGACGGCCCACGTCTCGGCCGTGGGTGCGTTGACGACGGGCCCGTCGTGCGGCCCGGCCAGCCAGCCGTGCGTCGCCACGAACCGCTCGCCGGTGCCGTTGCGGGGGACCTGGACGATGGGCGCGCCGAGCACGAGCACGGCGACGGTCGACCCCGTCGGCGCGATCCGCTCCTGCCGGTAGGGGATCTGCCCGCGCGCCCACCAGAGCGACTCCGCGTAGGGCGCCAGCGGCGGCCCCGGGCGCACCAGCTCGAACTCGAACTCCACCGCGGGCCCTCCTCGGCGGTGAACCTAGTGTCCCCCGCCGGACGTTGACCACGTATCTCGCCGGCCCAGCTTCCCGCTGACCACACCGGGGACCGGCCCGAGTACGCCCGGTACGAGGGCCGGCCCCGGGCGTGCCCAGCAGAAACCTGGGTCCATCGATGTACCCGCCGAACTTCCGGCGGGGGACACTCGTGGTGACCGGCGGTCCAGACCCGGCTCGTACCCCGTCCGATATGGGTGCTGACCCGCATGGTGGACCGTCGCCGCCCGTCGAAGACTGGGTGCCACCAGCGGCGGGACGACGGGTGGTGAACCGGTGGCGGAGGCGGACGAGGTGCGTGGTGGAGGCGACCGGGCCGGGCAGGAACCCGTCGATGCGGTCGTCGTCCCCGGGACCGGCGGGCTCGGGCCCGAGCACGAGATCGTGCCGGTCTGGGTGCTGATCGCGATCGTGGCCGGGCTCGCGGCGATGTCCGGGTCGGCGGTCGTGCTGGTGCTGCTCAGCGTCGGCACCATCCTCTGGACGATCATGACCGCCGACCGCACCCCGCCGCCGCCCCGGAAGCGCTCGTAGCGTCCGTGCTCAGGGCTCGATGAGCCCGGCCCGGATCGCGTAGCGGGCCAGGTCGAGGCGGTCGCGCAGGCCCAGCTTGTGCAGGATGTTCGCGCGGTGGCGGTCGACGGTCTTGACGCTGATGAACAGGGTCTCGGCGATCTCCTTCGCCGGGTGTCCCTCGGCGATGAGCTTGACGATCTCCTCCTCGCGCGGGGTCAGCACCGTCGTCGGCGGCTTCTCGCCGCGGCGCACCCGCTGCAGGTAGTCGCGGATCAGCGCGGTCACCGCGCCCGGGTAGAGGAACGGCTCGCCGCGCATCGCCGCCCGGCAGGCCTCCAGCAGGTCGCGGTCGGCGACCGACTTCAGCACGTAGCCGCAGGCGCCCGCCTCCAGCGCGGCGAACAGGTACTGCTCGCTGTCGTACATCGACAGCATCAGGATGCGCGCGCCCGGGTCGCGCCGGGAGATCTCCCGGGCCGCCTGGATGCCGGTCATCCGCGGCATCGCGATGTCGAGCACGGCCAGGTCGAACTCCGTCGCGGCGGCCTCCGCGACGGCCTCGGCGCCGTCGGCCGCCTCGGCGACCACCGCCAGGTCGGGTTCGGCGTCGAGGATCATCCGCAGGCCCTGGCGCACGAGCGCGTGGTCGTCGGCGAGCAGGATCCTGGTCGGGGTCACCGTGCGTGCTCCAGTCCGGGCGGGAGGGGGATGGTCAGGCGCACCTCGGTGCCCTGCGAGAGCGGCGAGTCGATGCGCAGGTGCCCGCCCACGAGCAGGGCGCGCTCGCGCATCCCACGGATGCCGGCGCCATCGGTGCGCACGCCGCCGACGCCGTCGTCGGACACCAGCAGGATGAGCCGGTTGCCCTCGACGCGCAGATCGAGCCGCACGCGGTCGGCGTCGGCGTGGCGGGCGACGTTGGTCAGGCACTCCTGGGCGACGCGGTAGACCACCAGCTCCACCTCGTCGGTCAACCCCGCCGGGACGGACTCGGCCGTGCGCTCCACCACGATCCCGCTGGCCTCGGTGAACTCGGTGACCACCGCCCGCAGTGCGCTGGCCAGGCCCAGGTCCTCCAGCACGCCGGGGCGCAGCCTGCGGGCCACCTGGCGGACCTCGTCGAGGCTCGCGCGCACCCCGTCGCGCACGATCCGCAGGTCGTCGGCCAGCTCCGCGGGGGCCCGGTCGGCCACCCGCTTGAGCGACAGCAGCGCCGCGGTCAGGCTCTGGCCGATCTCGTCGTGCAGCTCGCGGGCGATCCGCCTGCGCTCGCCCTCCTGCGCGGCCAGCGCGTGCGCGCTGCTGGCGCTGCGCTCTGCGGTGAGCCGGTCGAGCATCGCGTTGAACGTCGCGATCAACTGCGCGAGGTCGCCGTTGCCGGCGTCGGCCAGCCGGTCGTCGGAGCTGACCAGGTCGACCCGCTCCATGAGTGCGGTCAGCGCCGTCAGCGGGGCGAGGCTGCGCCGCAGCAGCAGTGTGGTGGCGCCGAGGATCATGGTCAGGCCCAGCAGCAGGACGGGCACCTCGGTGAGCAGGATCGGCGAGGACACGGTGGCCGGCGAGAACGCCAGCACGAGCGTCCCGGCCGTGAACACCGTGCCGTTGATGAGCACGAGCCGGCGGAACAGCGCCTGCGCCGGGGTGCGGCGGGGCCGGTCCGGCCGCGCGGTGCGGGTCATGGGCGAAGCCTCCAGCCGGACGTCCGTCGGTGTCCATTCGGGTCGGCAACCAGCCCGCGCGCGGCGGAACGCGCGGGCGCGGGCGCGGATTGCGGGCCGTACCCGCGCCGACATGGGTGCCAGACCCCATACAGCTGCGACCCGCGAGTGCCGAGACTTCCCGACAGCGACGACGGGAGGTGCGGGGGATGGGTGAGCGCTCCGGCTCCGCGGTCGTCGCGGGTCCGTCACCGGCAAAGGAGCGGTGTCATGCAGGCACACGACATCGTCGAGCAGTTGCCGACGGTCCGTGGGTCCGACCTGGTCGCCACCGCGGTGCGGATGATGGCCGAGGCGCACCTGCCGGGCCTGGTCGTGGTGGACGGGCGGGCGCGCCCGCGGGCGGTGCTGCCCGGCACCCAGGTGCTGCGGCTGACGCTGCCGCGCGCGCTGCTGGAGGACCCGGCGCTGGCCCGCACGATCGACGAGGCCAACGCCGGCCTGTTCTGGTCGGAGCTGGGCGACCTGACCGTCGACGAGTGCCTGCCCCGCCACGACCCGCGCCCGGCCGCGGTCCGGCCGGACGCCACCCTGGTGGAGGTGGCGGCGCTGATGGCCCGCGCCCGATCCCCGCTGGTGGCGGTGGTCGGGCCGGCGGGCACGCTGGTCGGCGGCATCACCCTGGTCCGGCTGCTCGACGTGCTGGCCGGGGACGCCCCCGGGTGACGGGCCCGGTGGGCGGTGGCGCGTGCTGATGCCGGGGCTCGCGCTGGGCATCTTCGTCGTCGCGTTCTACTTCATCGCCACGGAGAAGATCGACAAGGTCGTCACGGTCCTGGTCGCGGCCGGGGCGATGACGGTGCTCGGGCTGACGCCCGGTTCGGAGGTGTTCTTCTCCGAGCACGCCGGGATCGACTGGAACGTCATCTTCCTGCTGCTCGGCATGATGATCATCGTCGGCGTGGTCAAGCAGACCGGGCTGTTCGACTTCCTGGCGATCTGGGCGGCCAAGCGCTCGCGGGGCAGGCCCTACCGGCTGATGGTGATGCTGATGCTCATCACCGCGGTGGCCTCGCCGTTCCTGGACAACGTCACCACGATCATGCTGGTCGTCCCGGTGACCGTGGTCGTGTGCAACCGGCTGCGCGTCCCGGCCCAGCCCTACATCATCGCCGAGGTGCTGGCGTCCAACATCGGTGGCGCCGCGACCCTGATCGGCGATCCCCCCAACATCATCATCGGCAGCCGGGCGGGGCTGAGCTTCAACGACTTCCTGGTCCACATGGCCCCGATCGTCGTCCTGATCTTCGCGGTCTTCGTGCTGCTCACCCGGTTCCTGTTCCGCCGCTCCTACACCTACGACCCGGCGCGCGTCGCCGAGATCATGAGCCTCAACGAGCGCCGCGCCATCACCGACCCCGCCCTGCTGGTGCGCTCCCTGTGCGTGCTGGCGCTGGTCGTCATCGGGTTCGGGCTGCACGCCGTGCTGCACCTGGAGCCCTCGATCGTCGCGCTCGTCGGGGCCGGGGTGATGCTGCTGGTCACACGGGCCGACGTCGGCGACGCGCTGCGCGAGGTCGAGTGGCCGACGCTGGTGTTCTTCATGGGCCTGTTCGTCATGGTGGCCGGCCTGGTGCACACCGGCGTCATCGACGCGATGGGCCGCTGGTCGATCGAGATCGTCGGCGACGACTTCTACGCCGCCGCCACCGCGCTCATCTTCGGCTCCGCCGTGCTCGGCGCGTTCTTCGACAACATCCCCTACGTCGCCACCATGGCGCCGGTCGTCGAGGAGCTGGTGGCCACGGTGCCCGACCCGGCGACGGGCCAGGCGCTGTGGTGGGCCTTCGCCCTGGGCGCCGACTTCGGCGGCAACGGCACCGCGGTCGCGGCGAGCGCGAACGTCGTGGCCATCGGCATCGCGGCCCGCACCGGCCACCCCATCTCGTTCTGGCAGTTCACCCGCTACGGCATCGTCGTCACGGCGCTGAGCACCATCATGGCGTGGGGCTACGTGACAATGCGGTACTTCTGACCCCCTGGATGGGTGCTGGACCGCGTAGTGGCCGCATCCGGGCACGGCGGGTTCGGCGCCGGGCCGGCGCACCGAGGTGCCCCCCACGACCTGATCACCCCATCGGGCACACTCCCACCCGACCGCCAGGGGGCGGCTCGATCGTGGTCTCGGGGGTGGGCTGTGGCAGGCGAGGACGGGGCGGCGGGCGAGGCCGAGGAGGAAGCCGACCGCAGCCGGTGCTCGGACGGCTGCGACGGTTGCGATCTACCGTGCGACGGCTGCGAGCTGCCCTGCGACTGCAGCCTGCTGCTCAGCGTGTCCACTCTGCTGCGGCTGGCCGCGTTCCTGGCGCCAGGACGGGCCGGCCGGCGACCCGTCCTGGCGCTGCTGGGCCTCTACCGCCGCAGGCTGACCCGGTTCACGCCGCGCTGCCCGTCGACCCCGTCCTGCAGCGCCTACGCCGTCGCGGCGGTGCAGGACCTCGGCGCCCGCCGCGGGCTGGTCGCCGCGGCCCGCCGGGTGCGCGACTGCGGCCCCCGGCAGCGCTGACAGCACTCCGAGCGGGTGGCAGCGCGCACCGGCCGTTTGCCCCGCCGCCCGCGGGGGAAGCCCGCTCGCTCCGCGGCACCGCGCCGCGCAGGAAGGACTCCGATGGCAGCCACCACCCCGCCCGGGCCGGAGCCGGACGACCGCGACCACCTCAGCGAGGCCGTCGACGAGATGGAGGAGCGGGTCGTCGGGCGCCGCGTCGACCCGCCCCACTCCGACGACGTGGCCGACCCCGACGACACCGGCGACAGCGGCGAAGGCCCCGGGGACGAGCCGTCCTGACCGGGTGATCACCGGGTCCGGCTCCCGCCATCGGGGATCGGCCGCGCAACGCGCATACTGGTCGGGGATGGCTGCAGACGGATCGGCCCGACCCGGTGACGGGGTGCTGGGCACAGCCGTCTCCGACACCGGTCCGATGCCGCCGGTCGAGCTGCTGGTGGCCGAGGTCGCCGTGGCCACGTCCGGGCGTGTGATCCGCGGGCGTCTGCGCGACTGGCTGGAGCGCTGGGGCTGGCGCGACGACGACCTCGACGACATCGTGCTGGCCGTCGACGAGGCCGTCGCCAACGTCGTGGACCACGCCTACCGCGGGCAGCCGGAGGTCGGGAAGGTCCACGTCTTCGCCTGGGTCCTCGTCGGCGCCCAGGATCGCCGGGTGACCGTGTCGGTGACCGACCAGGGCCGCTGGCGCCCGGTCCCCGCCGATCCCGGCTTCCGCGGCCGGGGGCTGCTGATGATGAGCACGTGCATGGCGTCGCTGCACATCGAGCACAGCGCCGGGGGGACCGCGGTGACCATGACCAGCAACGCGCTGCCGTTCGCCCTCTCCGACTCCGCCTGAGGGCCTCCGGCGGGTTGTCGAGGGGCGCCTGCGGCGGGCTGTTGAGGGGCCTCCGGCGGCTCCTACGCGGAGGGCGACCTCTGATTGATCATGTGAGTCGGGGTCCTCGCAGAGCCAGCGGTGTGCTCGCAGCCCGCCGGCGCGCTGCGAGCACCCAGCCAGCGCTGCGGCACCCGCCCGGCGCTGCGAGGACGCCCCTCGCCCGCCGCCGAGCCGATCGCGGGGCGGCACGGCGGGGCGCGGAGATCGGGGACACCCGAGGGCTGGTGCCCTACTGTCGTCCCCGCCTCGCCGACGTCGTGGGGCGATCGAACGGGAGGGTGCGGGTGGATCGGCTGGGCCGGGTGAGCGCCGTCGCACCCCTCGCCGTCATCGCGCTGTTCGCCCTGCTGGACCTCGCGGCCGGCCCGGAACGCTCGGTGCTGGGCCTGGTGGCGATCGGTCCGCTGCTGGCCGCGAGCCTCACCGGCCGCGGGCTGACGATCGCCTACGGGGTGCTGGCCCTCGCCGTCGTCGCGCTGTTGGGCGTCCACGACCAGCAGTACACCGCCGACGACTGGCCGACGCAGGCCGCCCGGCTCTTCGGCGTCGCGCTCGGCGGGCTGTTCGCCTTCGGCGCCTGCGATGCGCGCCTGGCGCGGGAGGACCGCTTGCAGCAGGTCAGCGCCGAGGCCGCGGCGTCGCGCGTGCGGGCCGAGGGTGCCGAGTGGGCGGCCACCTTCGCCGAGGAGTTGCAGCGCACCCTGCTCGCCGACCCGCCGCGGGTGCCGGGGCTGGACGTCGCCGTGCGCTACGTGCCCGCCGCCGAGCACGTGGACGTCGGCGGCGACTGGTACGACGCGTTCCAGGCGGCCGACGGCCGGACGGTGCTGGTGATCGGCGACGTGGCCGGTCACGACGGCCACGCCGCCGTCACGATGGCGCAGTTGCGCAGCAGCGTCCGGGGGATCGCCCACGTGCTGGAGCGCTCACCCGCCGGGGTCCTGGCCGCGCTGGACCGCCTGCTGCACTCGGTCGACCCGCGCGCGATGGCGACGATGGTCATGGCCGAGGTCCGCCCGGGCGACCGCGGCGCCGGCGCGGAGGGACTGGTGCTGCACTGGGCCAGCGCCGGGCACCCGCCGCCGCTGCTGGTGCCCGCCGACGGCTCCGCCCGGCTGGTCGAGCACGACCCCGACCTGCTGCTGGGCGTCGACCCGTCGGCGGTGCGGACCGACCACCGGCTGGCGCTGCGCCGGGGCGACGTGGTCGTGCTGTTCACCGACGGGCTGGTGGAGCGGCGCGGGGTGGCGATCGACGAGGGCCTGGACCGGGTCGTCGCGGTCGCGGCGGGGGTCGGCGGCGGCTCGCTGGACGCCCTCTGCGACGCCCTGCTCGACCCGATCGGCGACCACCCCAGCGACGACGTCGCGCTGCTCGTCCTCCGGGTCGCGGCGGCACCCGAGGTCGGCACCTGAGGTCGGCACGGCCGCGCTCACACCGCGGCCGGGTCGGCGACCGCGACGCGCCTGCGCCGCCCGCTCATGGCCGCGACGAGCCCGAGCGCCGCGGCGGCGACCGGGACCAGCAGGGCGACGTGCAGGGCGTCGACACCAGTCGCGCCCGCCGCGGCCGCGCCGACGTGCACGGCGGTCGCCGCGGACAGCCCGAGGGCGGTCCCGAACTGGGCGGACGTGTAGAGCAGGCCACCGGCCACGCCGTGCTCGGCCTCGTCGACGCCGTCGGTGGCCGCCATGGTCAGCGGGCCGTAGGCCAGCGCGAAGGCGATCCCGAGGACCGCGAAGCTGGGCAGCATGAGCGCGTAGGTCCAGTCCGGCGCGATCGGCAGGAACAGCGCGTAGGCGAGCACCGCGGTGGCCAGGCCCCAGCGCAGCACGGCGAGGTGCCCGAAGCGGTTGACCAGGCGGGTGGTCAGGGTCGGGGCGAGCACCGTGTCGATCGCGATGACCAGCATCGCCAGCGCGGTCTGCAGGGGCGTCCAGCCGCGCAGCTCCTGCAGGTGCAGGGTGACCAGGAACTGGAAACCGGCGAACGCGCCGAGGAACAGCAGCATGGTCGCGTTCGTCCGGGCGAGGCCCGGTGTCCGCAGCAGCCCCAGCCGCACCAGCGGCGCGGGCGAGCGGCGTTCCACGGCGACGAAGACCCCGACCAGCGCGGCCCCCGCGACCAGCACGGCGACGGTGGTCGCGACGCCCTCGCCGGGCGCCTCGAGCCGCAGGACGCCGTAGGCCAGCAGCAGCATCGCCGCGGTGATGCTCGCCGTCCCGGCCAGGTCGAGGCGTCCGCCGACGAGCCGTCCACCGGGGTCGCGGACGAGCACCGCGGCGGCGACCAGGATGATCGCGGACAGGATCACCGGGGCGAAGAACACCCACCGCCAGCCCACCGCGGTGAGCAGGCCCCCGGCCACCAGCCCGAGGGAGAAGCCGCCCGATGCGGTGCCGGCGTAGAAGCCCAGCGCCCTGGTGCGCAGCGGGCCGGCCGGGAAGGTGGCGGTGACCAGGGCCAGCCCGGCCGGGGTCAGGAAGGCCGCCGCGACGCCGGTGACGAACCGGGCGGCCAGCAGCATCGGGGCGTCGGTGGCCAGCCCGCCGATCCCGGAGAACACCAGGAACACCACGAGCCAGACCAGGAACATCCGCCGCCGCCCGTACAGGTCGGCGGCGCGCCCGCCGAGCAGCATGAAGCCGGCGTAGCCGAGCACGTAGGCGCTGACCACGCCGCTGAGCTCGGCGGTGCCCAGGCCGAGGTCGGCCCGGATCGAGGGCAGGGCCACGTTGAGCATCGCGACGTCGATGCCCTCCAGGAAGATGGCGCCGCACAGCACGAGCAGCGTGGCGCGTTCGCGCGCACCCATCCGCGTCGTTCCGCCGGGTGCGGTCTCGGACATGTCGTGGTCCTCCCGAAGTCGGTTCCCTCTTGTTACCGACCGCACTCTGCGGAAGCATCGACGAACGTGGAAGACGGAACATCACGGTCACCCGGTCACTGCGGTGATACCGGCCCCGACGAGGAGTTCGACGTCCTCAACTGGGACGCCCGCGAGGACTGCGAGGTCCGCCAGATCCTCGACCGGATCGCGGACAAGTGGTCGCTGCTGGCGATCGCCCTGCTCGACCGGCGCCCGCTGCGCTTCACCGAGCTGCGCCGCGCCATCGACGGCATCAGCCAGCGGATGCTCGCCCGCACGCTGCGCCACCTGGAGCGCGACGGCCTGGTGAGCCGCACGGTGCACCCGACGGTGCCCCCGCGCGTCGACTACGAGCTGACCACGCTCGGGGCCACCCTGCACGAGACGATCAAGGCGTTGGTGGTGTGGACCGAGGACCACCAGCGCGAGATCGCCGCCGCCCGCACCGCCTACGACAAGCGGATCGCCGAGGAGCAGGAGCAGGCCGCGCGGGAGGCCGCCGAGCGCGACGCGATCGCGCGGGCGGTACTCAGCGGCCGGCGCTGAGCCGCTGCTGGCGCACCATTGCCGGGGTCGCGAACGCGGAGTACCGCGGGGCCCACCGCGCGAGCGCCCCCGCGGACAGCGCGCCGACGCCGCCCATCACGACGATCCCCGCCGCCAGCGTCCAGACCCCGGCGACCAGTGAGACGATCACCGGGCCGACCGCGACGCCGGTGTCGCTCATCAGCCGCCAGATCGACAGGAAGCGCAGCCGGTCGTCCGGGGGCGCGGCGTCCGCGCCCAGCGTCATGACGATGCCGGAGCCGATGCCGTTGCCCAGGCTCATGACCATGGCCACGACCGTCAGGGCGACGATCCCGCCGGTGAGCGGCAGCGCCGCCATGGCCAGGCCGAGGATCAGCATGGACGGCAGGGCGACGGTCAGCCGCCCGTAGCGGTCCATGACCTTGCCCGACGGGTAGAACAGCGCCATGTCGACGGCGCTGGCGATGCCGAAGACGAGGCTGGTCGCCTCCGGGCTCAGGCCGATGTGCACCGCCCAGAGCGGCAGCACGACCTGCCGGGCGGCGCGGACCGCGCCGATGGCGAGCACGGCGACGCCGAGGGTGGCCAGCAGCGACCGGTGCTCGCGCAGCGTGGCGCCGAACCCGGGGGCGACGCCCGATCGCCGCGCCGGCCGCGGCGGTCCCGCCGGGGCGACGTCCGGGATCACCAGCAGCAGGACGCCGGCGAGCACCGCGGCGCCCGCCGCGACCAGGTAGGCGGCGTGCAGCGACGTCAGGCTGATCGCCGCGGCCCCGAGGAACGGGCCGATGAACAGCCCCACCCGGTGCGAGCCGCCCAGCATCGACAGCGCCCGCGCCCGCAGGTGCGGCGGCGCGACCTCGGTCAGGTACGACTGGCGGGCCAGGTAGAACGTCGAGTTGCCCATGCCGAGCACGAACAGGCAGACCCCGAGCAGCGGCAGCGACGTCGCGAAGAAGCAACCGGTCACGGCGACCACCGAGACCCCGGCCGCCACGACCATCGCCTTGCGGTCCCCGAGGCGGGCAGCGACCGCCGCCGAGGGCACGTTGCCGATCAGTTGCCCGATCCCCAGCAGAGCGACCAGGAAGCCGGCGGTGCCGGCCGAGGCGCCGAGGTCGAGCGCGGTGATGGCGACGACGGGGGTGATCGCGCCGATGCCGACCTCGTAGACGACGGCGGGCAGGAAGACCGACGGGATCAGCGACCGGAGGGTGGGTGCGGGGGCCGGGTCCGTCGTCGCGCTCATCGCGCGCGAACACTACCCCTTGTCATAGCTAACGGCATGCGGGTGTCGCGCACGGCACCGCGGGCCATGGCCGGCGCGGCACCGCGGACCCGGACCGACGGTCGGTCCGGGTCCGCGGGTAACACCGGATCAGTCAGCGGCGAAAGATGAAGAACCGGTTGAAGGAGTTCTCGATCCGGGTCCGGACGGAACTGGTCGTGGTGTTGCCGGAATTGACGTCGACCAGGTCCGAGACATTGATCGCGGTGCAGTTCAGGGCCTGCGTCTGAGTGGTGACCGGCGCGACGGTGTTGACCACGGTCACGCCGTTGATGACCTGGGTCACGGTACCGCCGGACTGCGTGAACGAGCAGGTGTTGGACGCCTGCGTCGGTGCGGTCTCGGCGGCCGCGAGGGGGGTCATGACGAGCAGACCGCTCGCGGCGACGGCCACGACGATCCCAGCCTTCTTCAGCACGGTTTACTCCGGTGATTTCGCGGGCCGACCCCCGATCGGCTCCATTCCTACGGCGCCGCAGAATTGGGGAAGGCGCCGACCGGAAAAGCGTAGCTCCGAAATCCGGGAGAAGGCAAAGAGGTGGCCACCATCGTGTGCCGTATCCCCGGTTCACCGTGACAGCCGGTGCGCATCCGGCGCCTCGTCAGTCCTGTAGGGGACGGCCACCGGGACCGCTCGCCCACGCTTCGCCGAAGCGGAGCCGCGCCGGCGTCACCCGGGAATGTCGGTGGTCGCCGGTAGACATGCGGTGGCGGTCGGGGGAGCGCTCGACCACGAGGGCCTTGGGGGAACGCGATGATCCGGCAGCAGGTGGAGTCCAGCGGCGTGCGCTCGCTCGGGTACGACCCGGCCAACCGGGCCCTGGAGGTGGAGTTCGCCGGCGGCGGGGTCTACCGCTACCTCGACGTGCCCATCGGCGTGGTCGAGAGGCTGGCCGTGGCCCCGAGCATCGGCAGCTACGTGGCCAGGAAGATCCGCAACGTCTACCGGTACCGCCGCGTCGGGTGAGGCGGCGGCCTCCGGCGACCGATGAGTTCCGGGGCCGCCGCGGGTCTGCACAGTGACCGCGCCAGCACCCATCGGAGGAGCCATGTCCCTACCGCAGATCACCGACCACGACACCTGGGCGTCCGCCCTCGCCGAGCACCGCGCGCGGGAGAAGGAGGTCACCCGGCGCGTGGACGCGCTGGCCGCGGACCGCAGGCGACTGCCCATGGTCGAGGTCGGGCCCTACACGCTGCGCGGCGAGCACGGCGAGGTCGACCTGGCGGAGGTGTTCGAGGGCCGCGGCCAGCTGATCACCTACCACTTCATGTGGAACCCGGGCGCGCGCGACCAGTGCGGCGGCTGCACGTTCTTCACCAGCCACATCGGCACGCTCGAACCGCTGCACAGCAAGGACACGACGTTCGCGGTCGTGACGGTCGGCCCCTGGGAGGAGGCGGTCGCCTACCGCGACCGCTTCGGCTGGACGATGCCCTGGTACTCCTCGGCCGACAGCCCCTTCGGCGCCGACATGGGCGCGGGTCCCGGCGGCGGCTTCGGGCTGAACGTCTTCGTCCGCGACGGCGACCGCGTCTTCCGCACCTACCACACCAGCGGGCGCGGGTCGGAGCCGTTCACCAACACCTGGGCGCTGCTCGACCTCACCCCGAACGGCCGCCGCGAGCCGTGGCAGGACACCCCGCAGGGCCGCCCGCAGGAGCCGCCCTACTACTGGTGGCCCGAGCCGGAGCGCTACGCCGCGGAGTACCGCGACAACCAGGAGGTCCGCGCCAAGCGCGGCTGAGCGCGCCGCCCGGGGGTCACGCCCCGACGCTCTCCCGCGTGATCCCCACAGCGGCCGCCGTCAGCTCCACCGAGCGCAGCCGGGCGCCGAGGTCCTCGGCGTGGTGCGCCACGATCAGCTCGTCGGCCTGGGCCGACGCGGCGAAGTCCGCCAGGAAGCGCCGCACGTCGTCGCCGGTCCCGATGGCGGTGTAGCGCATCATGTCGGCGATGTGGCGGCCGTTGGGCGTGGCCAGGAACGCGTCGATCTCGGCGTCGTCGTACTCCGGCGCCCCGGGCTGCCGGCTGATCATCGACCGGACCCGCCGCCTGCGCACCGCGTCGAACTGGCGCTGCGCCTGCTCGGCGTCGTCGGCGGCGACGACGTTCGCGCCGGCGATGACGTAGGGCTCGGCGAGCTGCTCGGAGGGGCGGAACTCGTCGCGGTAGCTGGCGACCGCGGCGTGCAGCGCCTGCGGGGCGAAGTGCGAGGCGAACGCGTAGGGCAGGCCGAGGCGCGCGGCCAGCTGGGCGCCGTACAGCGACGAGCCCAGGATGTAGAGGGGCACGTCGGTGCCGGCGCCGGGCACGGCCTGCACACCGGGGATGACGGAGCGGCCACGCAGGTAGCCCTGCAGCTCCAGCACGTCCTGCGGGAACGTCTCCGACGCGGAGGCGTCGCGGCGCATGGCGCGCATGGTCACCTGGTCGCTGCCCGGGGCCCGGCCCAGGCCCAGGTCGATCCGCCCGGGGTGCAGCGTCTCCAGCGTGCCGAACTGCTCGGCGATCGTCAGCGGCGAGTGGTTGGGCAGCATGACCCCACCGGCGCCGAGCCGGATCGTCGACGTGTGGTCGGCCACGTGGCCGATGAGCACGCTCGTGGCCGACGAGGCGATCGAGGGCATGTTGTGGTGCTCGGCGTACCAGACGCGCCGGTAGCCGAGCCGCTCGGCGGCCCGGGCGAGCTCGACGCTGGCCGCGAAGCTCTCCCGTGGCGTCTGGCCGGGCGCGACCGGGGCGAGGTCGAGGATCGACAGGGCGAGCACCATGCGGGCGTCCTCCGGGGTTCGGATCCGGTGGGGGCGCGGCCGCGCTCCCCGTACCGTGCAACCCGCCCGCGGCCGAGATCCATCCCCCGCTCCGCTGCGCGAGCGGCCCGTCACGTCCCGGCCCTGCCGGCCGGCTCGTCAGGGGCGCAGCGGGCGCCCCTCGCGGTCGACGGGGCGGCCGGCGAGGATCACGATGCCGTCGATCCACGCCCACACCAGGCCGATGCCGAGCGGGCTGAGCAGCAGCTGGGCCACACCCAGCCCGGTGTGCCCGGTGTAGAAGCGCCCGATCCCGCAGGGGATCAGCAGCTGCAGCAACCCGGCGATGAGCTTCTGGCGCTCGGAGTACGGGACGCCGGTCGCCGGCTCGCGCCCGTGCGGGGCGTCGGGGGAGTAGGCCGTGTTGGGGGCGGGGTACGCCGGCGGGTACGACCTCGGGTACGGCGCGAGGGGGTACGGCGCCGACGGCGGGACCGCGACCGCGGCGGGCGCCCCGCTGCGCGGGAGGTCCTTGAACAGCGGGGCCAGGTCCTCATCGGTGCGGGCGGCGTACGCGGCGGCCACGCGCTCGTCGTACTCGTCGGTGTCGAGCCTGCCCTCGGCGAAGTGCTCGCCCAGCTCCCGCACCGCGGCCTCGCGCTCGCTGTTGCCGATGCGCACGGGGTCCGGGGTGCTCACGGCACCACGGTACCGGCGGGGCCGCGCGGCCCCCCGCGCCGCGCACACCCCCGGCGCCACGCACACCGCCTGGCGTCACGCACCTGGCCGCCGCCGCGCACATGTCACGACGTGTGCGCGGCGGCCACGCGTTGAGCGTGACCGGCTGTCCTCCGACGACCCCACTCCGCTGCGACAATCAGTCTCTTGTCAGATTGCTCAACAATCCGTACCGTGACGCAGACCTCATCCGGACCGCTCGGCCGACCGCCGACGCCGCTAAGGAGCACTGATGGCGACTACCCCCGTGGACCGAGGCGCGAACCGACCGTCGTCCGTGCGTCGTGTCGTGATCGCGAGCCTCGTCGGCACCTCACTGGAGTGGTACGACTTCTTCATCTACGGCACCGCCGCCGCGCTGGTGTTCAACACCCTGTTCTTCCCCAGCTTCGACCCGCTGGTCGGCACGCTGCTGGCGTTCACGACGGCCGCGGTCGGCTTCGTCGCCCGGCCGCTGGGCGGGATCGTCTTCGGGCACTACGGCGACCGGATCGGCCGCAAGAACGTCCTGGTCGTCACGCTGCTGCTGATGGGGATCGCGACCTTCGCGATCGGGCTCGTCCCGACCTACGCCGTTTTCGGCATCGGCGCGCCGATCCTGCTGGTCGTGCTGCGCTTCCTGCAGGGCATCGGGCTCGGCGGCGAGTGGGGTGGGGCGGTGCTCATGACCCTGGAGTCGGGCGATCCCGCCCGGCGGGGGCTGAACGCGAGCTGGCCCCAGGTCGGCGTGCCGGTCGGGCTGCTGCTGTCCAACGGCGTGCTGTGGGTGATGCAGGCGGTCACCGACGAGGAGGCGTTCGCGAGCTGGGGCTGGCGGGTGCCGTTCCTGCTCAGCGGCCTGCTGGTGATCGCCGGGCTGTGGATCCGGGTGTCGATCGCGGAGAGCCCGCTGTTCGAGAAGGTCGAGAGCGCGGGCGCGAAGACCCGCGCCCCGATCGTCGACGTGCTGCGCAGCTACCCCCGGGAGATCCTGCTCGCGCTGGGCGCCCGGGTCGGCGTCGACGTCGCCTTCTACATCTTCGTCCTGTTCATCACCACCTACATCACCACGTACCTGGGGCTGCCCAGCGGGCTGGCGCTGGGCGGCGTGCTGATCGGGGCGGCCTGCCAGATCTTCTTCATCCCGCTGTTCGGGGCGCTCTCGGACCGCTTCGGGCGGCGGCCGGTCTACCTGGCGGGCGCGGTCGGCGCCGCAGGGTGGGTGTTCGCGTTCTTCGCGCTGCTGGACACCGGAAGCTTCGCGCTGATCGTGCTGGCCACGGTCGTCGCGCTGCTGTTCCACGCCGCCATGTACGCGACCCAGGCCTCCTTCATCGCCGAGATGTTCCCGACCCGGATCCGCTACAGCGGGGCGTCGATGGGCTACCAGCTGGCCGGCATCGTCGGCGGCGCGCTCGCCCCGATCATCGCCACCGCCCTGCTGAGCGCCTACCAGACCTCGCTGGCCGTCTCGCTCTACGTCGTCGCCGTCCTCGCCCTGACGGTGGTCTGCGTCCTGATCGCCCGGGAGACGTCGCGGCTCGACATCGCCGCGGACGACGCCACGTACCGCGCGCGTACCGAGCAGTCCGCCGTCTGAACGCGGGGCGGGCCGCGGGACCACTCCGCGGCCCGGCGCCGGTCAGGCGGTGCGCGACAGGCGCCGGAGGGTCCGCCGGCCCGTGCGGCTCAGCCCGGGGCACGACCGGGCGTAGTACCAGACCAGCCCCATGGACTGGGCGAACGCCCACGCCCTGCCCCGCTCCCACTCGACGTCGCCGCAGCCCAGGGCCGCCCGGAACGCCTCGCGCGGCCCGTCGTCGAGCAGGTGCCACGCCGCGACCAGGTCGAGGGCGGGGTCGGCGGGCCCGAACCCGCCGCCGTCCAGCACCCCGGCCAGGCGCCCCCCGGCCACCAGCACGTTGCCGGGGATCAGGTCGCCGTGCGACATCACGTCGGCGCCCGCGCGGGGTAGCAGCCGGAACCCGGCCCACATCCGCTCCAGCGCCGCGACGTCGAGCAGTCCCGCGGATTCCCGGAAGCAGGTCCGCATCCAGGGGTCCTGGCCGCGCAGGTCGCCACCGCGACCCGTCCCGGCGAACGTCCGGCCCCCGGTGCCAACCCCGCGCAGGGCGCCGATGAAGGCGGCGAGGTCGAGGGCGAACGCCTCCGAGCCGCTCGGGTCGTCGTCCGCGGCCGCGGTGCCCGGCAGCCAGGTCTGGACCGCCCAGGGCAGCGGGTGGCCGCGCCCGGGCTCCCCGATCGCGACCGGCTCCGGCGTCGGGACGGGGCTGTGCCGAGCCAGCTCGCGCGCGGCGGCCGCCTCGGCCTCCAGCCGGCCCCGCACCTCGTCCGGGTCGCCCGCCCGCAGCGGGAACCGGGCCGCGAGCCCGTCGCCGATGCGGTGGATCGCGTTCACCGTGCCCTCGGCGACCACCTCGCGGACCGGCAGGCCCGCCCACCGCGGGAACTGGTCGGCGATCATTCCGCGGGCGACCTCGGTGGCGACGCGCACCTCGTCGCTGTGCATCATCGCGACGAGTGTCGCCGGCGGTCGGGGCGGAGCGCACTCCGATTACCCGGCGAGCGGTGGAGGACGCGGCGATGGGCGGGACCACGAGGACGCTGGGGCTGGTCGGCTCCGGCGCGGGCGGGGTGGAGGGGCTCCGGGGCGGGCTGGTCGAGCCGCTGGTCAGGTCCGGGTGGCGGATCGCCGTGACGCTCACCCCCACCGCGGGCCGGTGGCTGCGGGCGACGGGCGCCGCCGACGAGCTCGCGAGGATCACGGGGCTGCCCGTCCGCGTCGACGCGCGCATGCCGGGCGACAGCCGACCGCACCCGTCGGCCGACGTCTACGCCGTGGTCCCCGCCTCGGCGAACACCATCGCCAAGCTCGCCGTGGGCATCGCCGACAACCAGGCCCTCACCACGATCAACGAGGCCATCGGCACCCCCGGCGTCCCGGTCGTCGTGTTCCCGCGGATCAACGCCGCGCACGCCCGGCACCCGAGGTGGGACTCCCACGTCGCCGCGCTGCGCGCCGCCGGCGTGCACCTCGTCGACGGCGAGGACGTCTGGCCCCTGCACGAGGCGCGCGCCGAACCGCCCCGGGACCTGCCCTGGCAGCACATCCGGGAGCGGATCGTCACGGCGACGGCGTGATCGTGAAGCGCGCGGGCGCCGTGCGTCCCTCGTAGGGTCGCGGGGTGACGGATTCGACGCCCCGCTTCCCGCTGCCCCCCGTCGGTCTCTGGACCGCCGCCCTCGACGTGGTCCCCGCGGCCCGCGCCCGGGAGCTGGCCGCGGAGCTGGAGTCGCTCGGGTACGGCGCCGTGTGGATCCCGGAGGTGGCCGGCCGCGACCCCTTCGTCCACCTGTCGATGCTGCTCTCGGCCACCGAGCGGCTCGTCGGGGCGACCGGTATCGCGAACATCTGGGCCCGCGACGCCGTTGCCACGTCCTGCGCGACCAAGACCCTCACCGAGGCCTACCCGGAGCGGGTGCTGATCGGGCTGGGGGTCAGCCACGAGAACCTGGTCAGCGGGCTGCGTGGGCACAACTACGACAAGCCGCTCACCGCCATGCGCGAGTACCTCGACGCGATCGAGCGGGCGCCCTACATCGCGGAGCGGCCCACGACGCCGGTGCGCTACGTCCTGGCCGCGCTGCGCCCGAAGATGCTCGACCTCGCCGGGCAGCGCACCGACGGCGCCCACCCGTACTTCGTCACCCCCGAGCACACCGCCCGAGCGCGGGCCGCGCTCGGGCCGGGCCCGCTGCTGTGCCCCGAGCAGGCCGTCCTGCTGGAGACCGATCCCGCCCGGGCCCGCGAGATCGGCCGCGGCTACACGTCGGTCTACCTCAGCCAGCCGAACTACGTGAACAACGTCCGCACGCTCGGCTTCGCCGAGTCCGACCTCGCCGACGGCGGGTCCGACGCGCTCGTCGACGCCCTGGTGGCGTGGGGCGACGTGGACACGGTGGTGGCCCGCGTCCGCGAGCACCTCGACGCCGGCGCCGACCACGTCGCCGTGCAGGCCCTGCCCGTGCAGAAGCGCGGTGTGCCCGACGACCAGTGGCGCGAGCTCGCGGCGCCGCTCACAGCGCTGACGACGAGCTGAGCGGCGGGGGTCCACCGGTTCCGGATTGGCCATGGTCAACCGCGCCGCCCGACCGAGGATGGACCCCATGGCCGTCGTCGACCTCCGCCCCATCCCCGTCACCCGCGACCCGGGTCGGCGGCTCCCGCAGCTGCTCGGCGGGCTGGCGCTGTACGGCCTCAGCATGGCGATGCAGATCCGCGCCGGTCTCGGGCTCAACCCGTGGGACGTGCTGCACGAGGGCCTGTCGAAGAACGTGCCGCTCAGCTTCGGCGCGATCACCGCCGTCACCGGGGTGACCGTGCTGCTGCTGTGGATCCCGCTGCGCCAGCGCCCCGGGATCGGCACCGTCGCCAACGTCGCCGTGATCGCCGTCGCGGTCGACGCCGCGCTGTTCGTCATCCCGGCGCCCGACGCCCTCCCGGCGCGGATCGCGCTGCTCGTCGGCGGCGTGCTCCTCAACGGCGTCGCGACGGCGGCCTACGTCGGAGCCCGGCTCGGCCCGGGGCCGCGCGACGGCCTGATGACCGGGCTGTGCGCGCGAACCGGCTGGTCGGTGCGGGTGGTCCGGACCGGCATCGAGGTCGTGGTGCTGGCGACCGGCTGGCTGCTCGGCGGGACGGTCGGCGTCGGCACCGTGCTCTACGCGCTGGCCATCGGCCCGCTGACCCAGCTGTTCCTGCCGTTCCTGGCCGTGCGCGAGCGGACCTGACCGCCGGTGCTCGTCATCCGCAGCGGGGCTCGCAGAGCCGCAACGCGCGCTCGCACCGGCTGCGCGCGGCGCCGATCGGCCCCGAACGCGGCGACCGCCCCCTGAACCCGCTCGACCGGATACCCGTCCTCGACCCACGCCAGCGCCAGGCCGGGCCAGTAGTCCGTGGGCCAACCCAGCGCGTGGCCGAGCAGCTCGTCCCACATCCGGCCCGGGAACGCGCCGGGGACCTGGTCGGTGACTTCGGCGCTCACCTGGGCGCAGGGACGTTCCAGCAGCGGCAGCAGCATCATCAGGTTCCGCCCGGTGGCCGGCGCCCGCACGGCCCCGGCCTCGATCACGCACCAGGAGCCGTCCGGCCCCACCCCGAGCACCAGGCCGTGGTGACCGATCGCCATCACCGGTCGCCAACCGATTCCCGTCACGGCCCTATCGTCCAGCTCCGTCGCCGTGCTGCGAACTGAGCTGAACTGTCGGTGGGAGCTGATTACCTGGCCGAATGTTCGAAACTCCCGACGAGCTGCACAGCCTCCAAGCCCTGCTCGACACGTCTTGGGCCGGCTCCAGCAGCCACCTCAAGTCGATCATTCGGCCAGGTGAAAGGACCTTGGACGCCGAGCAGGTCGTCCGGGTCTGCCAAGGCATGTGCACCCTGGCTGTTGCCACGGTCACCCGCCGGGGAGAGCCACGCATCAGCGGCGTCGACGGGCACCTCCTGCACGGCCGTTGGATCGTCGGCACCCATCGTCACGCCGCGAAAGCCCGCCATCTCGCGGCGCGGCCCGGCATCAGCGCCACCTTCATGCGCGGCGAGCAGCTCGGCATCTTCACGCATGGACTCGCCGTTGAGCTGAACCCCGAGGGGACGAGCAGCGACCCGACCTGGCCGACAGTCCGCGACTACCTCGTCAACCACTACGACGGCGACGGCGACGACCCGTTCTGGGACGAGAACGTGTGGTACCGCATCGACCCCAGCTGGATGGTCGCCTACAGCGCCGATCCCGTCGGGCTGCTCGACCAGCAGCCGGCAGTCTGACGACAGCGCACGCGGGTCCACATCCCGGCGAAAGAGCAGCCGCGCGCCGCGCGGGGACCGGCCGGAGGCCGACGCCGACGCCGCGTTCTGCGGCCGCCGGACCTCGCCGTCGTCGCTGCGGTGCATGGTCGGGCTGCGCCCGACGCCCGACATCACTCGGCAAGGTGGATGGCGAGCGCTGGGCAGAGCGTCGCTGCTGCGCGCGTCGCCTCGTGCAGGTGGGGCGCTGGGGTCTCGTCCAGCAGCACCACGATGCCGTCCTCGTCGCGCTGATCGAAGACCTCGGGTGCAGCGAGGGCGCACTGGCCCGCGCCGACGCAGCCGTCCTCGTCGATGGTCACGTGCATGGGTTCTCCTCGCGGTTCGCTGTGCCGCTACCAGGTGACGGGGAGCGAGTGCAGGCCGTAGACGACGCTGTCGTCCTTGAAGTCGAGTTCCTCGACCGGAACGGCCAGGCGCAGCGTCGGAACGCGGGTGAACAGGGTGCCGAACACCTGCTGCAGCTCGACCCTGGCGAGCTGCTGGCCCAGGCACTGATGCGCGCCGTAGCCGAACCCGAGGTGCGCGGCGGGCCTGCGCCGGACGTCGAGCCGGTCGGCGTCGGAGAACACCGACGCGTCGCGGTTGCCCGACGCCAGCGCCGCGATCAGCCAGTCTCCTGCGCGCAGCGTCTCCGCACCGAGCGGGATGTCCTGGGTGACCGACCGGAACAGGCCGAAGTGGACGATCGTCAGGTAGCGCAGCAGCTCCTCGACTGCCGACGGGAGGAGGCCGGGTTCGGTGCGCAGCGCCTCGACCTGGTCCGGATGCCGGAGCAGGACGGTGGTGCCGAGCGCGATCATGTTCGTGGTCGTCTCGTGGCCCGCGACCAGCAGGGAGAGCACGAGCATGACGAGCTCGTCGACGGTCAGCGGCCGGGGGCTCTCCTCGGAACGCCGGATGAGCCGTGAGGTCAGGTCGTCGCCGGGGTCGCGCATCTTCTCGTGGACCAGGTCGCGGACGTAGCCCATGATCTCGACGTCGGCCTGCTTCGCGATGACCGGGTCGACGTCGACCGAGCTCATGATGGCGCTCTGCTTCTCGAACCGGTCCCGCTGCGCGTAGGGCACGCCCAGCAGCTCGCAGATCACCAGCGACGGTATCGGCAGGGCGAGGGCGCGGACCAGGTCGACCGGCCCCCCGCTCTCGAGCATCGCGTCGACGTGCGAGTCGATCACCTGCTGGATGTGCGGACGCAGCGCCTGGATCCGCTTGACGGAGAACTCGGCGGTGAGCAACCGGCGCAGCCGCACGTGCTCCGCACCGTCGAGCTGCAGGATCGAGCCGGGCAGGACCGGGTCGTCGAACACCGCCTGCGGGTCGGCGTGGGCGATCGGGGGAACCGAGGAGCTCAGGGCGGAGCTGCCGAGCACCGTGCGCACGTCGTCGTAGCGCGTCACGAGCCAGGCGTCGACGCCCGCGGGGCAGGAGACGCGGGCGACCGGGTCGTTCTCGCGGAATCCCTGGTAATCCTCGGCGGGATCGAACGGGCAGCCGGCCGCGTGCTTCCTCGGGAACGCCGGCTTGCTGGATGGTTCGGACATGTGCGCGTACCTCTCGTGCGGAGTCAATGGCCTTTGAGCCCCTTCTTCCCCACGGCCCAGTAGGGGACGTTGCTGACCTGGCGGCCCTGGGCGCCGGCGGCGCGGAGCGCCCGGTACAGGCGCTGGATCGACGATGCCTTGCCGGTCAGCACGCCGGTGGCGGCCGCCTCGGACCGGAAGGCGGTCAGCACGTCGCGTTCGACCTCGTCCAGATGACCGTCGCCGGCCCGCCGGGCGACGAGCGTGGCGTCGGCCAGGTCGAACCGCTCGAGAACGGCGCGCGATTCCTCGACGGAGTCCACCTCGAAGACGAATCGCACGTCGCGGTGGCCCGACGGTGTCTCGCGAGCCGCGATCGCGGTGCTGAACGACGTCTCGTCGCCGAAGAAGACCAGGGGCCGCTGCGGTTTCAGCAGGGAAACGGCACGACGTGGGCCCACGAGGCGGCACGCCGTGCCGACGGTCGCCGACACCGCCCAGTCGGAACCCGGGCCGTTGCCGTGGATGTACCAGAGGATCTCGGCCGTCCTCGTCCCGGGGTCGAACGCCAGCGGCGTGTAGGTGCGGATCTCCCAGGGGCCCAGCAACGCTTCCCCGACGACGATGACCTGAACCATGTCGCCGGGCGTCCAGGACGCCTTCCCGAACCCGTCGCTCGCGAGCGAAACCAGGCGGAAGTGCGGGCCGATCTCCTCGATGTGGCGGACCTCGCCCTCGTGCGTGGAGATGTCGAGGAGCAGCGACGTGAGGCGGCTCTTGCTCGTGGAGACCATGCGACCGACGGTATGGCGCTCGAAATAATCTGTCCAAGACATAGAATGAGCACTTATGAGACATCAGAGGCAACGGTTCCGCCCGTGGAACTGAGACACCTCCGCTACTTCGTGGCGATCGCCGACGGGCAGAGCTTCCGCAGGGCCGCCGAGCAACTGCACGTCTCCCAGTCCCCGTTGAGCCGCCAGATGAAGGACCTCGAGGAGGAGCTGGGCGTCGAGCTCTTCGAGCCGGCCGGCCGCGGGATCAGGCTCACCGCCGCCGGGAAGGTGTTCGCGGAACGGGCCCGCGGCGTGCTCGCGAGCGTCGACTCGGCCGTCGAGGAGACCAGGGACGTCGCGCAGGGGCGGCAGGGCACCGTGGCGATCGGGTTCGAGCAGGGCGCAACGTTCACCGGTGCGCTGGCGTCGCTCATGGCCGCGTTCCGCAGACGTGCTCCACGCGTCGGGCTGGAGCTCGTCGCGATGAGCAGCACCGAGCAGTGGACTGCCCTGCACGACGGGACGATCGCATTCGCCTGCGCGACACACCGGCCTTCCGACGACGCGCTGTCCTCGATGGAGATGACGAGCGACCGGCTCGGGCTGCTGATCGCACTCGACCACCCGCTCGCCTCGCGCGCGGAGATCCGGATGCGGGACCTCGCGGGCGAGCGGGTCGTCCTCGGGCCGCGCGAGCAGGACCCCCGCCTGCACGCCGAGATCGTCTCCGCCTCGCGGGCGCAGGACGTCGACCTCGGCGCGATAGCGGAGGTCGCCGACCTGGAGGTGCTCCTCGCGCTGGTGGCGATCGGCGACGGTGTCACGTTCATCGCCCGTCGGACGGCCGCTTTGGTCACCTCGTTCACCTCGATGGCGTGGCGCCCTCTCGACGACCTCGACATCAGGCTGACCGACGTCGTCGCCTGGCGGTCGAGGGACACGGACCTGCCCGTGGTTCGCACGCTCGTCGAGTGCGCCCGCGAGATCCGGCCGCTCCTGCAACCCGACGCGCCGTCCACCGGGACGTCCTGAACCGGGACCGTGCGGGGTGAACGGTGGTCAGCGGTGGAAGCGCGTCGTCTCCGGCATGGGCTCACGGCCGACCTCGACGGCGTTGATCGGGGCGTCGGGGTCGGCGTAGCCGAACGAGACGCCCAGCAACAACTTCCCGCCGGTGATGCCGAGCGTCTCGCGGATCGTCCCGCTGTAGAAGCTCAGCACCGCCTGCGGGCAGCTGGCCACCCCGTGGGCGGCCATGGCCAGCAGCAGCGTCTGCGCGTACATGCCGACGTCCGCGGTCAGCCTCGGGTTGCCCGACTCCGGCGCGTACAGCAGCGCGACATGGGGAGCGCCGTAGAAGCTGAGGCTCTTGAGGTCGTAGTCGGTGCGCAGGTCCTCGTCGCCGCGGCCGATGCCGAGAGCGCTGTAGACCGCGGCGCCGAAGGCGGCTCGCCGGCGTCGGTGCACCGGCGAGTAGATGCTCTCGTCGTAGGGGAAGTCCAGCGTCCGCCGGCCGGCCCGGTGAGCGGACACCAGTGCGTCGGCGAGCTCGTCCCGTGCGGCGCCGCTGACCACCTCGACCTGCCAGGGCTGCGCGTTGGCGTTCGACGGAGCCGAACCGGCCAGGCCGAAGACGGCCTCGATCGTCCCCTCCGGGACGGAGTCGGACAGGAACGCCCTCGTGGCGCGCCGGCCACGGATGAGCTGCCCCACCGCGTCGGCGAGTTCGATCGTCATCGGTGCCACTCCTTAAGTACACGCTTGCGTTTACTTGGCCACCGTAGAGGGCTCCGCCCACTATGTAAACGCTGGCGTATAGTTGGGGCGTGGGTGCAGAACCGGCGCGCCGGGCCGGGCGAGGTGGCCGGGAACGCGTGCTGACCGCCGCGAGCAGCCTGTTCGCCCGGCGCGGGATCGCCGCGACGACGATGGAAGACGTTGCGGCCGAGGCCCCTGTCTCCAAGCGGACCCTCTACGCGCACTTCCCCACGAAGGAGGACCTGGTCCTCGCGCAGCTCGAGCACATCCTCGGATCCGGCTACACCCTGCTCGAGACCTTGACCCGCGCCGACGTCCCGCCCAGGGACAGGATCCTCGCGATGTTCACCGTGCGGCCGTGGCCGGACGATGTCGTCCACGGCTGCCCGTTCATCCACGCCGCGACCGAGCACCCCGACCCCGCCAGCCGGGTGCACGCCTTCGCCCGCGAGCAGAAGATCCTCATGCTCACCCTGGTGACCGGTCTCCTGGCCGAACTCGGCATCGACGACCCGCAGCCGCTCGCCGAGCAGCTCGTCACCCTCGCCGATGGCGCCGTCAGCCGCGCCATGGTCCTGAACGACCCGGACTACGGCCGGCACGCCCGTGCGGCCGCCGAGATCCTCCTCGACCACGCGCCACGCTCCCACGACGCGTAGGCAGGGCTGGGCAGTCGGCTCACGGGCCGACGGCGGCGCCTCGTCCCCTCAACCCCTCAGCACGTGCTGCTCGACCCGGGTGCCGGTCCGACGCGCTGCCTCGGCCCGAGCGGCAGCAGGGCGACGCCGGGCACCGACCGCAGGAACTCCACGACGGGGCCCAACGCATCGCCGACGGGACGCACGAGAGGTCGAGTGACACCGCAGCCGATCAATCGACACTCTTTCGCCACCTGGCGATTCACTGAGCCGCTGCACGATGTGAGGTCAGCCCGCGGTTCCTGGAGACTGACGCAACCAATCGCCAGTGGTGAGATACGGCGCGAATTCGGGCGCTATCGTCTTGCGCCTGAGGACCCATTCATCACCAACGGAAGCGATGGCCAGGTCGTCGTGATCAAAGCGCAGCAGGATCCCGCTCACCGAGGCGACTGCCATCTTGTTGTAAATAAGGGCGGCGTCAAGCAGTCGATGACCAGGAAGGTGCGCCAACAAGTCCGGCGCAGCGGCCGGTTCAACGCGCGTCTGCCCGAATTCCCCCATATCATACCCAGCATACGGCTCACTGAACTCAAGGAAGATATCGTCGCCACGCCCATGCACTTCGAGTGGCGCATTGCCACGCGAGTGCAACCAGAAGTGGATCAAACTCTCTTCGTCGCCACCGCGCGTGTCGTCGTACCAGTGTCTGGCCTCGGTGACTGCCACGATATCGCGTCCGACCATCCGACATAACAGATCTACGATCCCGGACCGGCCGCTCATGCTCTGAAATGCTACCCAGCAGGGCTCATGCTGTCCAATGTGCCGACCGTCAATCGTGCTCGGAAGCCCATGCCTCGCCATCCCCGTGATCCTGGCCGGCACTAGGCGGGGCGGGTAAGAAGAAACTTGCCCGCCGCACCGTCCGCGACCCGCTGCCTCCACGCCTTCCGACCATCACCGCCGGCTGCAGGAACGACACGGCGACGGCCCCGGCCACCCGTGGCCGCCCACCGACCACATCTTTGGGACGCGATGGGGACGGCCCTGGAGCCGCGCAACCTCACCCGCATGTTCGGCAAGCTGTGCGACGACAACGGCATCCGCCGCGTCCCGCTGTACGGCCTACGTCACACCTGCGTGTCCCTGCTGCTCGCACTCGGAGTCCACCCACGCACGATCGTGGAGATCGTCGGGCACAGTGCCGTCGAGATGACGATGAACGTCTACGGGCACGTCAACCGGGAGACCCAGCGCACCGCGCTCGACCAGCT
This sequence comes from Pseudonocardia lacus, assembly GCF_018531445.1. GTDB lineage: Bacteria > Actinomycetota > Actinomycetes > Mycobacteriales > Pseudonocardiaceae > Pseudonocardia > Pseudonocardia lacus. The sequence goes on from NZ_JAHDTH010000006.1 coordinate 47,945, forward strand.
CGACGACGAGCTATCAGGCTGAGGCGTTGCTGTCAGCTGGAGCTGTCAGACTGCGTGAAGCGGGACCGCCGGATGGAGAACCGGCTGGTGGTGAAGGGTGGAGCTGAGGGGATTCGAACCCCTGACCCCTTGACTGCCAGTCAAGTGCGCTACCAGCTGCGCCACAGCCCCTTGCGAAGAAGAAGTTACACGATCCCTCCGCCCCCCTCGCACCCGGGTTCCCGTTCGGCCCGCCGCGCACCCTCCGGGCTCGTCACGACGTCGTCCCGGAGCCGACGACGGCCTGGTGGAGGGAGTCGTGCTCGTCGAGGAGGGCGGCGATCCGCAGCTCGGGTCGGGTGGCGAGGCGGACGGCGGCCACGCGCAGGGCGAGGGGGGAGCCGGCGCTGCGGGTGACGAGGCGGTCGACGGCGTCGGGTTCGGCCTGCAGGCGCCGGTCGCCGACGAGTCGGCGCAGCAGCTGGATCGAGGAGTCGGGGTGCAGCGGGCGCAGGGGGACCGGGTGGCCGCCGGGGCAGATGTAGAGGTCGGTGAGCTCGTGGCGGCTGGTGACCAGCACCGCGCAGGCGGGGGAGCCGGGCAGGAGGGCGCGGACGACGTCGCTGTCGGGGGCGCCGTCGAGCACGACGAGCAGGCGGCGCTCGGCGGTCAGCGACCGGTAGGTGGCCACGGCGTCGGCGCGGGTGGCCGGCGGGGGCGTGCCGAGGGCGCGCAGGAAATGCGCCAGCACGTCCTCGACGGCGGGGCCGGGGGTGTGGCCCAGGTCGGCGAACAGCTGCCCGTCGGGGTGGTGCGGGGCCAGTCGGTGGGCGGCGCGCACGGCGAGGGTGGTCTTGCCGGACCCGGCGGGGCCGGTCACCACGACCAGGCGCGGGGATTCGGGCTCCGCCGCCCCGGTCAGGACGCCGACGATCTCGTTGGTCTCCCGGTCGCGGCCGACGACGGTGCTGGTGGGCATGGGCAGCTGGCGGGGCCGCACGAGGGTCTCGGTGGTGGTGCCGCGGCCGAGGATGCGCTGGTAGGCGGCCTGCAGTTCGGGGCCGGGGTCGGAGCCGAGCTCGTCGGCCAGTATCCGGCGCACCTCCTGGTAGGCGGCGAAGGCCTCGCCCTGGCGGTCGGCGGCGTGCAGGGCGAGCATGCGCTGGGCCCAGAACCGCTCCCGCAGCGGGTGGCGGCGGACCAGGCCGAGCAGCTCGCCGATGAGCTCGCCGTGGCGGCCCGCGCGCAGGTCGGCGTCGATGCGCGCCTCGACGGCCTGCAGGTACAGCTCGACCAGGCGCGGTGTCTCGTCGCGGTGCAGCACATCGCAGACCACGTCGGTCAGCGGCGGCACGGCCCGCCACAGCGCCAGCGCGGCGCCGAAGTGCGCCGCGGCGACCTCCCACGCCTCCCCGGAGGCGGCGCGGCGGCCGCGGTCGACCAGTTCGGTGAAGCGGGCCAGGTCGAGCTCGCCGGGCGGGACCTCGATGCGGTAGCCGTCCGGTTCGGTGTGGATGACGGCGGCGGTCGGGGTGAGCGCGCGCCGCAGCCGCATCACGTACTTCTGGATCGTCGAGCGCGGCCGCTCGGGGACCCGCCCGTTCCACAGGGCCTCGGCCAGCTCGTCAACACCGACCGAGCGGCCCTCGCGCAGCAGCAGCACCGCCAGCAGCGTCCGCTGCTTGCCGGCGGGCACCGCGATCCGCCGCCCGGCCGCGACCACCTCGAGCGGTCCGAGCAGCCCGAACACCGGCGTCGCGGCCGGTCCACCGGGCCGCCCGGCCAGAAGTCCCCCCACGTGCATCGGGGCAGGCTCGCTCCGATGCGGACGCCGGTAAAGCTGTTGCAGGGACCTCGAAAGGCTTGCCGCACCCACGGGTCGACGCGCGGGTCAGCGCGACGGCCCGCCGCCGTGCGTGATCGCCTCCACCACCGCGGCCCGGTCGTCGGGGTGGGAGTACCAGCGGTATACCGGGAGCTTCCTCGGCTTCTCGCCGGATCGGATGATCACCAGTCGGTTGCCGTCCACGGCGAGCCGGCCGCCGCCGAGGGTCCGGCCGTGGGCCGGCTGGATGGGGACGGTCAGCATGGCGTCGGTGAGGACGACGTACGGGACGCGGCCGAGGAAGAGCCACCCGTAGGCGATCAGCCCAGGGCCGCCGATGGCGCCGATGATGATCGCGATCTCCGGCGACCAGGTGAACGCGAGCACGAGGCAGACGAGCATGGTGGCGACGCCGGCCGCGATCATGTAGATCCTGAACCGCGGAGCGAACCGTACTTTCATCCACCACCTCCGGGCACCGGCTCGATGCCGGGTGGGGATGCGCGGAGCCCCCTGTTCCTCCGCGCACCCCCGCAGCGTTCAGAGGTCCCGTGGGTCGGTGATCCGCACCGACCCGCTGCTGTCGCCCTTGTACGGCGCGCCCGGCGCGCTGTAGGGCGGGGTGAACAGCAGCGACGCCGCCGCGGTCAGGGCGCAGGCCAGCGCGGCGGTGGCGGCGGTGATGGTTCGGGCCCAGCTCTTCACGGGTTCCCCTCCGGTGGACGTGCGGTTGCGGTCCCGCATTCAGGCAGCCGTCGCTTCCACGGCGATGCCACCGCGCTTCCGCCTCCGCGAGCCGGGGCGTTCGAGCGAGGTCGAAGACATGGTGGCCGCCGCTGTCAGCGCGCGAACAGCGCGATGAGGGCGTCGCCCCGGGCGGTGCGGCGGAGGAGGACCTGTTGTCCGCTGCGCTCGCGGTGGATCAGCCCGGCCGCCTCCAACCCGGAGCAGTGGTAGCTCAGCGTCGACGGGCTGCAGCCGGTGCGCCGGGCCACCGGCCCGGCCGGGCCGCCGTCCACGGTGAGCAGGATCCGGGCCCGCATCGCGCCCAGGACGAGCTCCAGCGCGTCGGCAGCCCGCGGTGCGGGCGCCCCGCCGGCCAGCGACGCGAGGCCGGGCAGCGGATAGCCGAGCCACACGACGTCCGGGCGGTCGACGCTGAAGATCGACGCCGACGGCCCCGACACCAGCGGTACCAGCACCAGGCCGCGGTCGCCGCGGTCGAAGACCTCCGGGTGCGGGTCGGGCAGCCGGATGGCGTCCCCGTCGACCCGCAGCCTCCCGCGCAGCCCGCCGAGCAGCGCGGAGAGGTCGCCCGCCGCGGCGTCGACGCGCGCGGAATCGCGGTCGCGCAACTCCGCCGCCGCCGCCCAGATCGGTGCGAAGGCCCGCCAGGCGGCTTCGAGGACCCGGGCGTACGCCACGACGAACCGCCGCGGCCGCTCGACGACCTGGCGCCACACGGGCGGCAGCAGGCCGCCGAAGTCGGCTTCCAGCTGTCCGACGAGGACGTCGGCCGACAGGTCGCGCAGCTGCTCGAGCTGGCGGCCCACGTCGGTGGTGGTCAGCGACGCGGTGAGCGTCAGGCAGTCGGGCACGAGCACGCTGCCGGGTCCGAACAACGGGCTCAGCACCCGGGTCGATTCGACGGGCGCGCCGCGCAGGACGCGCTCGCGCCACGGTTCGGGCACGCCCTGCGGCCGCCCCCCGAACGCGTCGGCGATGACGGACATGAGGCTGGCGCCCGGATGGGCCACCGTTGTCACGTCCGCTGCCGACAGTCCCCCGACCTGCAATCGCGTGTAGCTGCTCACTGTTCCCCCCTGGTTCAGCGAACGACCGCGGTCCCGGACGCCGGTGTCCGGGCTGATCACGCCGAAACGTAGTACTCCGTACGGGGTTTCGGCTCACCGGGGCGCGCCGCCCACCCGAGCTGTCGGTACGTTGCTTGCGCTCGCGCGGACGCGGCCTCGGGGAGGGCGGTTGGTGGACCAGGAGCGCGGTGCCCAGCTGGGAGCGCTGCTGTGGCAGCCGGAGACCAGGGGCAGCCGTGGCCCGCGCCGGTCCCTGACGGTCTCGGCGGTGGTCGAGCAGGCCATCGAGATCGCCGACCGCGACGGTCTGGTGGCACTGTCGATGAGCAGGCTCGCCCGCTCGCTCGGCCTGGGCACCATGTCGCTCTACGGCTACGTCGCCACCAAGGACGACCTGGTCGCCCTGATGGTCGACGCCGCGTACGGGGAGCCGCCCGGCCCGACGTCGCGGCCGTGGCGGGCGGGGATCACCGAGTGGGCCGAGGCGCTGCGCGAGGTCTACCTGGCGCACCGCTGGCTGGTGCCGATGATGTCGTCGGTGCGCACCCTGGGGCCGCGGGAGGCGGCCTGGGCGGAGTCGCTGCTGCGGATCGTGCGGCCGCTGGCGCTGTCGTCGGTCGAGGCGCTGAGCGTGTTGGGAGCCGTGGTCGCGCTCGTGCAGGGCACCGTGCGGCTGTCCGCGACGGAGGCGGCCTCGGAGGTGGGGACGGCGTGGGCCCGCGGCACCCCGCTGGTGGGCATCGGCGTGCTGGACGCCCACGACCACGCCCGGGAGATGCCGCTGCTGCGCGACGCGATCGCCGAGGTGTGGCCGCTGCCGGTGGGGCAGCGCGACATGCTGGTCTTCGGGCTGACCCGGCTGCTCGACGGGTTGGCCGTCGAGCAGGAGCGACGCGCCGCCCAGCACCCACCAAACGGCGGGTAGACGGCCCGCTGCCGGGCGGGTGACGATCGCCCGGCAGCGGTGCGAGGGAGGTCGGGTGCGCTCGTTCATCTCCGCCACGACCCTGGGCGACCTGCTCGACGGGCGGGCCGCCGTCGCGCCGGACGCCACGGCCGTCGTCTTCCCCGACGGTCGCCGCACCTACGCCGAGCTGGCCGCCGACGCCCAGCGGATCGCCCGCGGGCTGATCGGGCTCGGGGTGCGCCCCGGCGACCGGGTCGGCGTCCTGCTGCCCGCCTCGCCCGACCTGCTGGCCGCGCTCTTCGCCGCGGCGAAGGTGGGCGCGATCGCGGTGCCGGTCAACGCCCGGTTCAAGGCGGGCGAGGTCCGCCAGTTGGTCGTGCACTCGGGGATGGCGGTGCTGCTGACCGCTCCGCCGTTCCGCGACCTGGTGCCGGCGGACGCGCCCGAGCTGCGGCACGTCGTCGACCTCGACGGCGGCTTCGACGACCCCTCGGTGCCGGACGCGGCCGTGCTGCGCGAGCAGGAGTCGGTGCGCGTCCGCGACCCGGCGGTGATCGTCTACACCTCCGGGACCACGGCCGCTCCGAAGGGCGCGCTCCTCTCGCACGAGGCGCTGACCCGGCTGGCCGCCGGGATCGTCGAGCGCATGCGGCTGACGCCGGACGACCGCGTCTGGACGGCCATCCCGCTGTTCCACGGCGGCGGCATCACGTTCGCGCTGAGTTGCGTGCGCGCCGGCGCGCCGTTCGTGCACCCGGGCGCGTTCGACCCGGCGTCGACGCTGCCGTACCTGGTGGCCGAGGGCGTGACGGTGGCGCTGGCCGCGTTCGAGACGATCTGGATGCCGGTGCTCGACCGGCCCGACTTCGCCGCGCACGACCTGTCGCGCATCCGGCTGGTGATGGCGGTCGGGGTGCCCGAGCGGCTGCGCGAGATGGCCCGCAGGCTGCCGGCCGCCGTGCACGTCTCGTGCGTCGCGATGACCGAGTCGTCGGCGTTCCTGACGTTGAACCGGCTCGACGACCCGCCCGAGGCGCGGGCGACGACCGGCGGCCACCCGATGCCGGGGATGCGCTGCCGCGTCGTCGATCCGGAGACCGGCCGCGACCGCCCACCCGGCGTCGACGGCGAGCTGTGGTTCCGCGGCCCCAACGCCTTCGACGGGTACTTCCGCGACCCGGCGGCCACCGCGGCCGCGTTCGACGACGAGGGCTGGTTCCACAGCGGCGACCTGGTGGTCGCCGACGCCGCGGGCCGGCTGGCGTTCCGGTCGCGGCTCAAGGACATGCTCAAGGTCGGTGGCGAGAACGTCGCCGCGGCCGAGGTGGAGGGCCACCTGCTGGGGCACCCGGCGGTCGGGATCGTGGCGGTGGTCGCCGCTCCCGACGCGCACTACGTGGAGGTGCCCGCGGCGTTCGTGCAGCTCAAGGACGGTGCCTCGGCGACGGAGGAGGAGCTGATCGGGTTCTGCCTCGACGCGATCGCCACCTTCCGCGTGCCCCGCTACGTCCGGTTCGTCGACGAGTGGCCGATGTCCGGCACGAAGATCAAGAAGTTCGTGCTGCGCGAGCGGATCGCCGACGAGCTGCGCAGGCGCGGGATCACCGAGGCGCCGCGGCTGCGGTCGTCGAACCCGCCCCGGTGAGACGCTTCCCGACACCGAGAGCGAACACCGGTGCGAGAGTGACGCCGCTCACGGGCCGGACTCGCCCGTTCGTCGACCACTGATCACTCAAAGTAGCGATCTCGCGCTCCACCTGGGGTGATCTTCCCACTGTCGGTACGCTGCGTGCGTGCACGTGCACCTGTCCGTGCACCTGCACGCTCATCCCACCCGCTCCCCGCAGACCTCCGAGGTTGTCCGTGGCTCCTCCGCCAGCGCCCGAACCCGTGCCCGACCCGCCACCGGGTCCCGTGCCGCCCGATCCTCCTCCACCGCTGCGCGACCGCTTCAACGGCGCGGTGGGCGTGCTGGCCAGCGTGCTGGCCGTGCTGTCGTTCATCGTCCAGCCGATCGAGTACCTGGAGGGCGGCGAGACCGGCGTTCTCGGCCTGTGGGTGCTCGCCACGACGTTCACCGTCGCGGTCGTCGGCACCGTGATGGTGGCGAAGGTGGCCGCGTCCGGGCGCCCGGTCGGGTGGTCGGTGCGGGTGGCCCAGGTCGTCGCGCCGATCGCCCTCGGCGTCACCCTCGGGCTCGCCGTTCCGCTGCTCCTGCGGTCCGCCGACGGCGGAGCGGGGGACCCGGCTTCGCACGGCGGGGCGACGGCCCAGGAGGCCGTGGCGGGCGGCTGCGTCGAGCCGTTCGTCCCGCTGCACCGCTACGCCCTGCCGCGCGCGGACGGTGGCGTCGTGCACGACGTCGCCGTGCGGTCGCCCGGGCCGGGGTGGCAGCGCGGCGAGCTGATCGGCTGCATCCGCCCCTTCGGCTAGCGGTGCTCGGCCGGTTGGAGGTGCTCGGCGGCGATCGGCAGCAGCAGCGTGAACCGGGGCGGCGAGCGGCGCCCGAGCAGCAGCCGGCCGCCCTCGGCCTCGGCGAGGCTGCGGGCCAGCGGCAGCCCGATGCCGTGCCCGCCCGCGGTGCGCGAGCGGCGCACGAACGGCTCGGCGGTGTCGGGCACCCCCGGGCCCTCGTCCTCGACGTCGACGGCCACGGCGTCGTCGGCGTCGCGGGCGGTCACGGTGACCGCGCCCGCGCCGTGCCGGGCGGCGTTGTCGAGCAGCACCGCCAGCACCTGCCGCACCGCCGCGCCGGCCGCCGCGGCCACCGGCAGGTCGGGCGCCACGACGAGGCGCAGGGGGCGCCCCGCCGCGCCCAGCACGTCCGCCCACTCGGTCCTGGCCTGCTCCAGCAGGGCGCCGACCAGCAGGGCGCCGCCCCGGTTGGTGTCACGGGCCAGCGTGAGCAGGTCGTCGGCGATCTGCTCCAGCCGGTCGGTGGTGGTGATCGCCGTGGCGATCACCGCGGAGAGGCCGGCGACCGAACGGCGCTCGACGGGGACGTCCAGCGCGGCCTCCAGGCCGAGGCGCAGCCCGGTCAGCGGGGTGCGCAGCTGGTGGGAGGTGTCGGCGGAGAACGCGCGCTCGCGGGCCAGCGTGTCGCCGATGCGCTGGGCGGTGCTGTCCAGCGCGGCGCCGACCCCGTCGATCTCGGCGATCCCCGCGGTCGGCGAGCGCGCGCTGAAGTCGCCCTCACCGAGGCGCTGCGCGGCGTGCGCGAGCTGTTCGAGCGGGCGGGCCAGCCGGGCGCCCTGGCGGCGGGCCATCAGCCACGCCGCGCCGACCGCGAACACCCCGAGCGCGGCCATCAGCAGCCACACGAACGCGATCCGCAGGTAGGCCTCGGTGCGCGGGGCAGCGACCCGGACCACGCCCACGTAGGTGCCGTCGTCGGCCACGGGGGCGCCGATGACCAGGTCGGCCGCGGTGTCGCCGGGCTCGATGTCGCCGACGAGGGCCTCCATGACGTCGTGCTCCAGCACCTCCGGGCCGACGCCGACGACCCGGCGGCCGAAGTCGTCGTAGAAGGCGAAGTCGGTGTCCGGGTCGGAGCCCGGCATGTCCGGCAGCGCGGTGATGGTGCCGTCGCCGGCGAGCTCGACGGCCAGCATCAGGGCCACGACGTTGGCCTCGCGCTCCAGTTCGGTGCGCTCGTCGTCGAGCAGGTAGCGGGCCACGACGACCGCCAGCGGCGCGCCGAACAACGCGATCGCCAGCACGACGGCGATCACCGTCGACCCGATGATCCGCCGGCGCATCAGCTCGGCCCGCCGGGGGCCTCGAGCCGGTAGCCGTGCCCGCGCAGCGTGACGATCTGCGGGACCCGGGCACCGTCGGCGACCTCGGCGAGCCTGCGGCGCACCGCCGCGACGTGCACGTCGAGGGTCTTGGTCGAGCCGAACCAGTGCTGGTCCCAGACGTCGGACATCAGGGCGTCGCGGCTGACCGCGTGCTCCGGCTCGGCCGCCAGCCGGGCCAGCAGGTCGAACTCCCTGGCCCGCAGCGGCACCTCCCGCCCGCGCACGGTGACCCGCCGGCCGGCGGTGTCGATCACCAGGTCGCCGAGCGCGGTCGGGGCGGCGGGCTGGGTGGTCGCGGCGCTGCGGCGCAGGTGGGCGCGCAGCCGCGCGTGCAGCTCGGCCAGCCGGACGGGCTTGGTGAGGTAGTCGTCGGCGCCGGCCTCCAGCCCGACCACGACGTCCATCTCGGTGGTGCGCGCGGTCAGCACGACCAGCACGGTGCTGGGCAGCGCGGCGCGCAGCCGCCGGCAGACCTCGACGCCGTCCAGGTCGGGCAGGCCGAGGTCGAGCAGGACGAGGTCGAACTCTGCCTCCGCCGCGGCCCGCAGCGCCGGGAAACCCCCGCGCCGCCACTGCACCTGGTGGCCGTGGCTGCGCAGGCTCGCGGTCAACGCCTCGCCGATCGTCTCGTCGTCCTCGACCACCAGCAGGTTCGACACCGCGCCACAGTACGAGGCGCCCCGCGACGCCCGGTCCGCCACCGACGGGCGGATGACCGCCACGTGCGGATTTTGCCGTCCGCTCACTTCCGACGGCGGGGCCGGTAACCGGCGGCTTCGTACTCTTGGACGCATGTGGTTGGCCCTGGTCGGACTCGCGCTCGGCTCCGTCGTCTTCGCGCTGTGCGTGGCGGCGCTGGCCGGCCGGGTCCGCCGACCGGCCGGCGCGCTCCCGGGCACCCCGGTGCTGCTGGGGGCGGCGCTGGCCGCCGGCCTGCTCGCGGGGCACGCGTGCGTCGTGCTGGCGGTGTGGTGGGACGCCGGGCCGGCGCGGCTCGACGCCGGGGTGTCGGCCTGGTTCGTCGAGCACCGCGACCCGGCGGTCACGCCGACCATGCACGTGGCGAGCACGGTCGGCGACAGCCCCCCGACGACCGTGCTCGTGCTGATGGTGGTGGTCCTGCTGTGGTGGCTGCGCCGGCCCGGCGCGGCGATCGCGGCGGCCGTGGCGACGCTCGGGTCGCCGCTGGTCAGCTCCGGTTTCAAGGGGTTCTACGACCGTCCGCGCCCGCCGATGGACGAGCACCTGGTGACGATCACGGGTTCGTCGATGCCCTCGGGGCACGCGTTCAACGCGGTCGTCGTGGCCGGGGTGCTGGCGGTGGCGGTGCTGCCGTCGCTGCGCCGGTCGGTGAGCCGGGCCGTCGTGGTGGTGGTCGCGGTCGCCGCGACGGCGGCGGTCGGGGTCAGCCGGATCTACCTGGGCGCGCACTGGCTCACCGACGTGCTGGCCGGGTGGATGCTGGGCGGGGCGTGGCTGGCCGGCTGCCTGACCGTGGTGGCCCTCCTCGACCGGCCGGCCCCCGGCCCCACCGACCCCGGCCCGCGGCGGGAGCTCGTCGCGGCGTAGCGAGGCGGTCTCACAAGTGATACGGAACACCGCCCGGCCGCCCGTAGCGTGACCCGTGACACCCGGAAACCCCAATCTCCGGAGGTGGAACGGCAGTGCTGAGCATCGGGATCAACCTCGGCTTCGGCAAGCTCGACCCGAGCCTGACCGACCGGCAGACCTACGCCGGGGAGGTGGAGGTGGCGCTGGCCGCGGAGCGGCTCGGCTACGACGCCGTCTGGGTCGTCGAGCACCACTTCTCGGACTACTCGCTGTGCCCGGACAACCTGCTGCTGCTGGCCCACCTGGCCGGCAGCACGTCGCGGATCCGGCTGGGCACGGCGGCGGTGATCCTGCCGTGGAACGACCCGCTGCGGGTGGCCGAGAAGGCACTGATGCTCGACACGCTCTCCGGCGGCCGGCTGCTGCTCGGCGTCGGGCGCGGGCTCTCCCGCACCGAGTACGAGCCGTTCCGCATCCCGCTCGACGAGACCCGCGACCGCTTCGACGAGGCCGCGCCGATGGTCTTCGAGGCGCTGGAGACCGGCTTCATCGAAGGCGACGGCCCGTTCTACCCGCAGCCGCGCACCGAGCTGCGGCCGCGGCCGCTGGCCTCGTTCCACGGCAGGCGCTACTGCGTGGCCGGGTCGCCGGACTCGGTCGTCATGGCGGCCGCGTTGCGCGCGCACCTGATGTCGTTCATCGTCCGCCCGGTGCCCGACCTCATGCCCACCTTCACCCGCTACCGCGAGCTGTACGAGGCCGAGCACGGCGAGATCGCCCCGCCGATCGCGCTCAACGTCAACATGTACTGCCACCCCGACGACGCGCTGGCCCGCGAGCGGCAGTACGAGTACGTGAACCGCTTCTTCATGAGCAACGTCGAGCACTACGAGATGGCGGGCGAGCACTTCGCCGGCATCAAGGGCCACGAGCGCTACGCCGACAACGCCGCCCACTTCCGCGCCATCGGCCTGGACAAGGCCGCCGACGACTACGCCGCCACCACGCTGTGGGGCAGCCCCGAGCGGATCCTCGGCCAGATCGAGGCAGTCCGCGACGCCGTCGGCGACTTCTCGCTCACCCTGGCCCCGGCCTTCGGCGGGATGCCCTACGAGCACGCCCGCGCCAGCCTGGAGCTGTTCGCCCGCGAGGTGCTGCCGAAGGCCCGCGGGATGCGCGGGGCGGCGGTGAGCACCGCAGCCTGATGAGCGGGGATCCCGGTGCCCGGATGCCGCGCACCGCCGTGGAGTGGGACCGGGTGCGGGCGGTCAAGCACGAGGTGCTCGTCCGCGACCCGCTCGACGTCGACCCGGCCGACTTCCCGGACGTGCGCCCCGAGGTGGTCGCGTCCTGGCGGCGCTCGGCGCTGGCCGGCGTCGACCCGGCCGCCACGGACTACCGGTTCGACGACGGGTTCCACCCGGGCACCCGGCTCGCCGCGGTCGCCCAGCCGATCATGGACCGGCTCCGCGACGAGATCGCCGACCTCGACTCGTGGGGCTTCCTGGCCGACCGCGGTTGCCGGCTGCTCACCGCCGTCGTCGGCGACTTCCCCCGCGCCGACCGCGTGCACCGGCAGAACCTGAGCCCGGGCATGTGCTTCGCCGAGGACGTCATGGGCACCAACGGGCTCGGCTGCGCCCACGAGACGCAGCGGGCGTTCGTCGTCTCGGGCACCGAGCACTTCCGCACCGACACCGAGGTCATCACGACCACCGGCGTGATCATCCGCGACCCCGTCACCTCCCGGTACGCCGGCACGCTCGGCGTGCACTGCCACCGCGAGTACGGGTCGGCGGCGCTGCTGCCGCTGGTGGTCGAGATCGGGCGGTCGATCGAGGCGCAGCTGCTGGCCAGCCGCACCGACGGCGAGCGCGAGCTGTTCGACGCCTTCTCCACCGCGCGGCGCCGGCACCGCGACCCGGTCGTCGCGGTGAGCCGGCGGCTGTGCGTGGTGAGCACCGGCGCCCGGAGCCTGGTGCACGAGGCCGACGAGGAGGTCCTGCGCCGCATCGCCGAGGAGTGCGGCCCGCGGCCCCGCACGCTGCGCCGCACCCTCAGCTCCGGGGCGGTGCTGACGATCCGGGTGCTACCGGTGCCGCAGCCGCGCGGTGAGTTCGCCGCGGTCATGGTGCTGCAGCCGGTCGACCGCCCGGCGCCGGAGCCGGTCCCGCCCGGCCGGGTGCCGGCGACGGACCCGATCGGTGCCCTGCGCGAGCAGATCGCGCAGGCGCTTGATGCGGGGCGGCCCGTCCTGCTGAGCGGGGAGCGCGGGTCCGGCCAGCGCCACCAGGCCCGGGCGGCGCTGCGGGCGCTGGGACACGCCGGCGGGATCGTCGAGCTCGACGCGGCGCTGGCCCCGCTCGCCCCCGACGAGTGGCTGCGCCGGCTCGCCGCCGCCCTGCGCGACCCGACGGCACCGGTGCTGCTCGCCCACGTCACCGACCTGCCCGCCGGGCCGGCGGCCACGACGGCCGCCCTGCTGGCCGGGGCCGCCGCGCCGGTCGTGGCCACCAGCCGCGACGACACCGCCCCGGACGGCGCCGCCGCGCTCGTCCGGGAGAGCTTCCCCGTGCTGCTGGGCGTCGCGCCGCTGCGGGAGCGCCGCGCCGGGTTCGCCGCCCTCTGCGCGGAACTGCTGGCCGACCTCGCCCAGGACGGGGACGACCACGTCGTGCTGACCCCGCGGGCGGAGGCTGCGCTCGCCGCGGGCGACTGGCCGGGCAACGTCCGCCAGCTGCGGCAGGTGCTCGCCGGCGCCCGCCTGCGCGCCACCGGACCCGCGATCGACCTGCCCGACCTGCCCGCGCACCGCCGCGTCCACCCCCTCGACGAGGTGCGGGCGGCCGAGCGTCGGGTCCTGATGGCGGCGCTGCGCGACACCGGCGGCGACCGGAACGCGGTCGCCGACCGCCTCGGCGTCTCCCGCGCCACCGTCTACCGCAAGCTCAAGCGCCACGAACTGCGCTGAGCCGGGCCGACACACCGCGAGGGCGGCACCGGGTCGATCCCGGTGCCGCCCTCGCGTGGCGGGATCGATCGGTCGCGGATCGATCAGTGCTGAGGAGACCGCAAGGAGCCATGCCCTGCGGCTCAGTAGTAGGTGCGGCAGTAGTCCACGTCGTAGGTGAAGCCGTCGGAGAAGGCCTGCTGGCGCTGCTCGGCGGTGCCGTGGTCGCCCGGGTCCATCCAGTCGCCCGACCCGGCGGCCTCCAGCCAGCCGTAGACGGCCTCGGCGTCGCCGTCCTCCTCGATGACCGTGCCGTTGCGCAGGGCGTTGTCCCAGAACACGCCGGCCAGGCAGTCGGCGTTCAGCTCCTGGGCCGGGCCCTCCCAGTAGTCGACGCCCGGCTGCTGCTCGACCCAGGTGTCCTGCACGGCGTGGCCCCACTCGTGGGACAGCACCAGGAACGTGACCGCGTCGCCGGGGTGCTCGTCGAGGTAGCTCGCCAACCAGTCCACGTCGAAGGCCACGTGCTCGTCGCCGTCGAAGGAGCAGTAGTAGGCGTTGTTGGTGCCGTCGGAGTACTCGCCGCCGCAGGTGCCGTTGCCGTCGCCGACGTAGTACTCGAAGCGGTCCGGGGTGTCGAACTCCAGACCGTAGTAGGACAGCTCCTCGGTCCAGAAGTCGTCCAGGATCGGCTGCAGGGCCTCGGCGTCGTAGAGGACCCGCTGGTAGGGGTCCTCGGAGGCGTCCTGGGGGATGATCGCCGGCGCGGCCTGCGACACCGAGAAGGACTTCGACGCGCCGCCGCCCTGCACGGTGCTCGTCGCGGCCGGCGTCCCCTGCGGGCCGGTCGCCGCCGGCGCCGCGTCCCCGGCGGTGGGGACGCTGCACGCGCTCAGCGCGGCGACGAGCAGTCCGGTTGCGGCGAGCGTGCTGACGGTCTTGTTCATCTCGGACACTCCGTGTGCGGGGCCCGGGGTCCCGGGCCTGCGGTTTCTCTGTTGTCCGTGACTCTGGTCCGGCGCGCTGAAGGTTCGTTTAAAGACGCGGGGAGGGCTCTCGGGTAACGTGATCGGGCCGGCGCCGGAACTCCCGGGAGAGCCGGGAACGGCCAGGTGAGGAGCGGGATCGGGCGTGCTGCGGTTCAGCCTGCTCGGGCCCGTGGAGGCCCACCGCGACGGCGTCCGGGTGCCGCTGGGCGGCCCGAAGCAGCGCGCCGTGCTCGCGGTGCTGCTGCTCAACGCCAACCGCACCGTGCAGGTCAGCCAGATCGTCGACGGCGTGTGGGGCGAGCGGGCGCCGGAGCGGGCCGTGAACGCCGTGCAGGTCTACGTGTCCGGTCTGCGCCGCGCGCTGGAACCGCACCCGCCGGCCGCCGCGGACGACCGGCTGCTCATCACCAACGGCACCGGCTACGTGCTGCGCGCCGACGAGCGCAGCCTCGACCTGCTGGAGTTCCTGGCCGCGGCGGCCGAGGGCCGACGCGCGCTCGACCAGGGCCGCGCCGTCGACGCCGCCGACCGGCTGCGCCACGCGCTCGGCCTGTGGCGGGGCCGCCCGCTGGCCGACGTGGCCGACGAGCCGTTCGCCGAGGCCGAGGCGGCGGCCCTGGAGGAGACCCGGCTCGCCACCATCGAGGCCCGCGCCTCGGCCGACCTCGCCGCCGGGCGCGACGCGGAGCTGGTCGCCGAGCTGCGCACCCTGGTGGCCGAGCACCCCCTGCGCGAGCGGTTCCGCGGCCTGCTGGCCGAGGCGCTCTACCGGGCCGGTCGGCAGGCCGACGCGCTGGAGGTGTTCCGCGACGCCCGCGCCGTGCTGGCCGACGAGCTGGGCGTCGACCCGAGCCCCGAGCTGCGGGCGCTGGAGCAGACCATCCTCAACCAGGGCGAGCTCGGGCGCGCCCACCGCGACGGGCGCCCCTTCCTGCTGCTGCACGAGGCCGGCGGCACCCAGCGCGTCATCGCCCTGGACCCGACCCGCTCACCGCTGACGATCGGCCGCCGCCCGGCCAACGACATCAGCCTCAGCTGGGACGCGGAGGTATCGCGCGAGCACGCCCGCCTGGAGCACCGCGACGGCGGGTGGGAGCTGGTCGACGACGGCGTCTCGCGCAACGGCACCTACGTCGACGGCGAACGCGTCCGGCAGCGCCACCGGCTGCAGGACGCCCAGATCCTGCGCCTCGGTCGCACGGTGCTGATCTACCGCACCTCCGGCGAGCCCGCCTCGCGCCCCGATCCCGAGTACGGCGTCACCGTGGACGCCCAGGCCCGGGCGGCGGTCGCGCTCAGCGCGCGTGAGCACGACCTGCTGGCCGGGCTGGCCGCCGGCCGGCGCGACCCCGGCGTGGAGGCGCTGTGGCGCCGGTTCGCCGTCGAGGACCTCCCCGACGCCGAGCGCGACGGCATGGTGCTGCGCCTGGCCCGCCGGCTCGGCGTCCTCGACGGCTGACCCCCCCGCGCGGAGGCCGCGTGACGGATGTCGGGCCCCGGTGGCACCCTGCCCGCCATGACCGGACCCGACCCGAAGGCCCACCTGCACCGCTACCTGCAGATCGCCCGCGACGCGCTGCTGTGGAAGCTCGACGGCCTCGGCGAGTACGACGTCCGCCGCCCCCTCACCCCCACCGGCACCAACCTGCTCGGCCTGGTCAAGCACCTCGCCAGCGTGGAACTCGGCTACTTCGGCGACACCTTCGACCGCCCCTCGGGCATCCCGCTGCCCTGGTTCGACGACGACGCCGAACCGAACGACGACATGTGGGCCACACCGGAGGAATCCCGCGAGGACATCATCGGCCTGTACACCCGCGCCCGAGCCCACGCCGACGCCACCATCGACGCGCTCCCGCTCGACGCCGTCGGCCACGTCCCGCACTGGCCGGGCGAGCGCAGCGAGGTCACCCTGCACCAGATCCTGGTGCACATGATCGCCGAGACGCACCGGCACGCCGGCCACGCCGACATCGTCCGCGAGCTGATCGACGGGCAGGTCGGGCTGCGGGTGGACAACGACAACATGGCGCCGGGGGATGGTGGGTGGTGGGGGGAGTACCGGGAGCGGTTGGAGCGGGCGGCTCGGGAGGCGGGTTGACCGCTGCGAGGACACCACCCCGCGCTGCGAGGACGCTCCCGCCCGGGGTTGGGCGTCTTCGCAGGGGTGGTGGGGTCTTCGCAGGTGCTGCGGACCCTGCGAAGACCATGGGGACTCTGCGACGTCGCCGGCAGACGTCGAGGGCTGCGAGGTGTGCGCACCGCCCTACTCGGCCGGCGCCCCATCGATCTCGGTGATGGCGAGGGAGCGGAGGCGGTCAGGTTCGGCGATCACCTCGACCCCGCCGATCCGCGACCCGACGAACGCGAACCGCAGCGCCACCACGAGCCGCCCACGCGGCGCCAGTACCAACCCGACGTCCCCGTCGACCAGCACGATCCGGCTCGCCCGCACCCGTTCGGACGCCAGCAGCGCTCCCCGCGCCACGTTCGGAGCCCCGCGCAGCTCGACCGGGGCGGGTGTCGGGCCGACCGCCGCGTCGGCGTGCAGCACCACGTCCGGGTCGAGCAGCGCGACGAGGGCGTCGAGGTCGCCGCCGCGGGAGGCGGCCAGGAACGCCTCCACCACCTGCCGGTGCAGGGGGAGGTCGGCGTGTGGCGCCGCACCGGCCCCGCGCACCCGGCGCCGGGCGCGGCTGGCCAGTTGGCGCGCCGCGGTGGGGGAGCGCCCGACCATGGGGCCGATCTCGTCGAACGGCACGGCGAACATGTCGTGCAGCACGAACGCGAGCCGTTCGGCGGGGGCGAGGGTGTCCAGCACGACCAGCAGGGCCAGCCCGACGGAGTCGGCGAGCACCGCCTCCCCTTCGGGGTCGGGGCCGTTCGCCGGCTCCGACAGGTGCTCGTCGAGCGGCTCCTCGGCGCGCGTGTCGCGGCTGCGCAGCATGTTCAGGCAGACCCGTGCCACCACCGTGGTCAGCCAGGCGTCGAGGTTGCGCACGTCGTCGACGCCGGCGCGGTCCACCCGCAGCCAGGCCTGCTGCACGGCGTCGTCGGCCTCGCCTGCCGAACCCAGCATCCGCTGGGCGATCGCACGCAGCCGGGGTCGGTCGGCCTCGAAGCGGGCGGCCAGCTGGTCGCGTCCGTCCATCGCGTCACGTTCCTCCCTCGCGGGGTGTCGGAGCAATGACCCGCGGGACCCGGTCGACGTGACCGGATCTCGAACCCTGCGACGAACGGAGTCAGTGTGTCCGCATCATTCCTGGTCACCGGCGGTACCGGCACCCTCGGGCGGCTGGTGGTGCCGCTGCTGCGGGCCGCCGGGCGAGACGTGCGGGTGCTCAGCCGGCGCCCGCGCGAGCTGCCCGCCGGTGTCGAGCACGTCACCGGCGACCTGCTCACCGGCGAGGGCGTCGACCGCGGTGTGGCTGGCGCCGACGTCGTCGTGCACCTGGCCGGCGGGCCCAAGGGCGACGACCGCGCCACCGCCACCCTCGCCCGCGCCGCGGCCGCCGCCGGCGTGCGGCACCTGGTGCTCATCTCGGTCATCGGCGCCGACCAGGTCCCGCTGGGCTACTTCCGGGCCAAGCTCGACGCGGAGCGGGCGGTGTCGGAGTCCGGGGTGCCCTGGACGACCCTGCGCGCGGCCCAGTTCCACGACCTCGTGCTGACCGTCGCGAAGAAGATGACGGCGCTGCCGGTGGTCCCCGCCCCCGGCGGGCTGCGCTTCCAACCCGTCGACGCCCGCGACGTGGCGGCCCGGCTGGTCGAGCTGGCGGTGGGCGAGCCGGCGGGGCGGGTGCGGGACCTGGCGGGGCCGTCCGTGCACGGCATGGACGAGTTGCTGCGCGGCTACCTGCGGGAGACCGGCCGACGCCGTCCGCTGCTCCCGGTGCGCATCCCGGGAGCAGCGGGGAGGGCCTACCGCGCGGGCGACAACCTCAACCTGGACACGGCCGACCGGGGTCGGCGCTCGTGGGAGGAGTTCCTGACCGAGCGGTCCGCGGTGGTGGTGTAGCCGGCTCAGCCCGGCGGCTGCACGCCGCGGCCGCGAGGCTGTGGGCGAGGTCGGGCAGCCGCTCGACCCGGGCCGGCCCGACCACGACCAGGGTGCCGCCGGGGCGGAGCAGTTCGGCCATGCGGGTCAGGCCGCGGGCCGCGTCGACGTGGTGGAGGGTGGCCACCGAGGCCACGAGGTCGAAGGAGGCCGGGGCGAACGGGTGGTCGAAGAGGTCGCCGACGACGAAGGCGTCGCGGAGGGCGGGGAACTCCTCACGGGCGCTCCCGACGGTGCCGGGGTCGGTGTCCAGCCCGACCACCTCGTCGGCGATCCCGGCCAGTTCGGCGGTGAGCAGCCCGTTGCCGCAGCCGACGTCGAGCGCCCGGGCCGGCCGCGCGGGCGCGGCGTCGAGGACGACGCGGTGGTAGTGGATGTTGTGGTTCCACCGCGCAGGGGTCATGTGGCGCGCACGGGCCGCGCGCGGAGTTCGCCGACCGCCACGACGGAGCCGACGGCCAGTTGCGCGCCGCGGCGGGTCTCGGTGCGCCCGTCGACCAGGACGGCGCCCTCCTCGATCAGCGCCCTGGCGTGCCCGCCGTCCTCGGCCAGGCCGGACAGCTTGAGGAACTGGCCGAGCCGGATGGGGTCGTCGCGGAGGGGGACGTCGCGGATGGGTGGGCGAGCCATCCCGCGATCCTCCCAGGTGCGCAGCATGATCAAGAACTCGATGGAACGTCGCCGGAAGAACAAGACTGTTTCTCGGCAGATCGGGCGTGCACCCTGCTGCGGTGTCCGGAACCGAGATCACCGACGAGATCGCGCGCGAGCAGGCCCACGTCACCGAGCTGTACGCGGTGGTGGACGCGATGCGCGCGGAGGTGGCGCAGCGCCTCGCGGCCCTGTCGGCACCCGCCGAGCAGGCAGACGAGCCCGACGCCGACCGGGACGCCGAGCTGGCCTGGAACTCCCGCCGGGCCGCCCGGCTGCAGGCGGTGGAGCGCGGGCTGTGCTTCGGCCGGCTGGACACCGAGGACGGCGCGTCGGTGCACATCGGCCGGATGGGCCTGTTCCGCGATGGTGACGGTGGCGACGACGAGACCCTGCTGCTCGACTGGCGCGCGCCCGCCGCCCGGCCCTTCTACACGGCCACGGCCCGCGCCCCGCAGGGCGTCCGCCGGCGCCGGCGCATCAGCACCCGCGACCGCGCCGTGGTCGACCTCGACGACGAGCTGCTGAGCTCCTCGGGCGCCGGGGCGGAGGCGGGGCTGGCCGGCGAGGCCGCGCTGCTGGCCGCGGTGACCGCCGGGCGCAGCGGCCGCATGCGCGACATCGTCGCCACCCTGCAGGCCGAGCAGGACCGCATCATCCGCTCCGACCAGATGGGCGTGCTCGTCGTCGAGGGCGGTCCCGGCACCGGGAAGACGGCCGTGGCCCTGCACCGCGCGGCGTACCTGCTCTACAGCCGCCGGCACCTGCTGGCCCGCGGGGTGCTGGTGGTCGGGCCGAGCCGGGTGTTCATCGACTACATCGGGCAGGTGCTGCCCGGCCTCGGCGAGGACGCCGTGGTCGCCGCGACCGTCGCCGAGCTGCGGCCCGGGATCGTGGTCGACCGCGTCGACCCGCCGGCGACGCGGGTGCTGAAGGGCGCCTCGGTGATGGCCGAGCGGCTGGCCGCCGCCGTCCGGGCGCGGGTCGCGCGCCCGACCGGGCCGGTCGAGTTGGAGTTCGAGGGGCAGGCGCTGCGGCTGGACCCGGTCGAGGTCCGCCGCGCGGTCCGGGTGGCCCGGCGGACGGGGCAGCCGCACAACCGGGCGCGGCTGGTGTTCCAGCGCGAGGTCGTCGGGGCGCTGGCGGAGCGCATCGTCGCGGCGCTGGAGGCGGTGGTGGTCGACGAGTCGGGGCGGGCCCTGGACGGCGGCACCGCCGACGGCCGGCTGGGCGCGGCCGACATCCGGGCGTTGGAGGCGGCCGGGTTCGTCGTCGATCCCGACGATCCCGGCGGCCCGGTCACGATGGTCGACGAGGTGGACGCGGCGGCCCTGCGCGGCGCGCTGCTGGCCGAGCCGGCGGTCGGCGACGCCCTGGACGAGCTGTGGCCGGAGCTGGCGCCCGGGCCGGTGCTGGAGGCGCTGCTGGCCGACCCGGCGCGGGCCTGGCCCGACCTCACCGCCGCCGAGGTCGACGCGCTGCGCCGCGAGCCGGGCGGCTGGAGCGCGGCCGACGTCCCGCTGCTGGACGAGCTCGCCGCCCTCATCGGGTCCGACGCGCCGGCGGGGTCCGGCGCGGGCGGTCTCGCCGAGCGGGCCGCCGCCGACCCGACCTGGGTGTACGGCCACGTCGTGGTGGACGAGGCCCAGGAGCTCTCGGAGATGGCGTGGCGGATGCTGGTGCGGCGCTGCCCCTCCCGCTCGATGACCGTCGTCGGCGACCTGGCCCAGACCGGCGATCCGGCCGGCGCCGCGTCCTGGGACCGGGTGCTGGGCCCGCACCTGCAGCAGCGCTGGGAGCTGGTGCGGCTGACGGTCAACTACCGGACCCCGGCGGAGATCATGGACGCGGCCGAGGAGCTGCTGGCCGCCCACCCGGTCCCGGACGGGGCGGGCGAGCGGGTGCGGTCGCGGTCGGTCCGCTCGGAGGGAGCGGGGCCGTGGCGGGTGCGGACCGCGGCGGCCGACCTCCCGCGGCGCGTCGCGGCCCTGGTCGCGGACGAGGCGGTGGCGCTGGAGGAGGGGCGGGTGGCGGTCATCGCGCCCGCGGCCCGGGTACCCGCGCTGGCCGCGGCGCTGTCGGTCCCGCAGGAGCCCGACCCCGAGCGCGGGGTCGTGCTGCTCACCCCGGAGCTGGCCAAGGGGCTGGAGTTCGACGTGGTGGTGATCGCCGACCCGGCGGCCGTGCTGGCCGCGTCGGAGCGCGGCGCCAACGACCTGTACGTGGCGATGACGAGGGCGACGCACCGGCTCGGGATCGTGCACGTCGGGCCGCCCCCGGCGGGCCTGGCGGGCATCCCCGAGCGGGAGTGAGCCGGCCTGCCCGGGGCTCAGCCGAGCATCCGCCGGATCTCCTCGGCGACCAGGGCCGGGCGCTCCAGGTGGATGTCGTGCCCGCTGCCGGCGACGAGCACGTGGCGCCCGTCGGGCAGCCCGGCCGCGTACCGCTCGTGCGCCGCGATCAGCTCGGGCCGGGTGCCGGCGGAGAGCACGGTGACGGGCACCCGCGGCGGCGTGGGCGGCGCGTCCCGCACCTCGGCCAGGCCCGCGGTGAACGCCCGCCGCTCGGCGACCGTGCCGTCGACCGACCCGGGGACGATCCCCGCGGACCAGGCGATCCCGGCGACCCGCCGCCGGTGCAGCCGATCCAGCCGGCCGATGCGGGCCTGCAGCGGCAGCGTGGCGGCGCCCAGCCGGGTCAGCGCCCGCATCGCGGGGGTGTAGGACGCCGGCAGGTCCTCGGCGGCCGGGTCGACCAGCACCATGCCGACGACGTCGTCGGGCCGCGCGGCCGCGGCCAGCCGGCACACCGGCCCGCCGATGCTGTGCCCGACCAGCACGAACGGGCCGGGGCGCAGCGCGTCGAGCAGGTCGGCGAGGTCCTGGGCCATCCGCCGGGCCGTGCGCGGGCGCGGATCGGGGTCGCTCCCGCCCAGGCCGGCGCGGTCGTAGGCGACGAACCGGGTGACCGCGCCGACCCGGGCGGCCACGCCGGCCCACATCCCGTGCCCGTCGCCGAGCCCGCACTCGGCCACGACCACCGGCGTGCGCCCCGGTCCGGGGGCCGTCTCGGACACGCGGAGCCGGCGGCCGTCCGGGAGGGTGATCACCGCGGCAGGCTATTACCGTCGCGTCCCGGGAGGACCGATGCTCGAACTGCTGCCCCGTGAGCGCCGCCCGCTCGCCCCCGGCGCGGTGCACGTGCCCGGCTGGCTGGACGTCGACCAGCAGCGCCGGCTGGTCGAGGCCTGCCGGGGGTGGGCCCGCGAAGGGCCGGGGATCCGGCACGCGGTGCTGCCCAACGGCGCGACGATGAGCGTGCGCACGGTGTGCCTGGGCTGGCACTGGATGCCCTACCGGTACTCCCGCACCCGCGACGACCAGGACGGCTCGCCGGTCGCGCCGTTCCCGCCCTGGCTGGCCGAGCTCGGGCGCCGCGCGGTCGCCGACGCCTACCTCGACCCCGAGCGCGGGCGGCGCTACGCCCCGGACATCGCGCTCGTCAACCACTACGACGGCGACGCCCGCATGGGGATGCACCGCGACAGCGACGAGCGCGCCCCCGACCCCGTCGTGTCGCTCTCGCTCGGCGCGCCCTGCCTGTTCCGGCTGGGCAACGTCGAGCACCGCGGCCGGCCGTGGGTGGACGTGGAGCTGCGCTCGGGCGACCTGGTGGTCTTCGGCGACGAGCACCGGCTGGCCTACCACGGCGTGCCGAAGCTGCTGGCCCACTCGCCGGCCGACCTGCCCGACATCGGCCTGGACCGGGGCCGGCTGAACATCACGCTGCGGGTCTCGGGGTTCGCGGACCCGCCGCGGTGACGGCCGGACGTGACGGGCGCACGCCCACCGGCATCGAAGGGCGGGCTCGCGGTCCGGGGCGGGCGAGGGGTGCCCGGAGGTCCTGTCCGGATCGGGACCTTCGACCCTGGGCGCGATGGTCCATAAGTAGTTCAGTGGCCGGGGCGAGTCGGTCGCCGTCGCTCGCGCATCCGCTCGGGAGGGCCCACGATGTCGACCATCGACGACCTCTTACCCGCGCCCCGCATGGCCCCGGCCGCCAGCGCCGGCGTCTCGATGTCGGTGCGCGGCCCGCGGCACGCCGTGCTCACGGTCACCGGCGATGCCGGCCCCGCGGTGGTTCGGCTGGTCGAGGTGATGCTGGACACGATCCTCGCCGATGGCGTCCGCCACGTCATCGCCGACCTGTCCGCGGTCTCCGCGGTGCCGCCCTCCCTCGGCGACGCGCTCTCCTCGGTGGCCCGGGTGCTCGAACGGCGCGGTGGTTGGCTGCTCGTCGAGGGCGGTGCCGCCGTGGGGTGGCCGGAGGACGACGGTGGGGTCCTGCTCGAGTCGTCCCTGCTGGACGCCTTCCAGGCGTACCGGGCGTCCGTGCAGCCCTGACGGGGCCGCCGAGCACGTCGTCGCGTTCCGGGCATGATGTCGCTCATGCCGCTCGTGGGTGATCCTCCTTCCCGACCGGGTGCTCGTCGACGCCCGACGACCCGGCCGGAGGTGACCGCGTGAAGCTCGGACCGGTCGTGTCCCGCGGCTGGCCGGTGCTGGCCGGTGCCGCGCTCGTCGGCGGGCGCTACGCCGCCGACTCCCTGCGGCACCGGCGCGAGAGCGGCCACGGCTATGCGCTGCGCGGGGCCGACCTGCACGTCGGGTCCGAGGCGTTCCTCTACGCCGCCGAGGCCCTGACCGGCGCGCCGATCTCCTCGGGCAACGACCTGGAACTGCTGATCAACGGCGACCGGATCTTCCCGGTGTTCCTGGACACCATCGAGCGCGCCCGCCGCTCGATCAACCTGCTGACGTTCGTCTACTGGCGCGGCGACATCGCCCACGAGGTCGCCGACCGGCTGAGCCGCCGGGCCCGCGACGGCGTCGAGGTCAACGTGCTGCTGGACGCGTTCGGCACCGCGAAGATGGATTCCCGGCTGGTCCGGGACATGATCGACGCCGGGGTCCACGTCGCCCGGTTCCGCCCGCTCAAGCCCTACGCGGTGGCCCGGGTGAACCACCGGACGCACCGCAAGATCCTGGTCGCCGACGGCCAGGTCGGGATGATCGGCGGGGTCGGCATCGCCGAGGAGTGGACCGGCGACGCGCAGGACCCCGACCACTGGCGCGACACCCACGTCCGGGTCCGCGGCCCGATCGTGCGCGGATTGCAGGGCGCCTTCGCCGAGAACTGGCTGGAGGCCACCGGCGACGTGCTGGTCGGCGAGGACTACCTGCCCGAGCTGCCCGACGCCGACGGCGCCGGCCCGATGCAGCTGGTGCGCTCATCGGCCGGGGTGGGCGACACCGACGCCGAGGCCCTGTTCTACCTGGCCATCGCCTGCGCGAGCGAGAGCATCGAGCTGACCACGGCCTACTTCGCGCCGCGCCCGGCGTTCGTCGAGGCGCTCGTCGAGGCGGCCGAGCGGGGCGTCGACGTGCGGCTGCTGGTGCCGGGCCGGCACATGGACAAGCCGCCGGTGCGCATCGCGGGGCGGGCGGTGTACAAGTCGCTGCTCGACGCCGGCGTGCGCGTCTGGGAGTACGGCCCGACGATGCTGCACGCCAAGACGCTGGTCGTCGATGGGGCCTGGTCGACGGTCGGCTCGGTCAACTTCGACAACCGCTCGTTCCAGCTCAACGACGAGGCCACGCTGTGCGTGCAGTCCGAGTCGTTCGCCGCCGACCTGTCGGCGCAGTTCGAGAAGGACCTGGCCGTCTCCGACGAGATCACCGCGGAGGGCTGGTCGGACCGGCCGCGCCGGTTCCGGGCCTACGAGCAGCTGGCCGTGCGGCTGCGTCGGGAGCTGTAGCCACCCGGCCCCGTCACCCCGACAGGTGGCGGGGGTTGGAGACCTCCAGGCGGGCGTGGGCGGCGGCGCGCAGCACCGCCCGCAGCTCGTCGCCGCGGTCGTCGAACTCGCCTGCGCGGATCGCCGCGCCGAGCGCGGCGTCGTCGGGGTGGCCGAGGCGGTCGAGGTCGGCCGCGTGCCGGCGCGCGTCCTCGGGGCCCCGCTCCAGCTCGCGCTCGACCATGCCGACCAGGCGCGCGGCGATGCGCACGTGGTAGGCGAGCATGCCGTCGGTGGCCGGTACGACCTCGTCCACCAGCAGCTCCCGGACGGTGCGCAGCAGCTCGGCGGCCTCGGGTCGGTCGTGCGGCGGGGTCGGGCCCATGGGCGTGTGATCTCCGCTCGTGTGATGTCGGTTTGGCCCGGTTGCCCTCGCGGGCGGCGCGGGGCACGGTCGGGACCACGGCCGGGAAACCGGTCAAGGCTGACCGATGCTGACCGATGACGTCCACCGATGCAATGGAGCGCTCATGGACCTGACCCTGCCCAAGGAGCTTCTCGACTACCTCGACGAGCTCGACGAGTTCATCGAGCGCGAGATCCGCCCCCTGGAGGAGGCCGACGACAACATCCGGTTCTTCGACCACCGCCGCGAGGACGCCCGCACCGACTGGGACCGCGGCGGGCTGCCCAGCCACGAGTGGGAGGAGCTGCTGCGCGAGGCCCGCCGCCGGGCCGACGCCGCCGGCCACTACCGCTACGCATTCCCGGCCGAGTTCGGCGGGCGCGACGGCTCCAACCTGGGCATGGCCGTGATCCGCGAGCACCTCGCGTCCAAGGGCCTCGGCCTGCACTGCGACCTGCAGAACGAGCACGCGATCGTGGGCAACAACGTCGGGCTGCTGCTGATGCTCGAGCACGGCAGCGACGAGCAGAAGGCCGAGTGGGTCGAGGGACTGGCGTCGGGCACCAAGGGCTTCGCGTTCGGCATCACCGAGCCCGAGCACGGCTCCGACGCCACCCACATGGACACCTACGCCGTCCGCGACGGCGACGACTGGCTGATCACCGGGGCCAAGACCTGGAACACCGGCATCCACACCGCGAAGTACGACCTGATCTTCGCCCGCACCTCCGGCGAGCCAGGCGACGGCCACGGCATCACCGCGTTCCTGACCCCCACCGACGCCCCGGGCTTCAAGGTCGAGGAGTTCCTCTGGACCTTCAACATGCCCACCGACCACGGCCGCATCAGCCTGGACCAGGTGCGGGTGCCGAACTCGGCGATCCTCGGCGAGGAGGGCCGCGGGCTGGCCGTGGTGCAGCACTTCTTCAACGAGAACCGCATCCGCCAGGCCGCGTCCAGCCTCGGCGCCGCGCTCTACTGCATCGACGAGTCGGTGAAGTTCGCCAAGCAGCGCAAGCCGTTCGGCAAGGCGCTGGCCACCAACCAGGCGATCCAGTTCCCGCTGGTCGAACTGCACGCCGAGGCCGAGATGCTGCGCGCGCTGATCCACAAGACGGCCTGGCTGATGGACACCGAGGGCGCGTTCACCCAGTCCGAGCAGGTCTCGATCTGCAACTACCGGGGCAACCGGCTGTGCTGCGACGCCGCCGACCGGGCCATGCAGGTGCACGGCGGGCTGGGCTACTCCCGGCACAAGCCGTTCGAGCACATCTACCGCCACCACCGCCGCTACCGGATCACCGAGGGCTCCGACGAGATCCAGATGCGCCGGGTGGCGGGCTACCTGTTCGGGTTCATGAAGCAGCGCGCCCCCAAGGGCATGGGCTGAGCCATCCTCCCGCCGGGGTTTCGGGGTCGGGTGGCCCCCTTCGCGGCCTGGCGGGCCGGCGGGTCGGGTGTCCTCGCACCGCTGAGTCTGTGAGGACCCCGAATCGCATGATCGACTCGGCGCGGGAGGGCGACAGCGCACACCCGCTGGGCGTCTTCGCAGAGTCCTCATGGTCTTCGCAGGGTCTACAGCACCTGCCAAGACCGCACAGGCCCTGCGAAGACGCCCCGAACCCCGGGCGGGGTGTCCTCGCAGCGCCAGGTGGGTGTCGCAGCGCCGGCTGGGTGCTCGCAGCGCGCCGGCGGGTTGCGAGGGCACCGCTGGGTCTGCGAGGACCCCGAATCACATGATCGACTCGGCCGGGGAGGGCGGCCCGCACACCCGCCGGCGAGGACGAGCCCGACCCCGGGACCGAACGGGAGCCCGGCAGCCTCCCCAAGCCCCTGCTTGACACTTCAGAGGTCGCCCTCCGCGTAGGAGTCGCCGGAGGCCCCTCAAAACCATCGGAGGCCGGGACAGTCACCCCGAACGGACAGCGTCGAAGTACCCGCCCGCAACGTCCACATCGGCCGCCGGATCGTCGTCGACCATGTGCTCGCTCCGGAAGCCGAGCCGACTCGCGACCTCGTACGCGACCGCGTACCGCCAGCCGGCCTCGCCGTGGCACGAACGCCCGTAGCGGATGATGTCGGCCAGCCCCGGCGCACCGGCGGCGTGCCACTCGTAGGCCAGGCGGGCGGCGTCGACCGCGGGGCTGCCGATGCCGAGGTTCTCCAGGTCGACCAGGCCGACGATCGTGTCGCCGTCGACGAGGACGTTGCCGAGGTTGAGGTCGACATGGACGTAGTCGCTCGCGGGGGGCGGAGGCGGCTGTGCCGTCGCCCAGGCCCGGACCTGCTCGCCCAGGGCTCGGGCGGTCGGGCCGATGGCGGCGGTGTTCGCCCAGTAGCCGGCCAGGTCGTCGCGGACCGTGGCGGCGACCCAGGCGTTGTGGTCGGTGCGGTGCTCGCCGGGCGGGGCGTCGCGCATCCGGTCGAGCATCGCGAGCAGTTCGGCGAGCAGGGCGGGACCGGGGTCGGCGGGGCGTCCGGGTAGGCGGGGCTGGAGCCAGGCGTACCCGCCGCCGTGCATGGGCGCGTGCGCGAGGACCGGGGCGGCGGGGATGCCGCGACGGCTCAGCTCCGGCACCTGCCCGGCCACGTACGGGATCTTCGCGGGCAGGTCCTCGTCCAGTCCCCACTTCGCGACGACCGGCTCGCCGTCCCAGTGCGCGAAGAACGTGCGCCGCTGGCCGCGGTGGCCCGGGACCGGTCGGACGCCGTCCAGCCGCACGCCCAACGCCGCCGCGATGTCGCTGCTGCCGCGCGCACCGGTCATGCGTCGGGATCGTAAGCGGCCGGTCAGGTGACGGTGATCCCGCCGTCCACGGCGAGGGTCTGGCCGGTGACGTAGCCGCCGGCGTCGCTGGCCAGGAACAGCAGCGCGGCGGTCAGCTCGGACGGGTTGCCCACCCGGTGCATCAGCACCCGCCGCTCCAACTGCTCCTCCAGGTAGCCGGGCTGGTACTGGTCGGTCATCTCGGTGGCGAAGAAGCCGGGCGCGAGTGCGTTGACCCGGATGCCCTTGCGCCCGCTCCACTGCTGGGCCAGGTCGCGGGTCAGGCCGATCAGGCCGGCCTTGCTGGCCGCGTAGCCGGCCTGCGGCAGCCCGGCCGTGGTCAGCCCGAGGACGCTGGAGATGTTGACGATGCTGCTGCCGCGCTGCATGACCCGCCCGCAGGCCTGGGCCATCCAGTAGCAGCCGTTGAGGTTGACGTCGATCACCCGCCGGAACTCGGCCGGGTCCTCCCGGGTGGCCGGCGCGGCCGTGCCGATGCCGGCGTTGTTGACCAGCACGTCGACCCGGCCGAACTCGGCCATCGCCGCGTCGACCAGTGCCTGGCAGTCGGGCTGCTGGGCCACGTCGGTGGCGACGGCGAGGGCCCGCCGGCCGGTGTCGGTGACGAGGTTCGCGGTGTCGGCGAGCCTGTCGGCGCGGCGGGCGCCCAGCACCACGTCGGCCCCGGCCTCGGCCAGGCCGCGGGCGAACGACACCCCCAGCCCCGATGACGCCCCGGTCACGATGGCCACCCGGCCCTCGAGGGAGAACCGCTCCATGATCGTCATTCCGACCTCCGCGCCGGCGCCCGCCCCGCCGCGGACGCGATCACCGGAAGATAGCCGCCGGGCCCCGCCCGGGGTGGCTCACGGCGAACCGGACGGGCGCTCGGTGATCGTCGACAGCACGCGGGCCGGCGTCCCGCCGACCACGGTGAACGGCTCGACGTCGGCGAGGACGACGCTGCCCGCGGCGACCACGGCGTGCTCGCCGATCCGGCACGGCCCCAGGACCAGCGCGTTGGTGGAGACCCACGCCCCGCGCCCGATCACCACGTCGCGGCCGGACCTGGGCACGGTGATCTGCCGGGCGCGGTCGAACACGGTGATGTCGTGGGTGCCGGTGAGCACCGAGACCCGGTGGCCGAAGAAGGCGTACTCCTCGACGGTGATCTCCCCGGAGGAGAGGTTGAACAGCGCGTCGTTGACCACGGCGGTCGGGTGGACGTGCAGCTTGCGCTCGTCGCCGTAGACCTGCGGTTCCCGGAGGGCCCGCTCGACCGCCGCGGCGACCCGCTCCTCGATGTACGCGGCGAGGTCACCGCCCGGCCCGGTTTCGGTCACCGCGCCGGATACCCGCTCCTCGGCGTCGCACTCGCACCCCGCACGGGAGTGGCTCAGCGGCGGTGGGCGGCGAGGGCGGCCGCGGTGGCGGGGGCCGCGAAGACGTCGGCGAACACGTCCACGCTGGTCGCGACGCAGGCGCTGATGCCCTGCTCCAGCCACGTCTCGAACAGCGCCTTCTGCGCCGCCAGCACCTCGGGGGTGTGCGCCGTGACACGCCGCAGCAGCGCCAGGGTCTCGGCGCGCAGCCGGTCGGGGGCGGCCACCCGGTTGGCGAAGCCGGGGCCGAAGGCGTCCAGCTCGTACAGGTCGCCGGTGAGGATCATCTCGCGGGCCCGGGACAGCCCCACGTACGCCGGCAGCAGGGCGGCGTCGACGACGGAGGGGATGCCGAGCGCGACCTCGGGCAGCCCGAGCCGCACGCCCGGACGGGCGGTGCGCAGGTCGCAGGCCAGCGCGAGCTCCAGGGCCGCGCCGATGCACGCGCCGTTGAGCATCGCCACCGTCGGGACGGGGGCGTGGCGCACGGCGCGCAGCGCGTCGGCGAGCCGGGAGATCAGCCGGCGGGCGGTGGCGGGGGTGAGGCCGGCGAAGGCGTCCAGGTGCATGCCGGCGCAGAACGCCCGCCCACCGGCCCCGGTGAAGACGATCGCGCGCGTGCCCGGCCCGATCCCGCGCACCGCGTCGGCCAGCGGTTCGAGGTCGTCGGGGTGCAGCGCGTTGGCCGCCTCCGGCCGGTCGAAGGTGATCCAGCGGACGTGGTCGTCGTCGACGACGGTGGGTGCGCCCATGGGCCCATCCTGGCCCGCCGCGGTGCCCTTCCGCGTCGGACCGTGGTCGGATGGAGGATCGGATCAGGAGAGCGCGCCGGCCACCGCCGCGGGTTCCGGCCCGGCGGGCGCGGCGCCGGACGGGGCGTCGGGTTCGGCCTCGTCGAACGGGGTGAAGCCGAGCCGCACCGCGCTGGCCACGACGGCGGTGGCGCGGGGTGGGGTGGCCCCCGCCCGGGTCACGTCGGCGCGCACGATCCCGGCCGCGTCGGCGGCGTCGAGCCGGGCCAGCAGCCGGGCCAGCGCCGCGGGGGCCTCGGTGGGCGGGGTCGAGCTCTGGACCAGGGTGCGGTGCAGCGGACCGGTCCGCCAGCTCTCGTGCGGGCCTCCGCCGCCGCCCACCGGCACCGCCAGCACCACGTCGAGCAGCCAGCGCGACGGCTTGCCGGCGATCTCGGGGGTCCGGTGCAGCTCGATCTCGACGACCTGGTCGGCGCGGACGAGGCTGCCGTCGAACATCTGCAGCCACACGGTGCTCAGGCTCACGCGGCGGTCTCCCTCGGTGTCTGGCGGGCGGGTCGGGCGGGCGGGTCGGGTGTCCCCGTCCACCCGACCGCCCCGCCCGGGGACCGGGCGGGGCGGTTCGGCGTGACAGAGACCGGATCAGAACGTTGTGACCAGGGAGTATCGGTGTCGACCACCTCCCATCACGGTGTCGGGTCGGACCGGTTCCGCGACGGAGGGGAGCGCTCCCGGGGCAGCACCGGCCGCACCCCGAGGGCGCGGCCGGTCCCCGGGCCGGGCCCCGGCCCCCGGCTGCCGGGGCCCGGGCGACCC
>NZ_JAHDTH010000077.1 GCF_018531445.1 Pseudonocardia lacus
AACCACTGCACAAGCAACGCACGGGGTACGCACTCGCACAGCCGAACATATCTGGCACAAAACCAAAACCAGAAAACAATAGCTCGACACACTGTTGAGTTCTCAAAAGACACCCACACACCATCCAGGGCCGCGAGGCACCTTCCGGGGTGTCAGTCGCCCGGCTGAGCCGGAGCAACTTTTCTACTGTAGGTGGTCCAGTTCGTGGAGTCAAGCTCCACCTGGCCCACCTGGCGTGAGCTGCGCCTCAGTGCCTCTCACTGGCTGGCCGCCACTCCTGGGGGCTGACTCTGGGCCTGAGATCCAGTCCCGGTCTGTCGTGCTGCCCTCCGTGGCGACATGGAGTAAGTTACACGCCC
This sequence comes from Pseudonocardia lacus, assembly GCF_018531445.1. GTDB lineage: Bacteria > Actinomycetota > Actinomycetes > Mycobacteriales > Pseudonocardiaceae > Pseudonocardia > Pseudonocardia lacus. The sequence continues at coordinate 360 of NZ_JAHDTH010000077.1, forward strand.
CGGCAAGGGGTTTCAAACCGGGGGGTCGGTTCCCGCGTTTGCCCAGCTCAACTGGGCTGGACGCGGGCGCCGGCGAGGTTGCGCTTGCCGCGGCGGACGACGAGCCAGCCACCGGGCAGCAGATCGGCCTGCGACGGCTGCCAGTCGTCGGCGGTCACCTTGGCGTTGTTCACGTACGCCCCGCCCTCAGCGACGGTGCGCCGCGCCGCCCCGCGGCTGTCCGCGAGGCCGGTCGCCACGAGCAGGTCGACGATCGTCGGTCCGTCGTTCAACCGGATGTCGGCGGTCGGGACCTCGGCCAGCGCCGCCGACAGCGTCGACGCGTCGAGCTCGCGCAGCTCCCCCCGCCCGAACAGCGCGCCGCTCGCGGCGGTCACCTGCCGGGTGGCGCGTTCGCCGTGCACGAGGGTGGTCATCTCCTCGGCGAGCTTGCGCTGCGCCGAGCGCAGGTGCGGCCGCTCGGCGGTGGCCTTCTCCAGCTCCTCGATCTCCTCGGGGGGCAGGAAGGTGAAGTACCGCAAGTACGACGCGGCGCCGGCGTCCTCGACGTTGACGAAGTACTGGAACCACGCGTACGGCGAGGTCATCTCGGGGTCGAGCCAGACGCTGCCGCCCCCGGTGGACTTGCCGAACTTGCGGCCCTCGCTGTCGGTGACCAGCGGGGTGGTGAGCGCGTGCACGCTCTGCCGCTCCACGCGGTGGATCAGGTCGACCCCGCCGACGATGTTGCCCCACTGGTCGGACCCGCCCACTTGCAGGCGGCAGCCGTGGCGGCGGAACAGGTGCAGGTAGTCCTGGCTCTGCAGGAGCAGGTAGCTGAACTCGGTGTAGGACATGCCGTCGGCGGCGAGCCGGCGCTTGACCGTCTCGCGGCCGAGCATGTCGCCGATCCGGAAGTGCTTGCCGACGTCGCGCAGGAACTCCAGCGTCGACTGCCGGCTCGTCCAGTCCAGGTTGTTGACCAGCAGCGCCCCGGTGGGCGAGTCGTCGAACTCGACGAACCGCTCCAGCTGGCCGCGCACCCGGTCGGTCCAGGTGCGCACGGTGTCGAGGTCGTTGAGGGAGCGCTCGCCGACGTCGCGCGGGTCGCCGATCATGCCGGTGGCGCCGCCGGCGAGCGCGATGGGACGGGCCCCGGCCCGCTGGAACCGCCGCAGCGTGAGCAGCGGCATGAGGTTCCCGGCGTGCAGGCTCGGGGCCGTCGGGTCGAAGCCGCAGTAGAGCGTGAGCACCCCCGACGCGAGGTCGCGGCGCAGCGCGTCCTCGTCGGTGGACTGCGCGACCAGGCCGCGCCACTTCAGCTCGTCGAGGATGTCCGTGCTCACGGGGTCGATTGTCCCAAGCGGGGTCGAGCGGGTTCCGCGGCGGGCCCGCTCAGCCGCCCAGCTTCTCGGCGAGCTGCTGCGGAACGGTGTCGAGCAGCAGCGGCAGGCTCAGCACGCTGCTGAAGCCCATCGCGTTGCCCTGCTCCTCGGTCAGCGTGAGCAGGCGGTCCTGCTGGAACACGGTGAGCAGCTCGTGGCCCGGCACGTTCTCGATCTTCGACTCGGGCGCGCCGTTCGTGACGTCCAGCCAGGCGACCACGTCGGCCCGGTCGATCGTGGGCAGCTGCTCCAGGCTGAACTCGACGTAGAAGCTGTCGCCTGCGGCCTGGTCGACCTCCGGCGGGATCGTCATGCCCAGCGAGGTCAGGAACCGGCCGCGCGCGTCGCCCGAGCTGTAGGCGAACCAGTTGGCCCCGCCGGTGGACACCCCGGCGACCATCGCCTTCTTCCCCGCCAGCTGCGGGTACCGGGCCTTCGCCTCCTCGAAGCGGGCTTCGAGGTCGGTGACCAGCTTGTCGGCCTCGGCCTCGCGCCCGAGCGCCTGCCCGACCAGTCGCGTGGTGTCCTGCCACGCGCTGTTGTAGGCGATGTCGCCCTTGGGCTGGACGATCGTCGGGGCGATCCGGGAGAAGGTGTCGTACTCCTCGCGGGTGAGCCCGGCGGTGATCGCGACGATGAGGTCGGGGGCGAGCGCGGCGACCGTCTCCGGGTCGATCGTGACCCCGTTGAGCACCTGCGGCTGCTGGCCCTGCAGCTTGTCCTGGGCCCACTCCCACGTCGCCGACGGCTTGTTGCCGCTCCACTCGCGGATGGCCACCGGGACGACGCCCAGGGCGAGGATCTGGTCCTGGTCGGTGTAGCCGAGGGAGACGACGCGCTGGGGCGCGCTGGGGATCTCGGTGGTGCCGTACTCGTGCTCGACGCTCACCGGGAACGCCCCGGCGGCGGCCCCGCTCCCACCACCGGTGGCCGGGGCCGCGGGCTCGGCCGTGCCGGCACCGCCCCCGCAGGCCGTGAGCAGGAGAGCGCCGGCCGCCACGAATGCGGACAACCAGCCGGAACGACGTCGATGAGCGATCACGGCGGAAGGATAGGCTGCCCTATCCCCGGCGGCTAGTCCGGCACGCCTCCCACGGGTGTGACGCGCCGCCTACCGGGCCGGTACGGGCTCACCGCGGGGTGGCCGTCGAGCCAGAACCGCCAGGGCGTGTCGTGGCCGGCGGCCACGCCGACCCGCGGGCCGGTGCGCACCGTGGCCGGGTCGACCGGGTCGCCGGCCAGCACCCGCACCCGCGACGCGGGGTCGGTCACGTCGAGGCCGTTGGCGTCGCGGTCCAGCCCCAGCAGCGACGCCAGCCGGGCCGGTCCGCGGGCCAGGTCGGCGTCGCGTCGCGCCGTGGGGCGCCGCGCCCTGGCCAGCCCGACGTCGGAGACCACCTCACCGGCCCGCAGCAGCACCGCACCGGCCTCGCCATCGGCGAGGCAGGAGACGTTGGCGCAGAAGTGCATCCCGTAGACGAAGTAGACGTACAGGTGCCCGGCCGGGCCGAACATCACCGCGTTGCGCGGGGTGCGGCCGCGGAAGCTGTGCGAGGCCGGGTCGTCCGCGCCGCGGTAGGCCTCGACCTCGACCAGCCGCACGGCGACCGGCCCGTCGGGCGTGTCGGCCGCGACGGTGCACCCGAGCAGGCGCACCGCCGCGGCCACCACGTCGACGGCCAGCTCGCTGCGGTCGAGCAGCACGGCGGGCGAGCGGGTTGTCACCGGGTGCTCAGCGCTGGGCCAGCGCCAGCTTCACGCAGATCGCGACGCCCTCCATCGCCTTGCGCACCTCGTCCAGCACCGGGAACGTCGGGGCCAGCCGGATGGTGCGGTCCTCCGGGTCCTCGCCGTAGGGGTGGGTCGACCCGGCCGGGGTCAGCGCGATGCCGGCCTCCTTGGCCAGCCGGACGATCTCGGTGGCGGTGCCGTCGGGCACGGTCAGCGTGACGAAGTAGCCGCCCCGCGGCTTCGACCAGCTCACCCCGGGGGTGTCGGCGAAGTTGCGGCTGAGCACGTCCTCGACCGCGGCGAACTTCGGCTCGATGATCTCGCGGTGCTTGCGCATGTGCGCCCGCACGCCGTCGGCGTCGCGCAGGAAGCGGGCGTGGCGCAGGTGGTTGGTCTTGTCCGGGCCGATGCTGCGCTTGCCGGCGACCGCGAGCCACCAGGCGACGTTGGCCGGCGAGGCGCCCAGGAACGACACGCCCGCCCCGGCCAGGGTGATCTTCGAGGTGGACCCGAACACGAAGACGCGGTCGGCGTGGCCGGCCTCGGCGGCCAGCGCGAGCACGTCGGCGACCTCGTGCTCGGTGTCGGTCAGGTGGTGCACCGCGTAGGCGTTGTCCCAGAAGACCCGGAAGTCCGGCGCCGCGGTGGTCATGGTGGCCAGCCGGCGGGTGACCTCGTCGGAGTAGATCGCGCCGTCGGGGTTGGAGTACTTCGGCACGCACCAGATGCCCTTGATCGCGGGGTCGCCCGCGACCAGCTCCTCGACGACGTCCATGTCGGGGCCGTCCTCGGTCATCGGGACGGTGACGAGCTCGACGCCGAGCTTCTCGCACAGCGCGAAGTGCCGGTCGTAGCCGGGGACGGGGGCCAGGAACACGATCCGGTCCTCGTCGGCCCAGCGCCCGTTCGCGCCGGGCATGGCGGTCAGCAGCGCCTGGGCGACCGTCTCGTACATCAGCTCGAGGCTGGAGTTGCCGAACGCGACCAGCTGGTCGACCGGCACCTGCAGCACCGGCGCGAAGATCTCGCGCAGCTCCTTGAGCCCGTTGAGGCCGCCGTAGTTGCGGGTGTCGGTGCCGTCGGCGGCCCTGAAGTCGGCCAACGGCTCGGTGAGCAGCGCGGCGGCCAGGTCGAGCTGGGCCGAGGACGGCTTGCCCCGGGTCAGGTCGAGGGACATGCCCGCGGCCTTGAGGTCGGCGTAGGCCTGCTGGGCGGCGTCCAGGTCGGGGCGCGCCAGGTCGGCTGGCGAGGTCATCGGTGATCCTCTCGAGATCTCATGTGGTCAGCGCGGCGCGGGCCGCGGCGGCGGTGGCCCGCAGGGCGTCGAGCTGCTCGGCGACCCGGGTCCCCGCGGTGCCGCCGCGGGCGTCGCGCGAGGCGATCGAGCCTGCCACGCTCAGCACCGTCCGGACGTCCGGGGTGAGTGCCGGGTGGACGGCCGCGAGCTCCGCGTCGGTGAGCGCGTCGAGCCCGACGCCGCGGGCCTCCGCGGCGCGCACGCAACCGCCTGCCGCATCGTGGGCCACCGTGAACGGCACGCCCTGCCGCACGAGCCACTCCGCGATGTCGGTGGCCAGGGTGAAACCGGCCGGCGCCAGCTCGGCGAGGCGCCCGGTGTGGAAGACGAGCGTGCGCACCATGCCGGCGACGGCGGGCAGCAGCAGCTCCAGCTGCTCGACCGAGTCGAACAGCGGCTCCTTGTCCTCCTGCAGGTCGCGGTTGTAGGCCAGCGGCAGGCCCTTGAGCGTGGCCAGCAGTCCGGACAGGTTGCCGATCAACCTGCCGGCCTTGCCGCGGGCCAGCTCGGCGACGTCCGGGTTCTTCTTCTGCGGCATGATCGAGCTGCCGGTGGAGAAGGCGTCGTCGAGGGTGACGTAGCCGAACTCGGCGGTCGCCCACAGGATCACCTCCTCGGCGATCCGGGAGAGGTCCACCGCGATCATGGCCAGCACGAACGCCGCCTCGGCCGCGAAGTCGCGCGCGGCGGTGCCGTCGATCGAGTTGGCCGCGGCGGAGTCGAAGCCCAGCTCGGCGGCCACCGCCTCGGGGTCGAGCCCCAGCGAGGAGCCGGCCAGCGCGCCCGAGCCGTACGGCGACACGGCCGCCCGCTTGTCCCAATCACCCAACCGGTCGACGTCACGCAACAGCGCGTGCGCGTGCGCGGCCAGGTGGTGGGCCAGCAGCACGGGCTGGGCGTGCTGCAGGTGGGTGCGCCCGGGCATCGGGGCGTCGGGGTGCGCGCCGGCCTGCGCCACGAGCGCGTCGACGACGTCCAGCACGCCGGCACCGACCCGGCGGGCCGCGTCGCGCAGCCACATCCGGAACAGCGTGGCCACCTGGTCGTTGCGCGAGCGCCCGGCCCGCAGCTTGCCGCCCAGCTCCGGGCCGGCCCGCTCGATCAGGCCGCGCTCCAGCGCGGAGTGCACGTCCTCGTCGGCGGGCGCCGGTCCGAACGCCCCGGACTCGACGTCGGCGGCCAGCTTGGCCAGCGCGTCGAGCATGCCGGCGAGCTCGTCGTCGGTGAGCAGGCCGGCGCGGTGCAGCACGCGGGCGTGGGCCTGCGAACCCCGCACGTCGTAGGGCGCGAGGCGCCAGTCGAACTGGGTCGACTTCGACAGCGCGGCCAGCGCGTCCGCGGGCCCGGACGCGAACCGGCCGCCCCACAGCCCGGCCATCAGTCGGTCCCCGCTTCTAGGGCGGCCTCGTCGAGCGAGGCGCCGGCGTCGGGCCCGTCGGCGTCGTCGCGCTCGGCGATCCGGTCGAAGCCGCCCGGGGGCAGCTCCCCGAACAGCGTGCCGTGCTCGACGAGCACCGTGCCCTGCTCGTGCGGCTGCCCGGCGTAGGCCTCCAGCTTGGCCCGGGAGTCGGCGATGTCGAGGTTGCGCATGGTCAGCTGGCCGATGCGGTCCTCCGGGCCGAAGGCCGCGTTCTCCACGCGCTCCATCGACAGCCGCTCCGGGTGGTAGGAGAAGCCCGAGCCCTGGGTGTCGAGGATCGTGTAGTCGTCGCCGCGGCGCAGGCGCAGGGTGACGGTGCCCGTCGCGAGCGAGGCGATCCAGCGCTGGGTCGACTCGCGCAGCATGAGCGACTGCGGGTCGAGCCAGCGGCCCTCGTAGAGCAGCCGGCCGAGCCTGCGGCCCGCGTCGTGGTAGTTGGCCAGCGTGTCCTCGTTGTGGATGGCGTTGAGCAGCCGCTCGTAGGCGGCGAAGAGCAGCGCCATGCCGGGCGCCTCGTAGATGCCGCGCGACTTCGCCTCGATGATCCGGTTCTCGATCTGGTCGGACATGCCCAGCCCGTGGCGCCCGCCGATGGCGTTGGCCTCCAGCACCAGCGCGACCTGGTCGGCGAAGCGCCTGCCGTTGATCGCCACCGGGTAGCCGGCCTCGAAGGTGATCGCGACGTCCTCGGTCTCGATCTCGACCGAGGGGTCCCAGAACTTGACGCCCATGATCGGCTCGATGGTCTCCAGCGAGACGTCGAGGTGTTCGAGGGTCTTGGCCTCGTGCGTCGCGCCCCAGATGTTGGCGTCGGTGGAGTAGGCCTTCTCCGCCGAGTCGCGGTAGGGCAGCCCGTGCGCGGTGAGCCAGCGGCTCATCTCGTCGCGCCCGCCCAGCTCCTGGACGAACGCGGCGTCGAGCCACGGCTTGTAGATGCGCAGCTCGGGGTTGGCCATCAGGCCGTAGCGGTAGAACCGCTCGATGTCGTTGCCCTTGTAGGTGGAGCCGTCGCCCCAGATGTTGACGTCGTCGGCGTGCATGGCCCGCACCAGCAGCGTGCCGGTGACGGCCCGGCCCAGCGGGGTGGTGTTGAAGTACGTCCGACCGGCGGAGCGGATGTGGAAGGCGCCGCAGGCCAGCGCGGCCAGGCCCTCCTCGACCAGCTGCGGCTTGATGTCGACCACGCGGGCGATCTCGGCGCCGTACTGCTCGGCGCGCCCGGGCACCCCGGCGATGTCGTGCTCGTCGTACTGGCCGAGGTCGGCGGTGTAGGTGCACGGGATCCCGCCGTTCTCCCGCATCCAGGCGACCGCCACGGACGTGTCGAGGCCCCCGGAGAAGGCGATGCCGATGCGCTCGCCCTTCGGGAGGGAGGACAGGACCTTGCTCAAGACGGGCTCCTCAGCTGGAGTTCGCGCAGCAGCGCGACGAGTTCGGCGCCGGTGAGCGGCTCACGGGCCACCACCATCAGGGTGTCGTCGCCGGCGATGGTGCCGACGACCTCGTGCAGGGCCGCGCGGTCCAGCGCGCTGGCCAGGTAGTGCGCGGCCCCGGGCGGGGTGCGCAGGACGGCGAGGTTGCCGCTGGCGTCGGCGCCGGTGAGCAGCTCCCCCAGCAGCCGGCCCAGTCTGGTGGTGCCGCCGGAGATGCCGCGCACCGGGCTGCCGTCGTCGGGGATGACGTAGACCGGGGTGCCCCCGTCGGCGCCGCGCAGCTTGACCGCGCCGAGCTCGTCGAGATCGCGGGAGAGGGTGGCCTGGGTGGTCCCGATGCCCTCGTCCTCCAGCATCCCGAGCAGCTCGGTCTGGCTGTGCACGGCGCGGTCGCGGATCAGCTCGATGATCCGCGCCTGCCGTGCCACGCGACTCACTGCTGGAGCAACCACGCCAACAGCGCCTTCTGCGCGTGCAACCGGTTCTCCGCCTCGTCCCAGACCGCGCTGGCCGGGCCGTCGATGACCTCGTCGGTGATCTCGTGGCCGCGGTGCGCCGGCAGGCAGTGCAGCACGATCGCGCCCTCCGCGGCGCGCTCCAGCAGGGCCGCGTTGACCTGCAGCGGGCGGAACGGGGCCTCGCGGTCGAGGCCGTCGTCCTCCTGACCCATGGAGACCCAGGTGTCGGTCACCACGACGTCTGCGCCGTCGACGGCGGCGTGCGGGTCGGCGACCAGCTCCACCGCCCCGCCGGTGTCCGACGCCCGGTTCTTGGCGTCGCGCACGACGTCCTGGCCCGGGGTGAAGCCCTCCGGCGCGCACACGCGCACCGTCAACCCGGCGGTTGCCCCGCCCAGCAGCAGCGAGTGGGCCATGTTGTTGGCGCCGTCGCCCAGGTAGGCCAGGGTGAGCCCGGACAGCTTCCCGAACCGCTCGCGGATGGTCTGCAGGTCGGCCAGCACCTGGCACGGGTGGAACTGGTCGGTCAGCGCGTTGACCACCGGCACGGTCGCGCCCGCGGCCATCTCCTCGATGCGCGACTGGTCGCCCGTGCGCCAGACGATCGCGTCGACGTAGCGGGACAGCACGCGGGCCGTGTCGCCGATCGTCTCGCCGCGGCCGAGCTGGCTGGCCTGCGCGTCGACGATCAGCGGGGTGCCGCCGAGCTGGCCGATCCCGACCTGGAACGAGATCCGGGTGCGCGTGGACGACTTGTCGAACAGCACCGCCACCGACCGCGGGCCGGCCAGCGGGCGCAGCGCGAGCGGATCGGCCTTCATCGCGTCGGCCAGGTCCAGGACGTCGCGCTGCTCGTCGGGGGTGAGGTCGTCGTCGCGCAGGAGGTGGCGGACCATCACGTCCCTCCGGCGGCGTCCAGGATCGCCGGGAAAGCGTCCAGGAACTCCTTGGCCTGGCCCTCGGTCAGCACCAGCGGCGGGGCCAGCCGGAGCCGGTCGGGCACGGCGTTGTTGACCAGGAACCCGGCGTCGCGGGCGGCCGAGGCGACCGCGGCCGACACCGGCTCGCCCAGCAGGACGCCGATCAGCAGGCCGGCCCCGTCGACGCCGCGGACCAGCGGGTGGCCCAGCGCCTCGACCCCGGTGACGATCTCCTTGCCGAGCTGGGTGACGTGGTCGAGCAGGCCGTCGGAGGCGATCGTGTCGAGCACGGCCAGCGCGGCGGCCGCGCACACCGGGTTGCCGCCGAACGTGGTGCCGTGGTGGCCCGGCTCCAGCAGGTCGCCGGCCGCGCCGAAGCCGATGCAGGCGCCGATCGGCAGGCCGCCGCCCAGGCCCTTGGCCAGCGTCACGACGTCCGGCACGACGCCGGCCCGCTGGAAGGCGAACCAGCTGCCGGTGCGGCCGATGCCGGTCTGCACCTCGTCGAGCACCAGCAGCGCGCCGGCCTTGCTGGTGATCTCGCGGGCGGCGGCCAGGTAGCCGGCCGGCGGGGTGACCGCGCCGGCCTCCCCCATGATCGGCTCGAGGAACACGGCGGCGGTGTCGGAGTCGACGGCGGCCTCCAGCGCGGCCACGTCGCCGTAGGGCACGTGGCTGACGCCCGGGGTCATCGGCTCGAACGGGGTCCTCTTCGCGGGCTGCCCGGTGAGCGCGAGCGCGCCCATCGTGCGGCCGTGGAACGCGTTCTCCGCGGCGATGATGTTCGGCCGGCCGGTGCGCCGGGCCATCTTGAACGCGGCCTCGTTGGCCTCGGCGCCGGAGTTGCCGAACAGCACTCGCGCGCCCGGCGCCTCCAGCAGCTCCTGCAGCCGCTCGGCCAGCGCCAGCGGCTTCTCGGTGATGTAGAGGTTGGACGTGTGGCCCAGCGTGGAGATCTGCTCGGTCACCGCCTGGACGACCGCGGGGTGGGCGTGGCCCAGCGCGTTGACCGCGATGCCGCCGAGCAGGTCGAGGTAGCGGCGGCCGTCGGCGTCCCACACCTCGGCGCCCGATCCGCGGACCAGGGCCAGCGGCGGGGTGCCGTAGTTGTTCATCATGACCGCCTGCCAGCGGCCGGTCAGCTCGCTCATGGGATCACCATCGTTCCGACTCCTTCGGTGGTGAAGACCTCCAGCAGCACCGAGTGCGGCAGCCGGCCGTCGATCACGTGCGCGCGACCGACACCGCCGCGCACGGCGCGCAGGCAGGCCTCCATCTTCGGGGCCATCCCGGACTCCAGCGCGGGGAGCATCGGTTCGAGCTCGTCCGCGGTGAGTGCGCTGATCAGCGATTCCGGGTCTGGGTAGTTCGCGTACAGGCCCTCGACGTCGGTCAGCACCACGAGCTTCGCGGCCCCGAGGGCGGCCGCCAGCGCGGCGGCCGCGCTGTCGGCGTTGATGTTGTAGACCTGGCCGTCGGCGTCCGGCGCGACGCCGGCGACCACCGGGATCCGCCCCGCGTCGACGATGTCGAGCACCGCCGAGGGCGAGACCTGCACGACGTCGCCGACCAGGCCGATGTCGACCGCCTCGCCGCCGACCAGCGCCGTGCGCTTCTCCGCGGTGAACAGGCCGGCGTCCTCGCCGGACAGGCCCACCGCGTACGGGCCGTGCTGGTTGATCAGCCCGACCAGCTCCCGGCCAACCTGCCCGACCAGCACCATCCGCACCACGTCGATGGTGTCCGGGGTGGTCACCCGCAGCCCGCCGCGGAACTCCCCGGGCAGCCCGAGCCGCTTGAGCATGGCGCTGATCTGCGGGCCGCCGCCGTGCACGACGACCGGACGGATGCCGGCCAGCCGCAGGAACACCATGTCGCGGGCGAAGGCCTGCTTGAGGTCCTCGTCGATCATGGCGTTGCCGCCGTACTTCACGACGACGATCTGGCCGTGCCACTGCTGCAGCCACGGCAGCGCCTCGGACAGCACCGCCGCCTTCTCCGCGGCGTGCGCCAGGCGGGCGGTGGGATCGGTCCGGGCCGCGTCAGGAGGAGTAGGCACTGTTCTCCTCCACGTAGGCGTGCGACAGGTCGGTGGTGAGGATGTCGGCGTGGCCGGTGCCCAGGCCCAGGTCGATCTCCACCAGCACCTCCTTGCCGGACAGGTCGGCCGCGGAGCGGTCGCCGGAGGCGACGCCGCCGTGGCAGAGCAGGGCGCCGTTGATGGAGATGTCCAGCGTCTCGGGGTTGACCTCGGCGTCGCTGTAGCCGACGGCGGCCGCGATCCGGCCCCAGTTCGGGTCGGAGCCGAACAGCGCGGTCTTGACCAGGCTGTCGCGGGCGACCGTGCGGGCGACGGTGACGGCGTCGTCCTCGCCGGCCGCGCCGCTCACCCGCACGGTGATCCGCTTGGTGACGCCCTCGGCGTCGGCCTGCATCTGCTGGGCCAGGTCGCGGCAGACGGCGGTGAGCGCGGCGGCCAGGTCGAGCGGCTCGGCCTCCACCCCGCTCGCCCCCGAGGCCAGCACCAGCACCGTGTCGTTGGTGGAGGTGGAGCCGTCGACGTCGAGGCGGTCGAAGCTGACCCGCACGGCCGCGCGCAGCGCCTCCTCCAGCACGCCGCCGTCGACGACGGCGTCGGTGGTGACGACGGCGAGCATCGTGGCCATCGACGGCGCGATCATGCCGGCGCCCTTGGCCATCCCGCCGACGCTCCAGCCGGCGGCATCGGTGTGCGCGGCCTGCTTGGCGACGGTGTCGGTCGTCATGATCGCGGTGGCGGCGGCCAGGCCGGCGGCCCCGGTGGCGGCGAGCGCGGTGTTCGCCTGCTCGACGCCGGAGAGCACCCGCCCCCGGGGCAGCTGGGCGCCGATCAGGCCGGTCGAGCAGACCGCGACCTCGACGGCCCCCGCACCGAGCACCTCGGCGACCTTCTCGGCGGTGGCGTGCGCGGTCTGGAAGCCCTCGTGGCCGGTGCAGGCGTTGGCGCCGCCGGAGTTGAGCACGACCGCGCGCAGCCGGTGCGTCGAGGCGACGACCTGCTCCGACCACAGCACGGGCGCGGCCTTGACCTTGTTGCGGGTGAACACGCCCGCGGCGTCGAAGCGCGGGCCGTCGTTCACGACGAGCGCCAGGTCGGGCTGGCCGCTGGCCTTGATCCCGGCGGCCACGCCCGCCGCCCGGAACCCCTTCGGTCCGGTCACGCTCATCGCTGTCCCTCGCTGCGCTCGGTCCGCGCTGCACGCAGGCACTGTGTCGATGGTTCGCTCGCAAGCTCGCTCACGGGGCCACTCCCGTCATCGGCAGGCCGGTGGTCTCGGGCAGGCCGAGGGCGATGTTCATGGACTGGATCGCCCCGCCCGCGGTGCCCTTGGTCAGGTTGTCGATCGCGGCGACGACGACGAGCCGGCCGGCGTCCGCGTCCACGGCCACCTGCACGAGCGCGGTGTTGGCGCCGAGCGTGGCCGCCGTGGTCGGCCACTCCCCCTCCGGCAACAGGTGCACGAACGGCTCGTCGGCGAACGCCTTCTCGTAGACCTCGCGGGCGGCCACGTCAACACCGGCACCACCGCCGGTCAGCGCGGCCGAGCAGGTGGCGAGGATGCCGCGCGGAAGCGGGGCCAGCACGGGTGTGAAGCTCACCCCGACCGGCCGCCCGGCGACCGCGGACAGGTTCTGGGTGATCTCCGGGGTGTGCCGGTGCGCGCCGCCCACGCCGTACGCGGACAGCGAGCCCATCACCTCCGAGCCGAGCAGGTGGGGCTTTGGCGACTTGCCGGCCCCCGACGTGCCGCTGACCGCGGTGACCACGACCTCCGGGGCCACGATCCCCGCCGCGACGGCCGGGAACAGCGCCAGGCTCGACACGGTCGGGTAGCAGCCCGGCACGGCGATCCGCTTGGTCCCGCGCAGCGCGTCGCGCGCGCCGGGCAGCTCGGGCAGGCCGTAGGGCCACGATCCGGCGTGCTCGCCGCCGTACCAGCGCTGCCAGGCCGTGGGGTCGGTGAGCCGGTGGTCGGCCCCGCAGTCGACGACCAGCACCGCCGGGTCGAGCTGCGCGGCCACCTCCGCCGACCTGCCGTGCGGCAGGGCGAGGAAGACGACGTCGTGCCCGGCGAGGGCCTCCGGGGTCGTGTCCGCCAGGACCCGGTCGGCCAGCGGCACCAGGTGCGGTTGCAGGGCACCGAGTCGGTTGCCGGCGTTGCCGCCCGCGGTCAGCGTCCCTATCTCCACCTCGGGATGGGCCAGCAGGAGCCGCAACAGCTCCCCACCGGCGTACCCGCTCGCACCGGCCACCGCGATCCGCACCATGCGCATGACTATGCATCGATCTGCAATCACTTGCAAACCTCTTTCCAGTGACGTTCCCCGACTCCCGGCACCCGGCTGCGCACACCCCCCGGCCACTACCGTCCCGGCCATGCACCCCTGGCTCCGCGCCGCCCGCGACGGCCTGGCCGACGCCGCCGACCCCGCCGCCGCCGAGCCGATGCGCGCCTACATGAAGTCGCCGATGCCGTTCCGCGGCGTGCCCAAGCCCGCCCGCGAGCGCCTCCTGCGCACCCTCGTCGCCGACCACCCCATCGACGACGCCGACGAGCTGACGACCGTCGCCGACACCCTGTGGACCGAGGCCACCTACCGCGAGGAGCGCTACCTGGCGATCAGCCTGCTCGGCCACAAGCGCTACGCGCGGTGGGCCGAGCCGGGGTGGGTGCCGATGTACCGGCGCTGGATCGTCACCGGCGCCTGGTGGGACTTCACCGACGAGATCGCCGGCCGGCACATCGGGTCGCTGCTGCGCGCGTACCGCCCCGAGCTCACGCCCGTGCTGCGCGGCTGGATCGGCGACCCGGACCGGTGGCTGCGCCGGACCTCGGTCATCTGCCAGCTCTCCGCCAAGGCGGAGACCGATCTCGACCTGCTCCGCGACGCCGTCGAGGCCAACCTGGACGACCCCGACTTCTTCCTGCGCAAGGGCATCGGGTGGGCGTTGCGCCAGCACGCCCGCGTCGACCCCGACTGGGTGCGGGCCTTCGTCGACGAGCACCCCGGCCTGTCGCCGCTGTCGCGGCGGGAGGCGCTGAAGCACCTCGGGGAATGATCGGGACGCCGCGGGTGGTTGGGCAGGTCGTGGAGATCGGTGTCTACACCTTCGCCGACGTGAGTCCGGGCCCCGGTGGGGTGGGCCCGGCCCAGCGCGTGCGCGAGGTCGTCGAGGAGATCGCCCTGGCCGACCAGGTCGGGTTGCAGGTCTACGGGGTCGGTGAGCACCACCGCGCCGACTACGCCGCCTCCGCCCCGGCCATGATCCTCGCCGCGGCGGCCGAGCGGACCAGCGCCATCCGGCTGACCAGCGCGGTCACCGTGCTCAGCTCGGACGACCCGGTCCGCGTGCTGCAGCAGTACGCCACGCTCGACCTGCTCTCGGGCGGCCGGGCGGAGATCATGGCCGGGCGCGGCTCGTTCACCGAGTCGTTCCCGCTGTTCGGCTACGACCTCGCCGATTACGACGAGCTGTTCGCCGAGAAGCTCGACCTGCTGCTGGCGCTGCGGTCCGGGCAGCCGGTCACCTGGTCGGGCCGGCACCGGGCGCCGCTGCGGGAGCAGTCGGTGCACCCGCGTCCCGTGCAGGACCCGATCCCGGTCTGGGTGGCGGTCGGTGGCAACCCGCACTCGGTGGTCCGCGCCGGGGTGCTGGGGCTGCCGATGGCGCTGGCCATCATCGGCGGGCTGCCCGAGCGGTTCGCCGGGCTGGCCGAGCTGCACCGCGAGGCGGCAAAGCGGGGCGGGCACGAGCGGCAGCCGCTCAGCCTCAACATGCACGGCTTCGTCGCCGACACCAGCCAGGCCGCCGCCGACACCTACTACCCCGCGCACTCCTCGGTGATGAACCGGATCGGGGCCGAGCGCGGCTGGGGCCCGACCGGACGGTCCGAGTTCGACGCCCAGATCGGGCCGCGCGGGCCGTACGTGGTGGGTTCGCCGCAGCAGGTCACCGAGAAGATCCTGTTCCTGCACGAGGTCTTCGGCCACGACCGGATGCTCGTCCAGCCGGCGATCGGCGACGTCCCGCACAAGGACGTGCTGCGGGCCATCGAGCTGCTCGGCACCGAGGTCGCGCCGGCGGTGCGCGCCAGCATCGGCGCCCGGACGGAGTCCCCTTCGCCGGCCTGATGACGCCATCCGGGTGATATCAGCGGCGTGATCGCCGACCGGGCCGCCCGAGCGCTGGTCCGTCCGGCGGATCATCGGCGAAACGCCCGGCGCCGGGCCCGCGACCTTCCTACGTTCTGCGGATGGCCAAGGGCAAGAACGGCGGAGTCCTGGCCGCCGTCGTGCTGGCGGCGGTGCTCGTAGCAGGCAACAACGGTGCGGGCAACAACGGGGCCGGCGGCGACGGCTCCCGGGAGACCGGTGCGTCCGGTGCCGGCTCCTCGACCGACGCCCCGCTGGGCGACGGGTCGGCGGCCCCGCTGTACGGCCCGGTGCCCGGCCAGCGGGACAAGGACCAGGCGCCGTCGTTCGCCCTCGTCGCCGACCCCGTCGCCGACGAGTGCGTGCTCAGCGCTCCCGAGGCCGAGGCGCTGATCCGGCTGCCGGTCGAGCGGACCGCGATGACGTCGATCCCGGGTCCGGACGAGGTGCCCGCGCCGGGCTGCGTCGCCTTCCAGGGCGAGAACCAGCAGGTCCTGATGAACGTCTACGAGGTGCGCTCCGGCACCCCGGCCGACGCCGTCCGCGCCCGCGACGGCCTGCGCGCGATCGACGGCGTGGGCGAGGCGGCCGGCGTCGTCATGGCCCGCACCGGCCCCACCCTCTACGTGGCCGGGAACCGCTTCCTGGTCACGATCGCCGTCGCGTTCCGCGAGCCGAGCGACGACGCCTGGCGCGCCGCCGGCCGCGCCGCCCTCGACCGCGTCGAGTGA
This sequence comes from Pseudonocardia lacus, assembly GCF_018531445.1. Classification (GTDB taxonomy): domain Bacteria; phylum Actinomycetota; class Actinomycetes; order Mycobacteriales; family Pseudonocardiaceae; genus Pseudonocardia; species Pseudonocardia lacus. The sequence goes on from NZ_JAHDTH010000077.1 coordinate 15,909, forward strand.
GCCGTCGAATGAGCCGTCGAGGGCGGATCAGCGCAGCGTGACCCCGTAGCGGTCGGCCGCGACGGCCACCGCCGCGTCGCGAGCGGAGTTGGCCTCCTCGCTGGTCAGCGTGCGGTCGGCGGCCCGGAAGCGCAGCGTGTACGCCAGCGAGCGCCGGCCCTCGCCGATCTGCTCGCCGGAGTAGACGTCGAACAGCCGCACGTCCTCGACGAGCTCGCCCGCCCCGTCGGCCAGCGCGTCGGCCAGCTCGGCCGCCGGCACGTCGGCCCCCGCGACGAGGGCGACGTCGACCGAGATCGGCGGGTAGGGCGACACCTGCGGGGCGGGGCGCAGCTCGGTGAGCGGGATGCCGTCGAGGTTGAGCTCCATCGCGCAGGTGCGCGCGGGCAGCTCCAGCGCCTCGACGACCTTCGGGTGCAGCTCGCCGGCGTGCCCGACGACCCAGTCGCCGACGCGCAGGGCCGCGCAGCGCCCCGGGTGCCACGGCGCCAGCTCGGCCTTGGTGACCCGCAGCTCGACGCCGGCGGCGCGGCCGACGAGCCGGGCGGCGGCGACGGCGTCCTCCCAGGACGCCTGCCGGCCGCTGCCCCACCAGCCCGACGGCTCGCGGTTGCCGGCCAGCACCGCGGCCACGTGCAGCGGCTGGGCCGGCAGCGCGGCCTTGATCTGGGCGTACTCGGCGTCGGTCGGGCGGTCGTGCACGCCCGGGTCGGGCATGGGCACCGGCTGCGCGTGCGGCAGGGTCACCTGCCCGACGTGGTAGAGCGCGAGGTCGACCGAGCCGCGCGAGCGGTTGCGGGCCAGCATCTCCAGCAGGCCGGGCAGCAGGGTGGTGGTCACCCCGGCGCGGTCGGCGTCGAGCGGGTTGAGCACGGGCACGGTGCGCCGGCGGGCGTCGTTCTCGGGCAGGCCGAAGGCGTCCCAGGTCGAGGGCCCGACGAACGGGAACGGCAGCACCTCGACGTAGCCGGCCTCGGCCAGCGCGAGCGAGACGGCGCGGCGGCGGCGCTGGCCCTCGGTGAGCCCGCGCCCCGGCGGCGCGGAGGGCAGCACGGAGGGGATGGCGTCGTAGCCCTCCAGCCGCAGGACCTCCTCCACGAGGTCGGCGGGCTGGGTGAGGTCGGGCCGCCACGACGGCGGGAGGACCTGCACGCTGCCCGCGCCGTCCGCGCCGAGCAGCAGGTCGATGTCGCAGCCGACCTGGCGCAGCCGGTGGGTGGTCGCGCCGGACGGGTACTCGACGCCGGCGACGCGGTCGGGCAGGTCGAGCGCCATGGTGATCGGTCGGCGGGCCGGCGCGGCACCGACGTCGGTGCGGGTGCCGGTGTCCCGGCCGCCGCCGTGCTGGACGAGCAGCTGCACCGCGCGCTCCAGGGCGATCGGCGGCAGCTCCGGGTCGACGACGCGCTCGAAGCGCTTGGACGCCTCGCTGGGCAGCTTGTGCCGGCGGGCCGTGCGGGCGACCACGGCCGGGAGGAAGTGCGCCGCCTCCAGCAGCACGTCGACGGTGCCGCCCGCACCAGGGCCGGCGATCTCGGTGGTGGCCCCGCCCATGACGCCGGCCAGGCCGATCGGCCCGGAGTCGTCGGTGATGAGCAGATCGTCGGGGTCGAGGGTGCGCACGACGTCGTCGAGGGTGGTGAGCTTCTCCCCCGCGGCCGCCTTGCGCACGACGATGGGCCCGGACACGCGGGCGGCGTCGTAGGCGTGCAGCGGCTGGCCCAGCTCGATCATCACGTAGTTGGTGACGTCGACGACCAGCGAGATGGGCCGCATGCCGGCGGCGAGCAGCCTGCGCTGCATCCACCAGGGGCTGGGCGCGGCGAGGTCGACGCCGTCGACGCGGCGGGCGCAGAACCGCGCGCAGCCCGGGTCGTCGAGGCGGACGGTCCAGGCCTCGCCGTCGCCGTCGGCGACGTAGTACCAGCCGGCCGGGTCGACGTACTCGCGGTCGAGCGAGGCGGCCAGCTCGCGGGCCAGGCCGCGGACGGAGAAGCAGTAGCCGCTGTCGGGGTTGACGTCGAGCTCGACGACGGCGTCGGGGTCGGCCGGGTCGATCCCCAGCAGCGGGCGGGCCTCGTCGCCGGGCTCGCCGGTGCCCGGGGGCAGCACCACGATCCCGGCGTGGTCGTTGCCGATGCCCAGCTCGGTGGCCGAGCAGATCATGCCGTCGGAGACGTGGCCGTAGGTCTTGCGCGCGGAGATCTCGAACCCGCCGGGCAGCACGCAGCCGGGCAGCGCGACGACGACCAGGTCGTCGACGGCGAAGTTGCGCGCGCCGCAGATGATGCCGTTGACCTGCTCGGGCCCGACCTGCACCCGGCACCAGCGGATGGGCTTCTTGAGCCCGCTCAGCTCCTCGATCTCGCGTACCCGCCCGACGACGAGCGGGCCGGTGATCTCCGGCGCGCGGTGCACGTCTTCGACCTCGAAGCCGACGCGCACGAACGCCTCGGCGACGTCGTCGACGCCGGGCAGCTCGCCGAGCAGCTCGGCCAGCCAGGACTGCGGGACCCGCACGGGAAACTCCTCGTAGAGCTGGAAGAGAAGGGTCAGACGCCGAACGCGCGGCTGAACCGGACGTCGCCCTCGACCATGTCGTGCATGTCGGGGATGCCGTTGCGGAACATCAGCGTGCGCTCCAGGCCCATGCCGAAGGCGAAGCCGGAGTAGACGTCGGGGTCGATGCCACAGGCGCGCAGGACGTTGGGGTGCACCATCCCGCAGCCGCCCCACTCGACCCAGCCGGCGCCGCCCTTCTTCTGCGGGAACCAGACGTCGGGCTCGGCGGAGGGCTCGGTGAACGGGAAGTACGACGGGCGCAGCCGGATCTTCGACTCGGTGCCGAACATCGCCCTGGCGAACGCGTCGAGGGTGCCCTTGAGGTGGGCCATGGTCAGGCCCTTGTCGATGGCCAGACCCTCGACCTGGTGGAACACCGGGGTGTGGGTCGCGTCGAGCGCGTCGGTGCGGAACGTGCGCCCCGGGCACACCACGTAGACCGGCAGGTCGCGCTCCAGCAGGGAGCGGATCTGCACCGGTGAGGTGTGGGTGCGCAGCACCAGCCCGGACGTCTCGGAGTCGCCCAGGTAGAAGGTGTCCTGCATGGTGCGGGCGGGGTGGTCCTTGGCGAAGTTGAGCGCGTCGAAGTTCAGCCAGGACGACTCGACCTCGGGCCCCTCGGCGACCTCCCAGCCCATCCCGACGAACACGTCGGCGATCCGCTCGGAGATCTGGGTCAGCGGGTGCCGGGCGCCTCGCGGGGCGCGGTCGACGGGGAGCGTGACGTCGACGGACTCCTCGGCCAGCACTCGGGCGTCGCGCTCGGCGGCCAGCTCGGCCCGGCGGGCGTCGAAGGCGTGCTGGACCCGCTGGCGGGCGGCGTTGACGCGCTTGCCGGCCTCGGCGCGCTCGGGCCCGGGCAGCGAGCCGAGCTCGCGGCGGGCGAGCAGCAACGGGGCGCGGTCGCCCAGGTGGGCGGGCCGGACCGCGGCCAGCGCGGCCAGGTCGGCCGCGGCGGCGAAGGCGGCGACGGCGTCGCGGACGGCCTCCTGCAGGGCGGCTTCGGACAGCGAGCCGGGCTTCAGGTCGGGTCCGGCGACATCGGGCGACATGGGGATGCGGTCATCTCCGGGCATTCGGCGGGCACTCCACAGGGCACTGCGGCGCCGCCGATGGTAATGGCCGGGCGGGGGCGTCCCGACGGCCGGTCAGCCCACCGGACGCGGGCGCGGCCGTCGGCGGCGCCGACGTGCTCCGCCCGCAGCGCGGCACGAGCGCTCAGGCCGAGGTGTCGAGCAGGGAGTGGCGCACCGCGAAGGAGGCCGCCTCCAGCCGGGAGTGCACCCCGAGCTTGGTCAGCACGGCCTGCGCGTAGGTGCGCACGGTGGTCGCCGAGACGCCGAGCCGGGCCGCGATCGCGGCGGTGCCCAGCCCGTCGACCATCATCGCCAGGCAGTCGCGCTCGCGGGGCGTCAGGTAGCCGGCCAGCCGGTGCGCCTCGACGTGCTCGGGCGCGCGCGGGGCTCTTGGCGCCGGCACCGCGGCCACGACCTCGCCGCCGGCGACGCGGGTGATCGTGGAGATCAGCGCCGACACCCCGGCGGTCTTGCAGAGGTAGCCGGACGCGCCCGCGGCCAGCGCGCGGCGCGCCGTGTCCGGGTCGCGGTCGGCGGTCAGCAGCACGACGCGGGTGGCCGGGCTGACCGCCCGCACCTGGGGCACGACGTCGAGCCCGTCGCCGTCGGTGAAGTGTCGGTCGACCACGCAGACCAGCGGGCGGTGCGCCGCGACCACACCGACGACGTCGCCTGCCCGGTGGACGGCGGCGCGCACGACGAAGCCGTGACCGCCCAGCAGGGCGCCCAGCGCGTCGGTGAAGACGGGGTGGTCGTCGCAGAGCACGACGTCCGCGTCGGCCTGCCCGGCCGTGCTCGTCGCAGGAGCGGCGCGGTCGTGCACCCCGGCTCACCCCGCCGCCGGCAGCACGACCCGGGCGCGGGTGCCGCGCGGCGCCACCGCGTCGAGCTCCAGGCGCCCGCCGCAGGCCGTCAGCAGCCGGGTGACCAGCTCCAGGCCGAGCCCGCCGGACCCGGGCGGGCCGAACGGGAAGCCGGGGCCGTCGTCGACGACGTCGATGGCGACGCAGCCGGCGTCCCCGTGCACGGTGAGCAGCACGGTGCCGTCGGCGCCGGCCGCGCGCACGGCGTTGTCCACCAGGTTGCCGACCACCCGCGACAGCGCGGCCCGGTCGACGCGGACCTCGGCGTCGGCGCCGGGCAGCAGCCGCACGTCGGCCCGCCCGGTGTGCGCGGCGACGCGCGCGATCGGCGCCAGGACGTCGCGCACGCCGATCGCCTCGGGCTCGCGGTCGCCGGCGTCGGACGTCGGGCGGGTGCTGTGCAGCACGGCCAGCAGCCGGGCCGTCTCCTGCTCGACGAGCTCCAGCAGGCCGAACGTGGGCACCGCGCCCTCGCGGGCGGCCTCCAGCAGCACCGCCATCGTCGACAGGCCGTTGCCGAGGTCGTGCACGACCCCGCGCAGGTCGCGCAGCTCGTCGGGCACGTGCTGGTCGGGGGTGCGCTCATCGGCGGTGCGCTGTGCGGGCACGACACCTCGCTCGTCCAGGTGCGGGGGGACGCCGCACCGCTGCGTCGGGATGACCGGGAACGACTCGGAGGACCTGCGCACGCTCTCCCATCGCACCACGAAGAGTGATTGTTACGCCACTCGACGTAGCATGCCGGCTCTGTCGACCTAGTTTCGCCCGTCCGGGTAACCGCCGACGGGCGTTCGTGGGCGCAGACCGGCGGCCCTCGCCACCCGAACGGCCTCCAGCCGGCTGTGCACGCCCAGCTTGGCGAAGACGTTGTTCAGGTGGGTGCGGACCGTCCCCGGCGTGACCCCCAGCGCCTCGGCGATCTCCGCGCCGCGGGCCCCGTCGACCAGTTCGGTCAGCACCCGGCGCTCCCGGCGGCTCAGCACCGCGAGCGGGTCGGCCGGCCGGGCCGCCGGGTCGAGCTCGGCCCGCAGCGCGCCGAGGACGACCCCCATGTCGGCCGGCGACAGGCTCGCCTCCCCGCGGCAGACCCCGCGGACGGCCGCGAGCAGGTCGGCCGCGGTGCAGCCCTTGCCGAGCCAGCCCACGGCACCCGCCCGCACGGCGTCGACCATCTGGGCCTGGTCGCGGCTGCCGGTGAGCACGACGACCCGGACCCCGGGCTGGATCGCCAGCAGCGCCGCCACGACCTCGGCCGCGGTCGCGCCCAGCGGTTCGACGTCGATCACGACGACGTCCGGCCGGGCCGCCGCCACCCGCGTGACGAGATCGGGCTCCCCCACCGCGCACCGGTCGACGACCCGCAGGTCGGGTTGGGGGGACAGGGTCAGCGCCAGCGCCTCGGCGAACATCCGGTGGTCGTCGACGAGCACGAGCCTGCGGATGGCCTGGACGCCGGCCGGCTCCTCGTGGTGGCCGACGATCATCGGCCCAGGATGACCGGCGGACGCCCGCCGGCCTACCACCCGCGGCCCGATTCCACCGCTCGGGTACGCCGCTCACCTGCGAGAACGCGCACCGTGACGGCATCAGCCCGCGGTCGACGCGGCGGACGCCCGGACCGTGACCCGCACTGGTCGACCTGGAGGTGATCCACAAGTGGGCCAAACCCGACCGCCGGTCGGCGGGCACCCCCCCGGATGACGTAGCCGTCCTACGTCGTTCGACGGGTCCGGCCCCGGAGGGCCGGCGGCAGGCTGGCGCGGTCGGGGACGAGTCCAGCACCGGGGAGCCGCAGGAGGGACGCGTTGAGAGTGCTCGCGGTGGACGCATCCCGACGGCGGCGGCGTGCCTCCGGCGCAACGCGTGGAGGCCCGCCGACCGCCGGCCCCTGCAGTGGCTGCGGCTCTGGGCGCACGGCGAGTGCGCGACCCGACCCGCACCGGCACGCGCGGCCGTCGGGTGGACCGACCGGTGCATCGCCCGCCGACCCGGTCCCCGCGGCACGGCGCGGACGCCCATCCGGACGTCTCCGGACCCGCCCGGCCGCTGCCCCGTCCGCGCCCGGGGCGCGGCACCGCGCGCCGACCGCGCCACCGGTCGCCGCGCCCGGCGAGGACCCCGAGCCGCCGAGACCCGGCTCAGCCTGCTGAGCAGGGCGCTCGCCGTGGAAGGAGAACGATGAGGCCGATCTCCACCGGTACCGGGCCGGTCCTGGTGACCGGCGCCGGAGGAGTCGCGGGGGTGGCCGTCATCCGGGCGCTGGCCGGGCGGCGCCCGGTCGTCGCGGCCGACTGCGACCCCACCGCCGTCGGGCTGCACCTGGGCACCGACCACGGCGTGCTGCCCCGCGGCGACGACCCCGACTTCGCCGTCCAACTGGCCGCGCTCGCCGCCCGCACAGGGGCCACGGCGCTGGTCTGCACGGTGGCCGAGGAGATCCCGGCCCTGCACGAGGGCGCCGATCTGCTGGCCGAGGTCGGCCTGCGCACCTGGCTGCCGCCCGCGCGGGCCGTCGCCATCTGCACCGACAGGTGGACCTTCGCCCGCACCTGCGCGGCCGGTGGCGCGCCGGTCCCGGCGACCGAGCCCGGCGCGATCTGGGCGCGGGCCGTGCACGCCGTGCCGGGGCCGTGGATCGTCAAGCCCCGCTTCGAGCGCGGCTCGCGGCACACCTACCCCGTCGACTCGGTCGCCGAGGCCCGCTGGGCGCTGCGCCGCGTGCCCGACCCCCTCGTCCAGACCCGGCTGACCGGCCCCGAGTTCACCGTCGACGTGCTCGTCGACCGCTCCGGACGGCTCGCCGGTGCCGTCCCGCGCTGGCGCTTGCAGACCAGGGCCGGGATCAGCACCCGTGGGCGCACCTTCACCTGCCCCGCCCTCGGCTGCGCCGTCGCGCACCTGCTGCGCACCATCGGCCTGCGCGGCCCGGCCAACGTGCAGGGCTTCATGACCGCGCCGGACCGGTTCACCTTCACCGAGGTCGACCCCCGCTTCTCCGGCGGGCTGCCGCTCTCGCTGGCGGCCGGGGCCGACTTCGTCGGCGAGTACCTGCGCGGCCTGGAAGGGCTGCCGGTGCGCCGGGAACGGCTCGTCGGGCGGGCCGGCGTGACGATGCTGCGCCACCTGAGCGAGGTGTACCCGGGATGAGGCTGCTCGTGCCCTTCGGCACCCGCCCCGAGAACGTCGAGCTCGCCCCCGCGGCCATCCGGCAGCCGGCCCGCTCGGCCGTGGTCGCGACCGGCTCCGGCAGCCTCCGGGTGGTCGAGGCGCTGCATGCCCCCGGCACCGCCGACCTGGTGGAGCCGGCCGGATCGGACTTCGTCGACCCGGGGGCGCCGTGCTGACCGCACCCGTGCGCGGGGTCCTGCTCGACCTCGACGACACCCTCTACCCGCGGGCCGAGTTCCTCGACGCCGCCTGGCGGGCGGTCGCGCGGCACGGCGCCGGACGCGGGCTCAACCCCGACGCGCTGCTGGGCGCCCTGCGCGAGGAGACCGCCGCCGGCTCGGCCCGCGGCGGCATCATCGACCGCGCACTGGCCCGTGCGGGCGCGGCAGCCTCGCACGTCGAGCCGCTCCTGGCCGCGTTCCGCGCCGTCGAGCCACCGCCCCTCACCCCGTTCCCCGGCGTGCTGCGGGCGCTCGCCACGCTGCGCCGCCGGGTGCCGGTGGGCCTGGTGACCGACGGCGAGGTGACCGCGCAGCGCCGCAAGCTCGCCGCGCTCGGCCTCACCGACGCGTTCGACGTCGTGGTCCTCAGCGACCTCGCCGGCCGTGCGCACCGCAAGCCCCACCCCGCCCCCTTCCGGGAGGCCCTGGCCCGGCTCGACCTGCCGCCCGAGGAGGTCGTCATGATCGGCGACCGCCCCGACGAGGACGCCGTCGGCGCCCTCGCCGCCGGCCTGCGGGCCGTCCGGGTGCGCACGGGCGAGCACGCCGCCTGCCCCGACCACCCCGGCACGTGGCTCAGCACCTCGTGCCTGGCCATGGCGGTGCACCTGCTGCTCCCGCACCTCCCGGACCCGCACGAGCCGGATGCCGGCCCGCCGGAGCTGGGCTGCGGACCGCCGACGGCGCCGCTACCGGCCCGCGACCTGCCTGTCCTCGTCGGGGGCCGCCGCTGACCGGCGGGCGCGGAACTCGAAACCGGCGGTGCCCAGCAGGAAGAGCACCAGCACGGGAAGCCCCACGGCCAGCACCGGCCAGGTGAGCACGGTCAGCAGGACCATCCCGGCCAGGCCCAGGACGATCACCCCCAGGCCGATGACGACTGCGATCACGGTCTTCATGGCGACCACCTCGCTCGCGTTCCGCGCGACCAAGTGTGGTCCACATCACAGCAAAGACAATCGCCCGATCCGGGGAGCCGGTTCGCGCGGTGCCTCCGGTCGAGGCACCTCGACTACCGCCGCCGCTCCCCCGCAGAGGCGTACAGGCAGACCGCCGCCGCCGTCGCCAGGTTGAGGCTCTCCGCCCGACCGTAGATCGGCACCCGCACCCGGTGGTCGGCCAGCCCCGCCACCTCGTCCGGCACCCCGTGCGCCTCCCCACCGAAGATCCACGCCACCGGCCCGGCCAGCACCGGGGCGGCCGCGGGGTCGTGCAGGTCGAGCTCGCCGTGGCCGTCGGCGACCAGCAGCGCCAGCCCGGCGGAGCGGCAGGCGTCGAGCACCGCGCCGGTGTCGCGCTCCCGGGCCAGCGGCAGGTGGAACACGCTGCCGGTGGAGGCGCGGACGGCCTTCGGGTTGTGCGGGTCGACCGTGTCGCCGGCCAGCAGCACGGCGTCGGCACCCGCGGCGTCGGCGACCCGGACGACGGCGCCGGCGTTACCGGGGTCGGCGATGCCGGCGCAGACCGCGACCAGCCGCGGCCGCTCCCCCAGCGCCTCGGCGAGGGGGACGTCGAGCAGGTCGCAGACGGCGACCAGGCCCTGCGGGGTGACCGTGTCGGACAGCGACTCGGCGGCGCGCTCGGTGACCGGGCTGATCCGGGCACCGGCGGCGGCCGCCGCGTCGACCAGTTCCCGGTGGCGCTCGGCCGCGGCGGCGGTGAGCAGCAGCTCGCGCACGCGGGCCCCGTCGAGCGCCTCGCGGACGGCCTGGGCCCCCTCCACGAGGAACCGCCCGGCCCGATCGCGCCCGGCGCGGCGCAGCAGCTTGCGGGCTGCCACGACGCGCGGGGTGCGTTCGGTGCCGGGCGGTGCGTCGGGAGCGGGCGCTCCCGGGGTGCTCAGGCCGCCGACCCGTCCTGGGCGGGCTGGGCCGGCACGGCGGCCTTGGCCACCTCGACGAGGGCGGCGAACGCGGCCTCGTCGGTGACGGCCAGCTCGGCGAGGACCTTGCGGTCGACCTCGACACCGGCGATCTTCAGGCCCTGGATGAACCGGTTGTAGGTCATCCCGTTGGCCCGCGCGGCGGCGTTGATCCGGGTGATCCACAGCTGGCGGAAGTCGCCCTTGCGCGCGCGGCGGTCGCGGTAGGCGTAGTTGAGCGAGTGGAGCATCTGCTCCTTGGCCTTGCGGTACAGCCGGGACCGCTGGCCCCGGTAGCCGCTGGCCTGCTCGAGGACCGAGCGCCGCTTCTTCTGGGCGTTGACCGCGCGCTTCACGCGTGCCATGGGGGTGTCCTTACGTATCGGGCCGGTGCGTCGGGGGCGTCCTGCGCACCGGAGAGCGGGAGGGGCGGGCCGTCAGCGGCCGAGCAGCTTCTTGACCTTCTTGAGGTCGGCCTTGGCCACCGGCACCAGCCCGGACAGGTCGCGGGTCTCCTTGCTCGACTTGACCTCGAGCCGGTGGCGCAGACCGGCCTGCTGGCGCAGGATCTTGCCCTTGCCGGTCACCCTGACCCGCTTCGAGATCCCGCTGTGCGTCTTGTTCTTGGGCATGACAGTTCCGTTCGCCATGACGCCCCCGGTTCCCCGGGGGCGTCGGGTGGGTCCTGCGGGCCGCCGTCGATCGTGCCGGCCCGCCGTCGATCAGGTCTGAGCGTCCGCGACCGGGGCGTCCGCGGCCGCGGCCGACTGGACGGCCTGCGCCGTCTGGGCCCGCGTCGGCGGCTTCTTGTTCGGAGCGATCACCATCGTCATGTTGCGGCCGTCCTGCTTCGGCGCCGCCTCGACCGTGCCCAGCTCCACCACGTCCTCGGCGAGCCGCTGCAGCAGCCGGAACCCGAGCTCGGGGCGGGACTGCTCGCGACCACGGAACATGATCGTGACCTTGACCTTGTTGCCACCCTCGAGGAAGCGCACGACATTGCGCTTCTTGGTCTCGTAGTCGTGGGTGTCGATCTTCGGCCGGAGCTTCTGCTCCTTGATCGTGGTCAGCTGCTGGTTACGGCGGGACTCCCGGGCCTTCTGCGCGCTCTCGTACTTGAACTTGCCGTAGTCCATGAGCTTGCAGACCGGGGGGCGGGCCTGGGCCGCGACCTCGACGAGGTCGAGCTCGGCCTCCTCGGCGAGCCGCAGGGCGTCCTCGATACGCACGATGCCGACCTGTTCCCCGTTCGGCCCGACCAGCCGGACCTCGGGAACACGGATGCGGTCGTTGATGCGCGTCTCTGTGCTGATGGGGTCTCCTCGTATCGACGTCGTGTGGAGCGACGGAGCGGAGACCCTACGGACCGGGCGAACGAGCCTGTGGCTCGTCGCCGGACCTGACCCGGACGCCGGAGGCGGCGGGTGGGAGCGGGGCTCCTCTTGACGCCCTGGCACGACGGTGGCGTGCTGACGCACTGTCCAACGCGCGACAGGGTGGTCGCATTCCGAAGGGTACACCACCGCTGTCGGCGGGGGGCACCGGTGGCCCCGTGCGTGAACGGGCCCGAGCCGGGTAGTCCGGCACCCATGGGTTGGTTCCGTCGAGGTCCTCGCACGCCCCGTCCCCGAGGCCGGTTCGGCTTCCGGGGTCCGTTCCCCACCTACCGCACCCGGACCCGCCGGGGCTCCGACGTGTCGGTCAGCGGGTGCGGGTGCTGCCTGCCGATCCCGCTGCTGGCCCTGACCGGCACGGCGATGGGGCTGCGGGGGGTGTGGCGGTGGGCGCGGCGCTGAGCCCGGGTCGGGGCCGGTGCCGCAGGCCCGCGGGCTCGGCGCGCCGACCGCGCCGCGAGCCCGTGTAGGCCCATTCGCGCAGGGCGGTGAGGGGCCGCGCCAGGCGCAGGTCGGGCAGGTGGTTGAGCACCGGGTCGAACGTGATCGCCGGCTCGGCCGGGTCCCGGACCGACTCCAGGACCAGCTCGCCGACCACCCGCGGGCGCCGCAGCGCGTCCCGCAGCGGCAGCTCGGTGACGGCCATCCGCACCGGTCCGTGCGCGACGAGCGCGGCGGCCGTGCCGGGGTCCGCGGGCGCCGTGCGTGGTGCGTCACCCGCGTCGACGCCCAGCAGCACGAGCTGCCCACCGGTCCGGTACGGCAGCAGCGTGCTGTACGGGCCGCCCCACCAGCGCCCGGACGGCAGCAGCGCCAGGTGCGCCGGCCGGTGCCGGCCGGTGGAGGCGAACAGGACGTCGAGCAGCCCGGCCCCCTGCCCGTCGTCCCCGTCACCGACCGGCACCCGCAGCGCCACCCCGAGGAGGTCGGGCAGCCCGCCCGGCAGGCCGATCGACTTGGACAGCCGCACGACCGCGGGCCGGCCCGACCCTGCACCGACGGCGGCGCCGAACAGGGAGTCGGGGTCGAGGGTCAGCCGCCCGTCGAACGCCACCCCCGCGCTGTGCACCGCCCGACCCGCGCGCACCCGCGCCACCACCCCGAAGACGGACTCGACCACGCGCTGCACCGTGCTCATGCGGCTCGGGTCCCCCGGTTCGCGCCCACCGACACGTGCTCCCGGGCTCAGCCGAGGAGCTCGACCACCAGCGGGGCGAGCAGCCGGGGGTGGGTCAGCGGCACCATGTGCGCCCCGGCCGGCAGGGTGCGGGCGCGGCCGTCCACCGCGCGGGCGGCCAGGGCGTCGGCCCAGTCGGCCGGCGCGATCCGGTCGTGCCGCCCGCGCACGACCAGGACCGGGCAGGACAGCGCCGGCAGCACCCGCTCGATCCGGTCGCGCCGCGCGGCGTCCATCGCCCTGGCCATCGCGACGGGCCCGGTGTGGGAGTAGTCGCGCACCAGCCGCGGCACCTGGCCCGGGCGCTCGTGCGCGGCGGTGCGCAGCCAGCGCCCGGCCAGGGCGGGCCACCCGGCGGCGCGCGGGTCGGTCGTCGGCCCGACGAGCACGAGCGCGGTGACGCGGTCGGGCGCCAGCGCGGCGGCGTGCGCCACGATCTGGCAGCTGGCCGAGTGCCCGAGCAGCGCCACGCGCGGCACGCCGAGGTCGGTGAGCCGATGCAGCAGCAGCGCCGCGAGGTCGGCCGGGGTGCGCGGCGCGTCCCGCCCGGCCGGCTCGCCGTAGCCGGGCAGCGCCACGGCCACGGACCCGATCGGACCCAGCCGCGCCAGCGTGCGGGCGGGCACCTCCACCGACAGGCCCAGCCCCGGCACCGCGACGAGCCGGGGGCCGTCGGGCGCGGGGAGCCATCGCACGGATGACGGATCGATCACCACCCCAGCATCGCCGCACCGCGGCGGCGCGGCGACCGGGGGATCTCGATGCGTGGACCGCGGCCGTCGGGGTACCCGCCCGCGTGATGGATCTGTCGCGAGGGGGTCGCGCCGCGACACCGCCGTCCACGGCGCGCACGCAGGCACTGCGCCGCAACCTGCTCGCCGGTCTGCTGCTGGGGGTCGGCGCCGTCGCCTTCCTCGACGAGGCGGTCTTCCACCAGCTGCTGCACTGGCACAAGTTCTACGACCGGGCCTCCACCGAGCTCGGGCTGGTCTCCGACGGGCTGTTCCACGCGTTCAGCTGGGGGGCCACGGTCGCGGCCCTGTTCCTGCTCGGGTCGCTGCGCCGCGACCGGGTGGTCGACCGGCGGCGCGTGGTCGGCGGTGCGCTCGTCGGGGCGGGGGCGTTCCAGCTCTACGACGGCCTGGTGCAGCACAAGCTGCTCGGCCTGCACCAGATCCGCTACGAGGTCGACCTGCTGCCCTACGACCTGGTCTGGAACGCGCTCGCCGTGGCGCTCCTGGTGGCCGGGCTGGTCCTCGTGCGGCGCTCCGCTCGGGCGTGACCGGGCACGAGCACGCCCACGAACCCGGCTGGGCCGGCGCGCCGCTGCTGGTCGTGCTGGCCGCGGCCGGCGCCGTCTACCTGGTCGCGGTGATCCGTCTGGGCCGCGGCGGGCGACCGTGGCCGCTCGCCCGGACCGCGCTGTGGCTGGCCGGGCTGGCCACGGCGGCCGCCGGGCTGCTGACCGGGCCGGCCCCCTTCGCCGCGCACATGGTCGGCCACGTGCTGCTCGGGATGCTGGGCCCGATGCTGCTGGTCCTGGCCGCTCCGGTGACGCTGGCACTGCGGGCGCTGCCGGTGCGCCGCGCCCGCCGGCTGAGCCGCGTCCTGCGCTCGACACCGGTCGCCGTGCTGACCTCGCCCGTCGTGGCCGCGCTGCTGTCGGTCGGCGGGCTGTGGCTGCTCTACCGGACCGACCTGCACGCCGCGGCCGCGCACGACCCGCTGCTCGGGCTCGTCGTGCCGGCGCACGTCCTGCTCGCCGGGTACCTGTTCACCGCGGCCCTCGTGGGCCCCGACCCCCAGCCGCACCGGGCGCACCTCGGCGTCCGCGCCGCCGTGCTCGTGCTCGCCGTCGCCGCGCACAACGTGCTGGCCAAGGCGCTGGTCGCGGTCCCGCCGACGGGCGTCACGGACGCCGACGCGCTCGCCGGCGGCCAGCTCATGTACTACCTCGGCGCGCCCGTCGAGATCGCGCTCTTCGTCCTGCTGGGCCGGGAGTGGGCGGCGGGCGACCGGCGGGCCCGCCGCCGGTCGCCCGCCCCGTCGAGCCCGCTCGGTCGGTGAGCCGGCTCAGTCGCCCAACCCGAGCAGCCGCGCCGGCTTGGCCAGGATGCCGCCGAGCGCCTGGTTCGGCCGCTGCAGCTCGCCGTGCACCGCGTTGACCACGACCAGGGCCGCGGTCAGCGCCGGGATCACCCACTGGACCACGTTCAGCTGCCGCTGCGCGGCGGCCACCGCCTCAGGGGTGTCGGCGGCCGGACTGGTGCCGCCGTCGACCGGCGCCGGCTCCGCGCCCTCCAGCTTCCTGCCCAGCACCCGGGCGTAGGCCGTGGCCGCCAGCGCGGCCCCGGTCAGCGCGGTCTTGGCCACCGAGGCCGACCCGACCCCCTTCTGGGCCACGGTGCGGCCCTTGTTGCCCAGCAGCAGCCCGGTGCTGCCCACCAGGTGCGCGCCGATCGCGGCCAGGTTCACCGGGGTCCAGCGCGCCCACCCGGCGTTGGCCACCCGCAGCCGCTGGCGGCGGTCCTGGACGTCGGCCGCGGCACCGTTGATGCCGACCGCGCCGGCCAGGGTGCCGCCGAACCAGGCGGCCAGCCCGAGGTCGTTCAGGCTGCGGACGACCGTGTTGCGTTCGCTCATCGTGCGTGTGCCTCCTCGCCGGCGCCGGGTGTCGGCGCCGTGGGCGGGACGTACCCGCGCCCGCGGCGTCCACGCCCCGCCGCCGTCCCACGCCGGGTGTCAGGAAAGCCACGTTCCGGACGCCACACGTCCCGATGGTGGCTTTCCTGAACCGGGAGCGGCGGCGGCGCGGCGGGCGGCGGCCACCGCGGTGGTGTCGCCGAGGGTGGCGCCGTAGTCGACGACAGCGGCGAAGTCGGCGCCGAGGGCCGTGCGGGCCGCGCGTTCGACGGCGTCCAGCCGGGCGGCGTCGGGGCCGAAGACCGGCGACGCCCGCCGGCTCGCCCGCAGCGCGCCCAGCAACAGGGCCGCATCGGCGTGCCGCTCGACCCGGGACAGCGCCTCCACCAGCGCCCGGATGGCGATCCACAGCTGGCTCCACGCCCCGAACCCGTGCCAGTGGTCGATCAGCGGGCCGAACGCGGCCAGCGCCGCGGCCGGGTCGGCGCTCTCCCGGGCGGCCGAGGTCAGCAGGGTGTGCCGGGCGATGCCGGCGATGAAGCCCGATCCGACCTCCTCCGCGGCGCGCACCGCGGCCGTCAGGTGCGCGGCCGCCCCCGGCTCCCCCGCCTCGGCGCGCCGCTCGCCCCGCGCGTAGCTGGTCCAGGCGCGCGCGGTGGGCGAGCCGAGCCGGTCCGCGACGACGGCCAGCGCCCGCTCGTGCGCTTCGGACGCCGCGCGCTCGCCGGCGTAGGCGCAGATGATCGTCAGGTCGGTCAGCGCGAGCACCTGGCCCTCCACGTCCCCGGCCTGCTCGTAGAGCGGGAGCGCGGCGCGGAGGTGCTGGACTGCGGCACCCAGGTCGCCGCGGAAGCTGGCCACGTTGGCCAACGACTCGTGCGCGTCACGGGCCGAGGTGGGGTCGTCCGTGCGGGCGGCCAGCTCCAGGGCGCGGTGCGCCTGCTCGGAGGCCGCGTCCAGCTCGCCGTGCATCCACCGCACCGACGCGGAGAGCCCGAGCAACCGGGCGACCAGCGGGTCGGCCGCGGGCCCGACCACCTCGAGGGTGCGGTCGAGCACCCGCGCGAGGTCGACGCGCCCGCGCAGGTAGGCCAGCTCGGCGAACAGCAGCGTGAGCCGCAGCAGCCGCGGGCGCGGGCCGTTCGCGCACAGCCAGTCGTGCGCGCGGTTCAGGTCGGCGAGGTGGGCGTCGAACCGGCGCACCGCGGCGGCCTCACCGGGACCGCGCCGCGCGGCCCGCAGCTCGTCGGCCAGCCCGACCGCCCATTCCGCGTGCCGGGCCCGCAGCCGGGGCGTGTCCGGGTCGGTGGCCAGGTGGGTGCGACCGTACGCGCGCAGCGTCTCCAGCATCCCGAACCGGGCCGGCTCCCCCGGGCGGCGCACCACCAGCGAGCGCTCCACGAGGTCGACGAGCCCGTCGTCCCGCCCGCAGACCGCCCGCACGGCGGCGCCCTCGACCGGCCCGGCGAACACCGAGATCCGGTCGAACAGGGCGCGCTGGCCGTCGTCGAGCAGGCCGTAGGACCAGTCGACCACGTCGCGCAGCGAGCGGTGCCGGGGCGCGGCCGTGCGCCGCCCGCCGCGCAGCACGTCGAGGGCGTTCGGCTGCTCCAGCGCCTCCAGCAGGCCGGCCAGCCCCAGGTGCACGGCCCGGCCGGCGGCCAGCTCGACGGCCAGCGGCAGCCCGTCGACGTGCCGGCACACCCGCTCGACCAGCGCCGCCTGCCCCGGCGCGTCCGCGTCGCCCGCGTGCATCCGGTCGGCCAGCAGCCGGGCCGCGGCGGCCGGGTCCAGCGGCGCCACCGCGTGCACCTGCTCGCCGTCGACGCGCAGCGGCTCGCGGCTGGTCGCCAGCACGTCGACGTGCAGCGTGCCGGCCGCCACCGCCTCCACCACGGCGGCGACCTCGTCGGCCACGTGCTCGCAGTTGTCCAGCACCAGCAGCTGGTGGCGCACCGCGAGCCCGTCCACGACCAGGTCGGCCAGCGACCCGGCGCGCAGGTCCGACAGCCCGAGCGCCGCGGCCAGCGCGGCGCCGACGTCGCCCGGCCCGCCGCTGCCGAACTCGACCAGCAGCGCGCCGTCGGCGTAGCGCCCGGCGACCGCGGCGGCGACGTGCGCGGCCAGCCGCGTCTTCCCGACCCCGCCCGGCCCGCACAGGGTGACGACGCGGCAGCGCTCCAGCCGCCCGAGGACGGCGGCCAGGTCGGCGTCGCGACCGACGAACGAGCTGACCGGCACCCGGACCGGCGCCACCTTCCGGGCGACCGGGCCGGGCAGCTCCTGGCGCAGCACGCGCAGGTGCACCGCGCGCAGCTCGGGCCCGGGTTCGACGCCCAGCTCGCCGTCGAGCCGGTCGCGCAGGCGGGCG
>NZ_JAHDTH010000078.1 GCF_018531445.1 Pseudonocardia lacus
CTCGGCGGCCAGCGCGGAGCGCTGCGCCTCGCAGTCGACGAGCCGGCGGTCGGCCCCGGCCCGCTGCGCCGCCAGCGCGTCGCGGACCGGGGCCGCGGCCCGCTCCACCGCTTCGACCAGCGCCGTCTCGTCGTCGACGAGCGCGGCCGCGGTGTCCGGGTCGATCGGCAGCTCGCGGCGACCGCCCGCCCACGTCCGCAGCCGATCGGCGCGCCGGTCGCGCTCGGCGTCGAGCTCGCTCTGGCGCGCGGCATGGCGTTCGGTCGCCTCGGCCAGCTCGGCCCGCGCCTCCTCCAGCTGCTTCTCGACGAGCGTGCGCCGCTCGACGGCGCTCTGGTGGCGCCGCAGCGCCTCCCGGACGCCGGCGATCTGCCCCAGCCGGGTGCCGACGGCGCCGTCGAGCACGTTGAGCGCCCGGGTGCGGTCGGTACGGGCGAGCGTGGCCATCTCGTCGTGGGCGGTGGTGAGCGCGGCCCGGGACGCGACGACCGCGGACTCCGCCGCCAGCCCGGACACGCGGGCGGCCAGCCGATCGGCCTCGCCGACGGCGGCGTCCGCGCGGGACGACTCGGCCTCCGCCGCCGTGCCGGCCGCGGTGGCGGTGCGGCGGCTCCCGGCGGCCCGGGCCGCGGCCTTCTCGGCCTGGACGCGCAGCCGGTCGAGCCGGGCGACCAGGTCGGCGCCGGTCTCGTACTCGCGCCGCCCGCGCAGCGCCTCGATGTCCGTCTCGATGCCCTCGACGCGCTGCTGGGCGGCCTCCAGCGCCGCGGACAGCTCGTCGAACCGCACCCGCGCCTCGCCCAGGCGCTGCTGGCCGGTGCGGACCGTGCGGGTGACCGAGGTGAGCTCCGACGTGGCCCTGACCAGCCCGGCCGCCGCCTCCCGCAGCACCCGGCGGGCGTAGGTCTGCTGCCGCGCGCCCAACCGGCCGGCCGCGGCGACCTCCTCGTCGAGCCGGGCCAGCTCCTCGCGCTGGCGGTCGAGGCGCTCGAAGCCCTCGGCCAGCTCGCCGATCTCGGTGGCGCCCAGCGGCGGCAGCGCCCGGGACAGCAGCGTGGACAGCAGCGATGGGTCGAGCCGCTGCGAGAGCTTCGGGGTGCGCAGCTGCAGCAGCGCGAGGATCAGCGCCTCGTAGCGCTGCTCGGACAGGTCGGGGAACAGCCGCTCCCGCACGGTCGCGCGGTACTCGGCCGCGGTGGCGTGCAGGGTGCCGTCGTCGCCGAGCAGGTCGGTGAGCGCGGCCCGGCTCAGCGGCTCGCCGGTGGCGGTGGTGAAGCCCGCCTCCGGGACGGGACCGTCGAGGGTGAAGTAGTCGGCGGTGGCCGAGGAGGTGTGCACGGACGCCTGCAGCCGCGCCCCGCAGGTGAACCAGCGCCGCTCG
This sequence comes from Pseudonocardia lacus, assembly GCF_018531445.1. Classification (GTDB taxonomy): domain Bacteria; phylum Actinomycetota; class Actinomycetes; order Mycobacteriales; family Pseudonocardiaceae; genus Pseudonocardia; species Pseudonocardia lacus. The sequence continues at coordinate 1,382 of NZ_JAHDTH010000078.1, forward strand.
GCCCCGCCCGCCGGACCGGCGGCGAACTCCAGCCACACGTAGCCGACCCGGGTCGCGCCACGGGCCCCGTCGCCCATCAGGTTCCAGTGCATCGTCCGCTCGGACGTGCCGAACGTCGAGAGCCGGTTGGCCCGCAGGTTGGCGTCGAACAGGAACGGCAGCAGCAGCTCCAGCGCCTTGGACTTGCCGCTGCCGTTCGGGCCGCGCAGCAGCAGGCGCCCGGAGTGGAACCGGAAGACCTCGTCGTAGTAGCGCCAGACGTTGAGGATGCCGGCCCGCTGCGGCGTCCACCGCGCGGCCGCCGACTCGTGCGCGGACGCCCGGTGCGGCAGGGCGGTGACCGTCACGACCGGGCCTCCTTCTCGCTGATCCCGTCCTTCTCGCTGATCCCGTCGAGCGCGTACCGGGCGGCCGCGGGACGGGCGAGCACCACCCCGCCGTCGCGGCGGACCAGCCCGAACTGCTCCAGCACGGCGAGCGCGGCGTCGCGCAGCCGGAGCTGCCCGTCCTCGCCCTGGTAGGTCCTGGCCCACCGGGGGTGGCGGCGCAGCAGCCGGTCGGTCTCCACCGCCAGCTGCTCCTCGGTCACCCCCGCCGGCTCGGTGTTGACCCGGTTGAGCAGAGCCAGCGCAGCGACCTTCGCGTGGCTGGTGTCGTCGGGGAAGCGGGTGTCGGTGGCGATGGCGTCCGGGTCGACCAGCAGCCAGCCCTCCGCCCGCTCCTCCAGGACCATGCCCGCCTCCTCCGCCGCCCGCCGCAGCAGCCGCCGGCCCGTCGGCGAGGTGAGGTAGTCGACCTCGGCCGGGCTCAGCTCGTCGCGGTGCACGACCGGGTCGTCGAGCAGGCGCCGGAACACGGCGTGGCGCAGCCAGAGGGTGCGCTGCACCGCCGAGGGCTCCTCGTCGACCCCGGCCGAGCGGTACCGGGACTCGTGCAGCAGCGCGTCCAGGCGCGCGGGCAGCTCGGTCGGCCCGCCGGGCAGCCGGGACGGGCCGTTCGGCGCGGCGATGAGCCGCATGACCAGGGTCGCGTCCACGCGGTAGAGCACCTTCGCCTCCGCGGAGGCGACGTAGCTCTCGGTCGCGCCGTCGAGGACCTCCAGCGCGCCGAACGACTCCAGCAGGCGCAGCGCGTCGACGAACGCCATCCGCTCCGCGCGGGCCGTGGTGTCCATCGACGGCAGGTCGGGGTCGGCGGCGCAGGCCTGCGCGACCCGCTGGGCCAGCAGGCCGATCGTGGTCACCGGGGTGGCCAGCAGCTCCGCGGCGGCGACGCACAGCAGCGTGTAGCGGCGCCGGTCGAACGGGGCCGACCCGGCCCGGCGGCGCAGCGCGGGCCGCCCGGGCACCGGCCCGCGCACCTTGGCCAGCCGCGCGTAGCCCGCCCGCGGCTCGACCACCAGCGTCCACCCGCAGAAGTAGTCGAACCAGCGGGTCAGCGGCTCGCGGCGGCGCCGGACGACGTCGAAGTCGTCGGGTCGGGCGGTGGCGGTGAGGATCGGGCCGGCCAGCAGCACCCGGATGCCGCGCGCGACGTCCTCCCGCTCGGCGATGACCAACTGGTTGTGCAGCGGCCGGTGCGGCTCCGTCACCCCGTCACCGCCTCGGGCGCGCGGCGGCGCCGGACCGTGCGGATGTCGACGACGAAGTCGGGGCCCTCGAACTGCCCGCGCGGCGTGCGGACGACCGCGACGGCGGCGTCGGGCGGGTTGCGCAGCAGGATCTCGGTGCGGCCGTCGGCCGAGCCGCCGCGGCGCACGCCCTCGGCGTCGGGGGCGGCGGCCAGGGCCCGCCCGATCAGGTCGAGCAGGTGCTCGAAGACCGAGTGGTCCAGGCGCGCGAAGCGGGACAGCCGCACCGGGCCGCCGGTGGACAGCAGGTCCCACGCCGAGTCGAGCTCGGCCCGCTCGGCACGGGCCCGGGCGGCGCGCTCCGCCTTGAGCGCCGCGACGTCGCGGACCCGCCCGGTGCGGGTGAACCGCTCGACCCGACCGGACGAGCGCAGCAGCGCCGACACCGGGACCGGCGGCGCGTCGTGCCACGACGTGCTCGCCGCCACCAGCTCCGGGTCGGGATGGGCCAGGTGCGCGTGCCGCGCAGGCCCCGCCCCGAACGCGGCCGCCCACAGCAGGTGCAGGTCGTCCTCGGTGGGGGCCGCGGCGAACCAGCGGGCCAGCTCGCGGAAGTCCTCCACCGCGCTGCTGGCCCGCTTGCGCGACTCGACGATGCGGTCGAGGACCTGCAGCAGCGCGACGATGGCGCGGCGGGCCACCGTGTGCAGGTGCTCGACGCGCGCCGGGGCCGCGTCGCGTGGGCGGAACCAGGCCCGCAGCCCGTCCCAGTGCCCGCGCCGCGCCTGCAACCAGCTCTCCCGGGCGGCCTCGCCGGCCGTCGGGGGCAGCTCCGCGCCGCGCAGCGCCCGGTCCCACAGCCCGTCGGTGCCCAGCGCCTCCACCCGGTCGACGCCGTCGGCGATCGAGGACGTCCGGCGGTCGAGGTTGGTCAGGAACTCCTGCAGGTAACCGACCGTCGCCGCCTTCACCTCGTGGAAGGTGTCGGTGTCGGCGCCCTCGCTGCGCACCAGGCGCTGCAGCTCGCCGTTGAACCGCTTGGTGCCCGTGCGCAGGGCGTCGAGATGGGTCTCCAGCTCGACGACCGCGCTGTAGACCCGGCGGTCCGGGACGGCGGGGTCGGCCAGCAGCCCGGCGATCTCGGCCAGCCGGTCGGCGATGGCGTCCAGGACCGCGGTCTGCAGGGCACCGCTGGAGGCCAGCACCAGCAGCGCCTGCTGGACGCCGGCGAACGCGGCCTCACCCCGCCGCGACAGCGAGTACTGCAGGTTGCGCCGCTCGTACTCCTCGGCCGTGCGGTAGCCGCCCGCGTGGTTCTGGGTGATCTCCAGCAGCTGCCACTCGCCGAGGCTGCGCAGCGCGGCGGTCAGCTCGTCGTCGTCGAGCGGGGAGTACCAGCCGACGTCGCGCAGGCCCGCCCGGACGTCGTCGACGCCGAGCGCGGTCTCCAGCCGGTCGTTGGCGTGCGCGAAGGCCTGCAGGATCGCGGTGTAGAGGTCGGAGCGGTCGCCGACGGCGAACCGGAACACCTCCGTCGGCAGTCGTCGCGGCACGGCACCTCCCCGTCCGGGCCACGGTAGCGAGCGGGTCCGACGGGACCGGCCACGGACCCGGTCCGCGGACCGCTGCCGGCGATCGACGTCTTGACGTCGCCGAGGCCATCGGCGAGCTGGCCGGGATCCTGATCGACCACGGGACGGTGCCCGGCGACCTCGGGGCCGACCCGGACTTCCGGCCGTGGTCGGGGACGCGCGCGGAGAGGGTCGAGATCGGCCGGTACCCCGGCCCGGCGGAGATCGCGTGGTTCTGCCGCGAGGAGGACGCGCCTCGCGGGGTCAGCCCCAGAACAGGGCCGTCGGGTCCGCCTCCAGTTCCGCGAGCAGCGCGCCGATGTCGCCGGTGGGCGGCAGCGCGTCGTAGCGGTGGAACCGGAGGTTGCGGTCGCGCCAGTGGAGCGTCCAGAGCCCGGTCTTCTTCGTGAAGCGGAACCGGGCGACCGGCGCCCGCAGCCACTCGCCGTCGGCTTCCGCGGCCCACTTCGGCCGGCACTCGACCACGGTCAGGTGCCGGGGCTCGACGTCGCACTCCACCCGGACCTGGTCGCGCACACGCTCCGGCACGCGCGCGGCGCACCACCGGCGCACCCGCTCGACGTCGGCGGCGGGGAGGCCGCCGGTGGCGGCGTGCTGGTCGAGTTCGAGGGCGATGAACGCGGCGATCATCGCCCGCCAGACGGCCTCGGCCACGGTCGGCGACAGCCCCGCGTCGGTGGCGCGCTCGCGGACGCCGGCGACGACCCGCTCCACCCGGTCCGGCGCGCGCACCGCGTCGGCGTCGGCCTTGAACGCGGCGGCCGCCCGCACCAGGGACTCCCGGTCGGCCAGCAGGCGGACCAGGTCGGCGTCGACGGCGTCGATGCGGGCCCGGACGTCGGCCAGGGAGGTGGGATCGGTCGGTGCCATGCCGGACATGGTGCCCGGCGGCCCGTGCGGCACTCTCGGGGCGTGACCCTCGATCCGCTCGCCGTCGTGCGCCGGCGGCTGCGCCAGCAGCGCATGGTCGGGGAGCCCTTCGCCGGGCCCGAGCAGGCCGTGGCCTGGTCGGGGGCGGTGCAGGGCCAGGAGTTCGCCGAGGTCAAGTGGTCGCTGGCGCAGCGCACCGGCGGGCGCACCGACGCCGAGATCGAGGAGGTGCTCGACCGCGGCGACGTGCTGCGGACCCACCTGCTCCGCCCCACCTGGCACCTGGTCGCCCGCGCCGACGTGCGCTGGCTGCTGCGGCTGACCCGCCCGCGCGTGCACGCGCTCAACCGGTACTGGTACCGGAAGTTCGAGCTCGACGCGGCGCTGCTGGCGCGCGGCCACCGGATCCTCGCCGCCGCGGTCGCCGAGGACGGCCCGCGGACCAGGACCGAGCTGGCCCGTCGGCTGGCCGCGGAGGGCATCGAGGCCGACGGCCTGCGGCTGGGCTACCTGCTCATGCACGCCGAGCTGGAGGAGGTGCTGTGCAGCGGGCCGCGACGCGGCAAGCAGCAGACCTACGCCCTGCTCGACCACCGCGCCCCGACCGCGCCGGGCGACGACCGCCCACACGACGAGGCCGTCGCCGAGCTCACGCTGCGCTACTTCCGCAGCCACGGCCCGGCCACGCTGCGGGACTTCTCCACCTGGTCGAGCCTCACCGTCGCCGACGCGCGCGCGGCGCTCGACCGGATCGGCGACGGCCTGGAGCGCGCGGAGCACGACGGCACCACCTGGTACGCCGAGCCGTCGACGGCGGCCGCGGTGGAGTACGCCACCACCGCGCTGCTGGTGCCGATGTACGACGAGACGATCGTCGCCCACCAGGACCTGCGGGTCGTGCTCGCGCACCCGTCGGCACGGGCGGAGCTGCTCGAGCGCGCCGTCGTCGTCGACGGGCTGACGGTGGGCACCTGGAAGCGCACGCTCGGCCGGCGATCGGCCACTGTGGACGTAACGCTGTTCGGGCCGATCGGTCCGGCGGAATCGGCGGCGCTGGACGACGCGGTGCGGCGCTTCGGGCGGTTCCTGGCGGTGCCCGCCGAGCTCGTCGTGCACCGGCTCCCGGAGGGTTGAGCTGACTACGTCCCGCTCGGTGCGGGAGTCGGGGTGGGCGCGGGAGTCGGGGCGGGCTTCGCCGGTTGCGGGTTCACCGCGCCGTTGGTGATGTCGGAATTGACGAAGGTGCTGTTGTTGATGTTCATGGTGTGGTTCTCGATCATCGTGGCGGCGCGGTTGCCGAGTTCGGAGACGTCGTAGCCGCGCTCTTCGAGATGGTCGATGATGACGGCGAAGATCTCATTGTGCATCGACCGGACCTGCCCGGTGGCGTCATGAATCTTGAAGAAGTGCGTTTCCTCGCTGCCGTGCGACACGCCCTCGCGCAGGCTCCCGCCCGCTCCGTAGCGGTCGGCGTCGATGCCGCGAGTGCGCAGTTTCCGGGGTCGCAGGCTCCGCGCGACGGAGCGCACGCGCGCGGGGACGGTGAGCGGGAGCCGCAGCAGCTCGACGGATCCGGAGATGAGCGGGCCGTCGCCCAGGCGGAGCACGCGGTCGGTCTCGGTCAGCCATTCCCGCACCGGGGGCAGCACGCAGTGCGTCACCTCGATCCGCAGCATCCGGTTGTGCTTGTGCAGGTGCAGGTAGCTGGACGTGACGAGGTTGCGCTTCCAGGATTCGCGGCGCAGGCACGAGTAGTAGCGGGCCCACTCGATCTGCTCGGCCTCGACATCGCGCACGACCTTGATCGGCAGGTGGCGCACCGGGGGTTCGTCGAGGTCACCGAGCACCTGGTCGCCGGGCCACGTCCCGCGCTCGTGCATGAGGTCGTCGACCGGGACGAGGAGCTGCTCGCGGTGCACGACCGCGTCGATCCGCCCGTCCGAGCGCCGGGCGGTCCGCGTCGGGACGATCTCGGCGCGGATGCGGTCGTAGAGCTCGCGGACGCCGATCTCTTCGGGGGGTTCTTTGCGACCGGCGGCGGGGCGCAGGGCGATCGGGACGGTCTGGGTGGGCAGGACGTATCCGGCACCGACGAACGGGGTCTCGCCGCGGTGCACGACGACGTCGGCGCAGCGGGCCGCGGCCTCGCTGTGCTCGTCGGCGGCGGCGAAGCGCTCCAGCTGGCCGCGGTAACGGCGCAGTCCGAAGCCCCGCAGCCGGCGCTCGACCGCCGAGGCGGCCGCCGTGTGGTCGGCCACGAAGTTGTCCGAGCGGAAGCGCCGGCGCAGGAAGGTGCGCACGAGCCAGGTCTCGCCGACCAGGAGGCCGAGCAGCGCGATCGCGATCGCGAGGCTCGGCCACCAGGTGCTGTCGCCCATGGGTAGCCCGATCCCGGTCAAGGCCTTGAGCGAGACGACCGAGCCCAGCAACGCCAGGACTGCGATCACGGCCAGCAGTTCGGCCGCGTTGACGAGCCGCGGGCGGGTCGCGAGAAGCTTGCGCCCGGCAAGGGCGAGGGCGGTCCACAGCAGGACGACGAGCGGATCGAGCACGGCCAGCGCGATCAGCAGCGCGAGGACGACGGTATTGCGCACCCGGTGGCGGGCCCTGGCCGCGACGGCGTCGCGCAGCACGGCAGTGGAGTCGAGGCCGGGTGACGGGGGGACCGAACCGACCTGCTCGACGAGGTACTCCTTGATCACGGCCTCGGCGAACCACTCGTAGCGGTGCGCGGCCGCACACAGCAGGCGGGTCGTCTCGTCCGGCACCCCCTGGGGCAGGGGACGCCGCGGTGTCGCGGGAGCTGCGGCGGTGCGCGGCACGGGAACCTCCGGGTGCGCGGTGGCGGTGGGGCCCCTCGGAGGCTCGGCGCCGGGCAGCGCGCGATCGCAATCCTGGCACCGCACCGCGCCGGCCTCGTTCTGCCGTGCGCAGTTCGGGCAGACGATCCGCCGTCCGGCGGTCATGCCCCGAACAGCGACCGGATGGCGTCGTTGATCTTCGAGACGCTCTCCGCCGCGGTCACACCCCCCGAGAGGACCTTCTGGACCGACTTCCACGCTGACTTCACGGCGGGCCCGTCCGGTTCCGGGGCCGCGATCTCCTCCTCGATCTCGGCTATCCGGCTGTCGACCCGATCGCCGCGCGGACCCGCGAGCTCGACCAGTTCGGCGCGGTGCTCGGCGAGGAGCCGGAGCAGCTGCGTGCAATCGGTGGTCGATCCCGAGAAGTCGTGGCCATTGGTGATCTTGCTGTTGATGAACTGGCTGCGATCAATGTTCATCGAGTGGCTGCTGCGGTACATCGCGGACCCCTCCGCCGGAGGCCAACCATGATGGGCGACGGGATGATCGAGGGGAAGTGCCTCTCCCCAATTTTCGCGACAGTTGGTTTTTCCTGCCGACGCCGGGTAACGCACCCGGTATTTTCGTCGAGCCAGACCACGGCCAGACCCGTCCGACAGTGTGGAGCAGCCGGTGATCCTGCGGCCCGTCCTGGGAATCGACCTCGGAACGACGTACTCCTGTGTCGCGCACCTCGACGACACCGGCCGCGCGGTCGTCGTCCCCAACAGCGAGAGCGAGTCCACCAGCCCCTCGGTCGTGTACTACGAGGAGGGCGGCGACGCGGTCGTCGGGCGCCACGCGAAGAGCGAGCTGCGCCGCCGGCCCGACCGGGTCGTCCAGCACATCAAGCGGCGAATGGGCGAGCCCGGGTTCTCCATCGAGCTGGACGGGCGCCAGTTCTACCCGCAGCAGGTCTCCGCGGCGATCCTCGAGTACGTCGTCACCGAGGCGCTGACGACGCTGGGCCACGACGGTTCGGGCGGGGCACCGCTGGCCGATGTGGTGATCACGGTGCCGGCCTACTTCGGGACGGCGGAGCGGGAGGCGACGCGCGAGGCGGGGGAGCTGGCCCGGCTCAACGTCATCAGCGTGATCAACGAGCCCACCGCGGCCGCGATCGCGTACGGCGTGCTGGGCGCGGGCGAGCGCCGACGGGTCCTGGTCTACGACCTCGGCGGCGGCACGTTCGACGTCACGGTGATGGAGACCTCCCCCGACAGCATCCGCGCGATCGCCACCAACGGCAGCCGCGACCTCGGCGGGGCGATGTGGGACGCCGCGCTGCGCGACCTCCTGCTCGACGCCTACCGCGAGCAGCACCCCGACGCCGCCGACCCGAGCACGGACGAGGCCGCCCTCGGCGAGCTGGACATCGTGGTCGAGGAGACGAAGAAGGCGCTCACCCGGCGGTCCCGGCAGGATGCGAGCTTCGTCGCGCACGACCGGCGGGTGCGCGTCGAGATCAGCCGCGAGACGTTCGAGGAGCACACCGTCGACCTGGTCGAGCAGACGCTGCACTACGTCGACCTCGTGCTGGCCGACGCGCGAGCCAAGGGCGTCGACACGCTCGATGAGATCGTCCTGGTCGGCGGCATGTCTCGGGCTCCCATGATCGCCAGGGCGCTGACTTCGCGGCTCACCGGGAAAGTCCCGACCGTGCCCGAGCCTCGCCTGGTCGACCCCGACCAGATCGTGGCCAAAGGGGCGGCGCTGTTCGCCGCGTCGAAGGTCGCCGAGAACTACGCCCCCGACGACCCCTCCCGCCCGATCGCCCCGGCACTCCGCCCCGGCTCGTCCGGGCCGCTTCAGCTGGTCGACGTCACCTCGCGCGGCTACGGCGTCCGCGCCCACCGCTCCCTCGACGACGAGACCGGGTACGTCGCTTGGATCATCAAGCCGCAGTCGGAGCTGCCGGCCAGCCACAGCGAGCAGTTCCGCACGCTCGAACGCGGGCAGACCGCGGTCAAGATCGTCGTCTACGAGTCGGCGACGAACGTGCTGAGCGAGGATCCCGACGCCAACACCGAGCTCATCACCGGCGAGCTGACCGGGCTGCCGCCGGGCAAGCCGCCGGGCCAGCCCCTCGAGGTGGTCCACACGCTGGGCACCGACGGCGTGCTCAGGATCGTCGCTACCGGCCCGTCCGGGCAACGCCTCGACCTGGAGCACCACCTGCGCGGTGAGCTGCCCCCTGAGGAGCGCGACCGCCCGCTCCCGGCGCTGGCGAAGCACTGACCGTGACCGTCGGGTGGAAGCTGGACACCGGGCGCTTCGCCGAGGAGGTGTTCCGGCCGGTCGCCGAGGGCTGGGACGTGTGCGAGAACCTCTTCCGGTTCTTCCAGCTGCCCCTCGACGTCGTGGACGACGCGGTCGTGGACGCCGCCGTGCGCGCGGTGGACGCCCACCTCAAGCGCAGCTCGCTCTCGGGGGCGCACCTGGACGCGGCGGCCACGCTGCGCACCGTCATCGCCGCGGTGGAGCCCCGGGTCCGCGAGACGGCGCGGCGGGCGGAGCACCGCGCCGAGGTGGTGGCGCGGCGCGACCGGTTCGCCGCGGAGGTCCGGGCCGAGATGCGGGGCATGCCGGCGCTGCGCGTCGTCGAGCTCGATGCCTTGGTCGTGCGCAACCGCAGGCGGTTCACCCGCCGCGAGGTCGAGGAGGCGCTGGCCGCGGCGGGCATCGAGGTCCGCGACCCGGTCGCGCTCGACGTACCGGCCCAGCCCGCGCGCTGGCAAGACCTGCGCCAGAAGCTGCGCCGTCTCGACCTGAACGACCTGGCCGCCTACCTGGCCTCGCGCGGCCTCACCGCGGACGCCTCGCCCACCGACGTCGCGCGACAGCGGGCCGAGCTGGACCGCACCGCCCGCGGTGAGCTCCTGCGCACGGAGCAGTCGGTGCTCGCCGCCGTTGAGCGGCTCGTGGCCAGGGGCTCACTCGCTGCCGCGCTGCGCCGGGAGCTGATCGACGAGCTGACCGGGGCGGCGGAGCAGAGCGCAACCGCCCTCGCGGCGGAGCTGGCGCGACCCCGCATCGCCGAGCGCGCCCGGGCGTGCGGTCTGCCGGAACGGGCCGAGCTGGAGTACGCGCTGCTGTGCCGCGCCCGGCCGCTGGACGCTGCGCGATCGGCGTGGCGCGCCGACTACGACCTCGCGGTCGCCGCCCGCGACCTGCGAGCCCAGGTCGGGGTGCTGCAGTCGCAGCCCGACCTGGTGCCGGAGTGGGCCGAGGTCCTGGGCCGCAAGCGGGAGGAGCTCGCCGAGCTCGAGGCCGAGCTGGAGCGGGCGGCGGCGGAGGAGCGCGTCGACGCGGAGGCGGCCGCCGAGCGGTACCTGGCGATCCTGCGGGCGACCCAGGAGCCCGCCGCCGAGGCCGGGCTGGCGCGGTGCCACCCGCCCGCGCCGCCGGAGGCGTCGGCGCGGGTGGAGGGGGACCGGGTCGACGTGCGGTGGGCGGTCGCGCCCGTGCGCGCGGGCGCGGTGACCTACCGCGTCGTGCGGCGCGTGGACCACGGCGTACGGGCCGGGCGGGAGCTGATCGAGGAGACCGACGCCACAGGCGTGGTGGACGCAGACCCTCCCGGCGGGGTCGGCGTCCGCTACGAGGTGACGACGGTGCGGGAGGGCACCGCCTCGGTCCGGCCGGCGGCCACGGCGGCGGTGGTGGTGCTGCCGGCCGTCACCGATCTCGCCGCCGATGCCGGCGACGGCGAGGTCCGGCTGCGTTGGGGGCTGCCCGCCGGCGCGGTCGGCGTGCGCCTGCGCCGCGAGCACGGCGGCACGTGGGTCGAGCTGGCCGCGGCCTCCACGACGGCGCACGACGCGTCGGCCCGGTCGGGCGAGCACTACCTCTACGCCGTCGAGGCCGCTTACGACGTCGAGGGCGATCGGGAGCACGCGGCGGCCGCTGTGGTCGCCGCGCAGCCCCAGGCGCCTCCGGATCCGGTGGTCGACCTGGCCGTGGTCGAGGAGCCCGACGAGTCGACGGCCGTCGTCACCTGGACGGCTCCCGCAGGCGGGGCGGTGCTGCTGCGCACGACGCACTCCCCGCCCCCGCCCGCCGGCACGCTGCTGCGGGCTGACGCCCCCGTCGGTGAGCCGGTCGCCTTGCTGGGGAAGGACGCCGCCGGGCTGCGCGTCGAGCTCCCCGCCGACGGGCGGCGCAGCTGGGTCGTCCCCGTCACGGTGGCCGGCGACCTGGCCGCCGTCGGGCGCGCGGTGGAGCGCGACCGGCGGCTCTCGGCGGTGACCGGGCTGCGGGCCGTCCGGCAGGGGCCGCGGGTGCGGCTGACGTGGGAGTGGCCGCACCGGTCGGGCGAGGCCAGGGTGCTGAGCCGGGCCGAGCAGCGCCTGAGCGGCCCGACCGACCCACTGGCCTCGGTCACTCGCATCTCGCGTGCCGTGTACGAGCGCTCCGGTTGCCACCTGCCGACCGAGCCGGGCCTGCGGGTCTGGGTCGGGGTCTGCGTCACGGCGTACGACGACGGCGAGGAGGTGCACGGTCCGGTCGTGCAGACGTCGGTGGCGGCGCCGGTCGTCGTCCGGTACCGGATCCTGCCCGCCGGTCGGGGGCGCAGGCGGCTGGAGGTCAGCGGGCCGGCGCCGCTGCCGCCGGTGCAGGTGCGGGCTCGGGTCGCGCTGCCCCCGCTCACGCCCGAGGACGGAACGGTCGTGCTCACCCTCGCCCCGCCCGCCGCCGACGCGACGAGCATGAGCGCGGTCTTCGGGCTGATCCGCGGCCGGCAGGTGCACCTGCGCGCCTTCCCCGCGCGGCCCGGTCCCGAACTGCTGCCCGAGGACCCGGGCCAACTGCGGGTCGACCGCAGGTGGTGGTCACGGTGACCCGCCGCGCTCGCCGCCCGCAGCTGCGCTGCCCGCACTGCTGGACGACGCTGCGCCCGGCCGAGCTGCACCAACGCTGCTCCGACGAGTGCGGGGAGGAGTCGACCACCTTCGTGACCGCTCCGCAGTGCCCGCACGGGCGGACCCCGGTATCGGCGCAGTACTGCTCGGCTCCCGGCTGCGGCAGGCGGCTGGAGCGCGACTACACCACCAACCCCGCGCACGTCATCGCCGTCGTCGGCTCCTCGGAGTCCGGCAAGAGCACGTTCGTCGGGGTGCTGGTCAACGAGCTGCGCAACCGCGTCGGGGAGGCGTTCGACGGCGCATCGGTTGAGCTGGTGGGCGACGCCTCGCGCACCCGGTACCGGGAGGTATTTGGCGACTTCCTCTACCGGCGGGGGCGCACCCTGCGTCGGACCGACTCCATCCGCGCACTGCACGCGCTGGAGCCGCTGGTGTTCATGCTCCGCTTCCCCCGCCGCGGCAGGCTGTCGGGTCGTGAACGGCTGAGGACGGGCGTCGCGGTCTTCTACGACACGGCGGGCGAGGACATCCTCGACGCCGACCGCCGGGGCCGCCTCGAGCGGTACCTGGCGGCCGCCGACGGAATCGTCTTCGTCCTCGACCCGCTGCAGGTGCCCAGTGTGCGCGAGGCCGTGGGCACCGGTGTCGTGCCGGCCGTCGCCCAGGACCAGGTCGAGATGGTGCAAGGGGTGGTCGAGGTGCTGCGCGGCAGCGGCGCCGGTGAGCGGATCACGACCCCGCTCGCGCTGGTCGTGGCCAAGACCGACGTCCTGATCGACCACCTGCCGCCGGCGACCGCGGTCACCCGGCCGGGCCCGCACCGCGGCGCGTACGACGAGGGCGACGGTGAGCAGGTGCACGACGAAGTGCGGGCCATGGTGCACTCGTGGACCGACGGCCCGCGGCTGGTCGACCTCGTGCGCACGACGTTCGAGCAACACCGCTTCTTCGCCGTGTCCGCGCTGGGCGTCCCACCCCGCAACGCCGAGGAGTTGGCCCCGGACGGCATCCACCCGCTGCGGGTCGAGGACCCGATGCTGTGGTTGCTCACGCGCTTCGGGATCATCCCGGGTCGGCGGGGGCGGCGATGATCCGCCAGATCTACTACACCTCCTGCCGGCACGGCCGGGACGGCATCCAGGGCTTCCAGGTGGCCGCGGCCACGCCCGGTGTGGCGCGCCGGCACGAGGACCTCGTGCTGCCGGTGGCGGCGTACCGCCCGCCGAGGTCGGCGTCCCCCATCCCGGACGCGGAGGAGGTCGCCGCGCTGCCGGTGGCCCTGGGCTACAAGGACTTCGGGGACGTCGTCGCACTGTTCCGCAGCAGCTACCTGGGAGATGACTACACGGGCCGGCAGGGCAACTACTTCGCGCACGTGCTGCTCGCCGAGGACCCGGCCGAGCTGCCCGGACAGCCGCCCGCCGCGGCCTGGGACGCCGCGTGGTGGTTCCGCGGGCCGTGGGACGACCGCCCCGGCGCGACGGACCTGCCGGCGCCGGAACCCCTGGCGTGCGGCCCGCTCGCCACCGGTGGCGCCGTACCCGAGTGGCTCGCCCGCGAGCCCGACGCGTTCGCCCGGCTGCTGCACCTGGTCCGGGAGGCGCTGGCCGGACGGGTCGCGAAGGTAGTGGTGGTCGCGGACGGCCCCAGTCCCGATGCCCGGGTGGCGTCGGCGATCCTCGCGGTCACCGCGCCACTGCCAGAGGCCCTGGCCCGGCGGGTGTCCTTCACGACCTTCAGCGCCGCCCCCGCGGACCCGGAACTGCTGGTGGTGGGCACGACTCCGGACGCGCCGCTGCCCCCGGCCCGCGACACGGCGGTGCTGGTCCTCGGGGAAGGGGAGTCCAGGGAGGTCTCGCCGTTCGCCGCGCTCGCCGCGGCCCGGCTCGGGGCCGGGCCGGGCGGGGCGAGCGGGCTGCGGGCACTCGCGGCAGAGGCCGTCCCCGCCCCGGGCCCCGACGACCTCGACGCGCTGGCCGCGGCCGCGCGCCTGCTCGACGCCGACCCGGGCGGCGACGTGCTGGTAGGCCTGGAGTTCGTCGCCGATCGCCTGCCCGGGCGGGTCGACGCGAACCTGTGGAGCACCGTCGACGCGGCCCTCGCCGCCGGTGCCACCCGCCCCGCCGACGACGTCGCCCGCTGGTCGGCCGTGCTGGGCCGGACCGGCGGGCACTCGCCGCTGCTCAGGGCGGCGTACCTCAACGCCGTGCTGATCGGTGTTGCCGAGGGGGCGGACGGGACCGACCTGTGGCTGCCCGGTCCGGACGACGATGGCGTCGACGTCGACGGGGGCGGCTGGATCGGCGTGGCGGTCACCCACAACCCCCGACCGCGGGTCGTCGCGGCGGTCCTGGCGACCCTGCGACGCCTGGGGGTTGACGCTTCGGACGCGGAGCTGGACGAGGTCGTCGACCGGGTCCTGCTGCCCGTCGTGCTGGACCCCCACGGCGACGTTGCGGCCGTGCGCGATCTGCCGGACGCCGCCCGGCTCGCCGCCGCGACCGTCGCCCGGCTGGAGGGCCGGCTGGCCGACGACCTGATCGAGACTGCGGTGCAGGACATGTCCGTCGACGCGGCGCGGTGGCTCGCCTCGAGCGCGCCCGCCGGCACCCGCTGCGCCCTCGTCACGGCGGTCAGGCTGGTGCGCGCTGGCGAACTCGATCCCGTCGCCGTCATGGCGGGGGCCCGCGACAGCGCGGAGCTCGACCGGCTCGCCGCCTTGGTGTGGTCGGGGCCGCCACCGGCGGAGGCGGGAACCCGGCTGATCGCCGCGCTCGACCCAGCGGTTCTGGCCGGCAGCGCGGTGCCGGCCTCGCTGGCCGAGCGGCTCGTCCTGGATGCCCGGGAGCGGGCCACCGGCCCGGCGCAGGTCGGGCTGACCACTGCGCTCGCCGGGCTGGGAGACGGCCTGCGCGGCCCCGCCCGGGACCAGATCGAGGCCGTCCGGCTCACCGAGCTGTTCCGCGCCCGGCCGCCGTCCGACCCCAGCACCAGGCAGAGCGCCATCGACGCGGTCGCCTGCCGGGCCGACCCGGTGCTCTCCGGGCCGCTGGTGCGTGTGCTGGTGCAGTGGTTGTTCTCCTGCCGGGAGGCGCTCACCCACGCGGACCTGCTGGAGGCGGCCTACGCGTCAGGGGCCTCGGAGTTCCTGGCCCACTACGACCAGCAGCTGGCCAGGACGCTCCACGCGGCCGATGCCGAGGACGTCGTCGCGGTGCTGCCCGCCGTCATCCACCTGTCCGCGAACCACCAGGGTGCCGCGGACCTCCTGGAGGGGACCTGCGCGACGCAGCTCGGGCGGCGCAGGCGCCGCACACTCGACGAGGTGGGGCACCTGCTCTCCGAGGCCGGCAACGTCCCGCCGGACCTGCGGCCGGGGAGGGCGGCGAGCTGGACGGCGTGGTGGAAGAGCTACCGGGCGCGGGAGCTGTCGGGCAGCGGCCTGCGCGAGCGCCTGCTGCGCTTCGGCCGGGACGGCTGAGCGCCGTGTGGTGGTACATCGTCGCGGGCCTCACGATCGTCGCGGCGGGCGCCGTAGCGGTCACCGTCATCCTCGTGCTGAGCGCGGCCTTCGCCGCGCTCGCCGCGTCCGCCGTGGCCGTGTTCACCGCCGGGTTCGTCCCCGTCGCCATGCGCCGTGCAGGCGCAGTCGTTCTGCGCGACGTCGACCAGGGCCACCTCCGGGTGGCGCCGCCGGACCCGCCGCCGCCGGGGCGCGACCCCGGCTACCTCAGCTACTACTTCGGACCGGCGTGGCGCGACTGCGGGGACATGCTGGTCGCCGGCGGACGGGCCGCGGTGCGCCGGGCGCTCTCGCTGCGGGCGAAGGGACCGAGGTCGGTCCTGGGCTACCTGCTCGACGCCTGGCGACTGCCCGATGAGCTCAACTCGTGGCCCGGCGTCGTCGGGAAGGTGATCTTCACCGGGGGACTGGTCGGCGGCCTCGTCGGGCTGGTCGCCGGAGCGGCTGTGGCCGGGACGTTCCTGCTCGTCGCCGCGCTCGTCTTCGCCCTGCTCCTCGGCGCGCTGCTGGGCGGCACGTGGGCGGTCTGCGCAGTGCTGCACCTGGTCGAGCTCGCGGCGCTGCGGGTGCGGGGCATCACTGTGGAGTGCCCAAGCTGCCAGCGCCGGGTCGGCGTTCCGGTCTACGAGTGCCCCCAGTGCCAGGAGCTGCACCATCGGCTGCTGCCCGGTTCGCTGGGCGTCCTCGCCCGCACCTGTCGCTGCCGCGCCGAGCTGCCGACCCTGCTGCTGCGGGGGCGCTCGCGACTGCGCGCGCACTGCAGCCACCCGGATTGCCGGGGCGTGCTGCCGATCGGGGGCCTCACGGCGCCGACGCACCACGTCCCTGTCGTTGCCGGGAAGGTGGCCGGCAAGACGGTGCACATGCTCGCCGCGATCGCCGACCTGCGCGACGACGACGGCTTCGCGTTCGGCGACGACCACACGAGGGACTCTTTCGTGAACGTCGCCGAGCAGCTCCAGGACCTCAGGACCGTGCCATCGACCCTGCCGACCGCGCCGCTGCGCGCGGCGACGTTCTTCGTCGGCGTCGGCTCGCGCAGGCGGCTGGTCTACCTCTACGACGCGGCCGGCGAGTACTACCAGTCCAGCGACAAGGTGTCCGGCCTGCGCTTCCTCGGCTCGACCGCGGGGATGCTGCTGGTCGTCGACCCGTTCTCGCTGCCCTCGGTGCTGAGCCGGATGACCGCCGAGGAGATCGAGCTGCCCCAGCACTCGACGTCGCCGCCCGACGACGTCGTCTCGCGAATCGCCGACGGTCTGCGCGAACGCGACGTCGGGCGCCGCCGCGACCGCATCGGCGTCCGCGTCGCCGTCGTCGTCACCAAATGCGATGTCCTGCTCGACCGCGGTCCGGTGCCGCACCCCTACGAGGTGCGCGACGCGACGGGTCGCTCGGAGCGGTCGGCGGCGGTGGCCGCCTGGCTCGCCGACACCGCGGGTGAAGGGGGGCTCGTGCGCCAGCTTGCCAACCAGTACGCCGAGGTCGGCTACTTCGCGGTCAGTGCCTTCGACGCGTTCGGCGCCGGGCCCCGCCGCAGCGGCCGCACGGGCAGGGAGCTGAGCAACGACCCGCCGTCCGCGCCGCTGCGCTGGCTGCTGCGACCGCGCGCGGGAGCGTTGTGACCAAGGTGCTGCCGCCGTCCGTGGTCCGCGGCCGACGGGTGGTCTTCGCGCTGCTCGTGCTGTCGGCCCTGGTCTCGGCGGTCGTGGTGGCCGCGTTGCTGGCCGCGGCGGTGGTGGCCCTGGGCTCGCTCGTGTGAGCGCGCGCCGCGGTCGTCGCGCAGCGTGAGGCACGTGCTTGCGGTCACACGATCGGGTGATCCAAGATGCGCTCGCACTTCCGCAGGTCGTTGCCGCCCGAGGAGGACGCCCACGATGGCGAGGTCGACTGCACCCAGCCCTCGGGCGGGGCGGCCGTGGCGCACCGCCCTCGCCGCCGCCGGCCTGCTGCTCGCGACGGCGTGCGGCGCGCTGAGCGGGTCCGAGGCCGAGCCGCAGCAGGCGCCCGCGCCGGGCCCCGTGCTGGAGAAGGCCGAGCTGCAGGTGGGCGTGCTGCCCATCGTCGACCTCGCGGCGGTGCAGCGCGCCGACCGCGCGGGCTACTTCCGCGACGAGGGCCTCGACGTGGAACTGGTGACGATCCAGGGCGGCGCGGTGGCGCTCCCGCAGCTGGTCGGCGAGTCGCTCGACCTGAGCTGGACCAGCTGGCCGTCGGTGATCCTGGCCCAGGAGCAGGGCGTGTCCGACTTCCGCATCCTGCAGCCGGGCTACCGGACCGCCGAGAAGTCGTTCCAGCTGATGACGATGCCGGGTTCGGCCGTGCGCACCCCGCGGGACCTGGTGGGCAAGCGGGTGGCCACCAACACCTTCCGGAGCATCACCGAGATCATGGCGCGCTCGGCGCTGCAGGACGCCGGGGTCGACCCGGCGGACGTGGAGTTCGTCGAGCTGCCGTTCCCGGACATGATGCCGGCCCTGCAGAACGACCAGATCGACGCGGCCATCCTGCTGGAGCCGTTCATCACGCTGGCGAAGGCCCAGCTCGACGCGACGAGCATCCTCGACGTGGCCACCGGGGCCACCGCGGACCTGCCCATCGCCGGCGTGACCGCCACCGCCCGGTTCGCCCGCGAGAACCCGAACACGCTCGCCGCGTTCGAGCGCGCCCTGGGCAAGGCGCAGTCCGAGATGGACGACCGGACGATCGTCGAGCAGACGCTGACCGGCTACACCACCGTCAAGCCGGAGATCGCCCCGGAGCTGACCCTCGGGACCTGGCCGTCCTCGCTGACCGCCGACGACCTCCAGCGCGTCGCCGACCTCATGCTGCGCTTCGGGGTGCTGCGCCAGGAGTTCGACGTCGCCCCGCTGCTCGCCGCGCCGAGCTGAGCGACCTGGCCGTCCGGCCCGTGATCGGGTAGAGACGGGGCGTGGCGAACAACGGGGGGTCCGTCGTGCCGGTGAACGGGTGGAAGGGCGACGGGCGTCCGCGGATCGTCGTGGTCGGGGCGGGGTTCGCGGGCTACCACGCGGTGCGCGCCATGCGGAAGCGGCTGCGGGAGGCCGCCGAGGTCGTGCTGGTCAACCCGACCGACTACTTCCTCTACCTGCCGCTGCTGCCCGAGGTGGCGACCGGCGTCGTCGACCCGCGTCGCATCTCGGTGTCGCTGACGGCCACCCTGCCCGGCGTCCGGCTGGTCCTCGGCGAGGTCGACGCGGTCGACGTCCAGGAGCAGCGGGTGTCCTGGACCGACCCGGAGGGCGGCCGCGGAGCGATCTCCTACGACCGGCTCGTCATCGCCGTCGGCAGCGTCAACAAGCTGCTGCCGGTGCCCGGCGTGGCCGAGCACGCCCACGGGTTCCGCGGCATCCCGGAGGCGCTGTACCTCCGTGACCACATCGTGCGCCAGTTGGAGCTGGCCGCGGCGAGCGACGACCGCGAGGAGCGGCGGGCGCGCAGCACGTTCGTGGTGGTCGGCGCCGGCTACACCGGCACCGAGGTCGCCGCGCAGGGCGTGCAGTTCACCGACACGCTCGCCCGCCGGATCGCCGGGCTGGAGGGCCT
This sequence comes from Pseudonocardia lacus, assembly GCF_018531445.1. Lineage (GTDB taxonomy): Bacteria > Actinomycetota > Actinomycetes > Mycobacteriales > Pseudonocardiaceae > Pseudonocardia > Pseudonocardia lacus. The sequence continues at coordinate 20,212 of NZ_JAHDTH010000078.1, forward strand.
GCGGCCCCGGTGGATGCTGCTCGACCTGGCCCCGCGGGTGCTGCCCGAACTCGACGAGCGGCTCTCCCGCGAAGCCGACACCGTGCTGCGCCGCCGCGGCGTCGACGTGCGCACCGAGCAGTCCGTCGCCGAGGCCGGCCCCGGCTGGGTGCGGCTGACCACCGGCGAACAGGTGCCCACCCGCACGATCGCCTGGTGCGTCGGCGTGCGCCCCGACCCGCTGGTCGAGGCGATCGGCGCGCCGACCGCGAAGGGCCGGCTCGTCGTCGACGACGACCTGTTCGTCCCCGGCTGCCCCAACGTGCTGGCCTGCGGCGACGCCGCCGCCGTCCCCGACCGCACGCGCCCGGGCGAGTACACGGCCATGACCGCCCAGCACGCCCAGCGCCAGGGCAAGCTGGCCGGGCACAACGTCGCCGCGTCCCTCGGCCACGGGAAGGTCCGCCGCTACCGCCACCACGACCTGGGCTGGGTGGTGGAGCTGGGCGGCACGGACGCCGCGGCGAACCCGCTGCACGTGCCGCTGACCGGGCTGCCGGCCGCCGCGGTCACCCGCGGCTACCACCTGCTGTCGATGCCGGGGAACCGGATCCGGGTGGCTGCGGATTGGCTGCTCGATGCGACGGTGGGGCGGCAGACCGTGCAGTTGGGGTTGGTGCGGTCGCCTTCGGTGCCGTTGGACACGACCAGCCCGGAGGTTGTGCGGGCGGGGGAGTGAGCGGGTGTCGCGCCACTTCGGCAGGACGAGAGCGGGTTTCGTGCGGTCCGGTTGGACGAGAACCGCTCCCGTCCGGGCCGGGGGGCCGTGACCTCCGATTGGCAGGGGCCCTGAGGACGCGGTCACCTCTGCGAGCGGCGCGCCCATGTAACCCGTGCCCGGTGTCAGGAAAGCCACCTTCGGGACGTCAGATGTCCTGAGGGTGGCTTTCCTGACACGCGGGGGCGGGAAGTCAGACCGGGCGGCGGCGGGGGTTGGCTCGGCCGACCATCGCCGGGTCGCGGGTGACGACGTCGCCGAGGGCCTCGTCGATGCGGGTCATCGCGTCGGCGGGGATGCGCACGCCGGCGGCCTTCGCGTTCTCGGCCACCTGCTCCGGTCGGGAGGCCCCGACGATCGCGGCGGAGACGTTCGGGTTCTGCAGGACCCAGGCCACCGCCAGCTGCGCCATGGTCAGGCCGAGGTCGCCGGCCACGGGGCGCAGTTCCTGCACCGCGCCGAGCACGTCGTCCTTCATCCACCGACTGATCATGTTCGCGCCGCCCTTGTCGTCGGTGGCGCGGGAGCCCTGCGGGGGTTGCTCGCCCGGGCGGTACTTCCCGGTCAGCGCGCCCTGGGCGACGGGGGAGAAGACGATCTGGCCCAGGCCGAGTTCCGCGCAGGTGGGGACGACCTCGTCCTCGATGATCCGCCACAGCGCCGAGTACTGGGGCTGGTTGGAGACCAGGCTGATGCCCAGGTCGGCGGCGAGGGCGTGGCCGCGGCGGATCTGGTCGGCGGTCCACTCGCTGACCCCGATGTAGAGGGCCTTGCCGGCGCGGACGACGTCGGCGAAGGCCTGCATCGTCTCCTCGAGCGGGGTGAACAGGTCGAAGCGGTGGGCCTGGTAGAGGTCGACGTAGTCGGTCCCGAGCCGGCGCAGGCTGGCGTCGACGCCCTCCATGATGTGCTTGCGGGACAGGCCGGTGTCGTTCTTGCCCTTGGGGTCGGGCCCCACCGGCCAGTAGACCTTGGTGAAGATCTCCAGCGACTCCCGGCGCTCGCCCTTCAGTGCGGCCCCGAGCACCTCCTCCGCGCGGCCGTTGGCGTAGACGTCGGCCGTGTCGAAGCTGGTGATGCCGTTGTCGAGGGCCGCGCGCACGCACCGCGTCGCGACGTCGTTCTCGACCTGGGAGCCGTGGGTGAGCCAGTTGCCGTAGGTGATCTCGGAGATCTGCAGGCCGGACCGGCCGAGGTAGCGGAATTCCACCCCGTCATCGTGCCCCGGGCCGCGCGGTTCACGCCTGCCAGGCGGCCCACAGCTCGGCGTAGTGGCCGCCGGCGGCCAGCAGTTCGTCGTGCGACCCGGCCTCGACGATCCGGCCGCCGTCCATCACCAGGATCCGGTCGGCGTGGCTGGCCTGGCGCAGCCGGTGGGCCACGACCAGCCCGGTGCGCCCGTCCAGGACGGCGTCGGCGGCGTCCTCCAGCCGGGTGGCGCTGCGGCTGCCCGACTCGGCGGTGGCCTCGTCGAGGACGACGACGACCGGGTCGGCCAGCAGCGCGCGGGCCAGCGCGACCTGGGCGGCCTGCTCGGGGGTGAGGCTGTGGCCGAGCTCGCCGACGACGGTGCGCATCCCCTGCGGCAGCGCGGCGACCCAGCCGTCGGCGCCGACGGTGGCCAGCGCCTTCTCGACCTCGGCGTCGGTGGCGTCGGGGCGGGCCATGCGCAGGTCGTCGGCCAGCGGGCCGGCGAAGACGTGGGCCTCCTGGGAGACCAGCACGACCGGCTTCGGGCTCGCCGAGCGGAAGCGCTCGACGGGCGTGCCGCCGACGGTGATCTCGCCGCGGCTCGGCGCGGCCAGCCCGGCGAGCAGCACGGCCAGCGTCGACTTGCCGGCCCCGCTCGGCCCGACCAGCGCCACCCGCTCGCCCGCGGCCAGCGCCACCGCGACGTCGTGCAGGACCTCGGTCGTCGCGTAGCTGTGCGAGACCCCGCGACCGACGAGCTCGCCGGCCGGGCGCTCGGCGGGGGCCTCGGTCGGCGCCGGCGCCGCGGCCACGACGCCGACGATCCGGGAGAGGCTGGCCGCGGCCGACTGCAGCTGGTCGAAGCTGAACATGATCATGCCGATCGGGTTGAACATGCGGTGGAAGTACAGCGCCGCCGCCGTGACCTCGCCGACGGTGGCCGTGCCGGCCGACACGACCGCGAACCCGACCGCGACGATCATGCCCAGCCCGACCAGCTCGGCGATGTTCATCCACTTGCCCCATGCGCTGCTGAACCAGAGCACGCCGCGGGAGATGTCGCGCGCCCGCGCCGACGACGCCACGATCCGCTCGGTGTGCGCGGCCTCCGCCCCGTACGCGCGGACCGTCCGCAGACCGTCCAAGGTGGACACCAGCGCCTCGGCCCTGTCGGCGAACGCGGCCCGCTCCCCGGCGTAGCGCTCGGCCGCCCTCGGCAGGTACGACCGCAGCGACAGCACGTACACCGGCACGGCCGTCAGCCCGGCCACGGCCAGCCACGGGTCGAGGGCGAACAGCCCGGCGATCGTCAGCGCGACGGTCAGCACGGCCCCCACCAGCGGGGCCAGCAGCCGGGTGACGATGTCGCCGACCACGGCGACGTCGTCGCCCGCCCGGCTGAGCAGGTCGCCGCGCCCGCTCTCCTCCAGCTCGCCCGCGGGCATGGCCAGCGCCGCGGAGACGGTGCGCTCGCGCAGCCGGGCCAGCACGAACTGCCCGACGCGCACGACCATCCCGGCGCTGACGGTGGTCAGCAGCGCGCCGAGCAGCGCGGCCCCGCCGACCAGCACGGCCGCCGAGACGACCTCGCCCGGCTGCCCACCGGTCAGCACGGTGTCCACGATCCGGCCGAGCGCCCACGGCGCCACCAGGCCCGCGAGCGCGGCCAGCGCGGCCAGCAGCACCGTGGCGACGGTGCGGCCGCGGCGTTCGCGCAGGTGCGTGCCGATGGCGCGGCGGACGTCGCCGGCGGACGCCAGCGGCAGTCGCGTCCGGTCGGCCCCTCCCGCGAGCTCGCTCATCCGAGCACCGCCGCGCGGTAGCCGGCGTCGTGGCCGAGCAGGTCGTGGTGCCCGCCGCTGACGAGCGTGCCGTCGTCGCCGACCACGACGACCCGGTCGGTCCGCGAGAGCAGCACGGGGCTGGTCGTGAACACCAGCGTGGTCCGCGTGGAGCCGTCCGAGTGCCGCAGCAGGCGGATGCCGTCGGCGACGATCTCCTCGGTGACCGAGTCGACCGCCGTGGTCGGCTCGACGAGCACCAGCACCGGCGGGTCGGTGTGCAGGGCGCGGGCCAGGGCCAGGCGCTGGCGCTGGCCGCCGGACAGGCTCAGCCCGCGGTCGCGCACCGGTTCGTCGAGGCCGTGCGGTTGGGCGTCGACGAACTCGGCGGCGCCCGCGGCTTCCACCGCGGCCCGGGGGTCGGGAGGCCCACCGGTGCGGCCGAGGGCCAGGTTGTCGGCGATGGTGCCGCTGAACAGGTCGGGCCGGTGCGGTTCGACGTGCACGGGTCCGGTGCGCCCGTCGACGCTCAGCACGGCGCCGTCCGCACCGGGGTCGCCGCGCAGCGCCGCGACCGCTCGTTCGACCACGGCCGGCCGGGCGACGACGCCGACCAGTTCGCCGGCGCGCAGGTCGAGGGTGAGTGGCGCGTCGCCGTCGGTGCGTGCGGCCTGCTCGTCGGCCTTCTCGGCCAGCACGGCCTCGATCCGCCCGGCGCTCGCCCTGGCCGAGGCCCCGATCTGCAGGTGCATGCCGATGCCGGCCAGCGGCTCGGCGATGAACTGGGCGGCGCCGACGGCGGCCACGAACGAGCCGACGCCGATGGCGCCGTCCAGCGCCAGCAGCCCGGCCGCGGCCGCCGACACGGCCAGCACGATGCCGCTGCCCAGCACCGTGGCCCCCAGCTGGACGGCCTTGGCCGCGCCCGCCCGCACACCGGCCTGCTCGGCCTCCCGGCTGACCAGCTGGTAGCGGGCGGCGGCGTTGCGCTGCGCGCCCAGCCCGTGCAGCACGCGCAGGCCGGTGACCAGGTCGGTGGCCAGCGCCGACGCGGCGGCCAGCGACTCCTGCTGGGCCTCGACCCGCCGCGCCAGCCAGGGCGAGAGCGCGTTGAGCGCGAACGTCACCACGGCCGCGGTGACGATCAGCCCGGCGCCCAGCCGCAGGTCGATGCTCAGCAGGATCGCCGAGCTCACGGCCAGCGCGGCGGTCGAGCCGCACAGCCCGGATACCCAGACGACGGCACCGGCGGCCAGGTCGGCGTCGGAGGAGGCGATGGACAGCAGCTCGCCCTGGCGGCGCCGCACGACGCGCCCGCCCAGCACGTGGTGGGCGAGCTCGGTGCGCAGCTGGTGCGCCTCGGCGATCTCGGCGCCCCCGGCGAAGCGGGCGAACCAGCGGTAGCAGGTGGTCAGCAGGCCGAACAGGGCGATCAGCCCGGCCAGGGTGAGCACCAGGGCGGTGGGCTCGCCGCTGGCCACCGAGAAGTCGATGGCGACCCCGATGGCCAGCGGGACCGTGGCCTCGCAGGTCTGGTGGCCCACCAGGCAGAGGGCCGCGCCGATCACCCGGGGCCGCTGCCGGCGCAGGATGCGCGCCCGCAGCCCGGCGCCGTCGACGGCGGTGGAAGTGGAACTGCGTGCGCGAGCGATGACTACTCCCGTGCGGTCGGCCTTCTGGTTAGGCGATCCTAACCAGGGCCTGCGCGGCAGCGGGTCGGTGTGCGCGGGGCAACTCCAGCAACGCGGCACGGCCGGCACCTGACCTTTCGGCCGTCCCGGGGGCTGCGCAGGCCGGCGCGGCGGTGGGAGTGTGCGGGGCATGGCGGTCAACGGTGACGTGTCGGTTGTCCTGGACGGGTTGTCCTACACGGAGTGCCCCCGCTGGCACGAGGGCCGGTTGTGGTTCTCGGACTTCTACACCGAGAGCGTCCTGGTCACCGACGGGAAGGGGGGCCGCGAGGTCGTGGCGCGGGTGCCGCAGCAGCCCTCCGGGCTGGGCTTCCTGCCCGACGGGCGGATGCTGATCGTCTCCATGCGCGACCGCAGGCTGCTGCGCCGCGAGCCCGACGGCGAGCTGGTCGAGCACGCCGACCTGTCCGGCCTGGTCCCGTCGATGCTCAACGACATGACCGTCACCGCCGACGGCGGCGCCTACGTCGGCAACTTCGGGTTCGACCTGATGGCGGGGGAGTCGCCGCGCAGCACGACGCTGGTGCACGTCACCCCGGACGGGACGCCGCGGGTGGTCGCCGACGACCTGATGTTCCCCAACGGCATGGTCGTCTCCGACGGCGTGCTGGTCGTGGCCGAGAGCTTCGGCGGCCGCCTGACCGCCTTCGACATCGCCGACGACGGCGCCCTCACCAACCGCCGCGTGTGGGCCGGGTTCGGCACCGCGCCGGCCGGCGGTGGCGTCGAGGAGGTGCTCGGGGCGTTCGACGTCGTGCCCGACGGCATCTGCCTCGACGCCGAGGGCGCCATCTGGGTCGCCGACGCCTCGCACTCGCGGGTCGTGCGCGTGCGGGAGGGCGGCGAGATCCTCGCCGAGGTCTGCACCGCCCCGCAGGGCGTGTTCGCCTGCATGCTCGGCGGCGACGACGGCCGCACCCTGTTCATGTGCGCCGCGCCGTCCTTCGCCGAGCACGAGCGGCGGCCCGTCCGCGAGGCGCAGCTGCTGGCCACGCGCGTCGACGTGCCGAAGGCCGGCCTGCCGTGACCGGCACCCTCACCGGGCTGCTCGACGACCTCGTCGCCGCCGACGCCGGCGCGCCGGTCGCGCTCGACCGGGTCGGCGCCGGCTTCCGGCCCGTCACCCGGACCGAGCTGCGCGCCCACGCCGACGCGGTGCGCGCGCTGCTGGCCGCGGCCGGGGTCGGCCCGGGCGACTGCGTCGGCGTCTGGCTGCCCAACTGGTCGGACGCGTTGGCCTGGCAGGTCGCCGCGAGCGGGCTCGGCGCGCACGTCATGGGGCTCAACACGCGCTACAACGTCGAGGAGGTCGCGCACGTGCTGCGCCGGGCCGCGCCGCGGGTGCTCGCGGTCGCGGCCGGCTTCCACGACCTCGACCTGGTCGACCGGCTGCGGCGCGCGGTGGCCGAGGTCGACGGCGCCGCGCCGCTGGTCGTGCCGGTGGCCGGGCCCGACGGCGCCGACCCCGACCCGGCGCCGTTCGACGTCGGCGGCGGGACGGCGCTGGTCGACCGCGAAGCCTGCGCGCCGCCGGCCGGGCGCGACGGGAGCGACCTCGCCGTCGCGTTCAGCACGTCCGGGTCCACCGGGCTGCCCAAGCTGGCGGCCCACCGCGAGCGGGCCGTCGTCGAGCACGGCATCGCCGACGCGCGACGGCTCGGGATCGGCCCCGGCGACGTCGTCACGCTGGTGCTGCCGCTGTCGGGCGTGTTCGGCTTCTCCACGGCGCTCGCCACGATCGCCGGCGGCGGCACGTGCCTGCTGGAGCCGGTGTTCGACCCGCCGGTGGTGCTGGCCGCGATGGCCGAGCACCGGGCCACGCACCTGGTCGGCGGCGACGACATGGTCTCCCGGCTGGTCGACGCCTGGACGATCGAGCCCGCGGACCTGACCAGCCTGCGCTGGGTCGGGCTGGCCGACTTCATGGGCCGGGTCGAGGAGATCGCGCGCTGGGCCGCCGCGGAGTTCGGCGCGCTCACCACCGGCGTCTACGGCTCGTCGGAGGTGTTCGCGCTGGCCACGTCCTGGCCGGACGACGTCCCCGCGCCCCGGCGGTGGACCGGGGGCGGCACGCCGGTCTCGGCCGCGATCCGGGTGCGGGTGGCCGACCCGGAGACCGGCGCACCCCTGCCCGACGGCGAGCAGGGCGAGCTGCTGTTCGCCGGGCCGACCGTCGTCGACGAGTACCTGGGCAGCCCGGAGGCGGCCGCGTCCGCGTTCACCGCCGACGGCTGGTTCCGCACCGGCGACCTGGCCGTGCGCCACCCCGACGGGGCGATCGAGTACGTCTGCCGGATGGGTGACGTGCTGCGGCTCAGCGGCTTCCTGGTCGCCCCGGCCGAGATCGAACTGCGGTTGGCCGCGCACCCCGCCGTCGTGACGGCGAAGGTCGTCGGCGCCCGGTCACCGGATGGCGCCCCGCAGGCGGTCGGGTTCGTCGTCCTCGACGGCGGTGTCGATGCGACAGCCACCCCGCAGGAGCTGCGCGAGTGGTGCGCTTCGGCCCTGGCCCGGTTCAAGGTGCCCAGCCGCATCGAGATCATCGACGCGATGCCGACGACCTCCGGGACGAACGGCACCAAGATCCGCGCCGCCGAGCTGCGGGAGTGGGCGCAGAAGGGCGTGCCTGGTTAGCTCGGCCCATGACCCGGCACTCGATCGCGGTGATCCCCGGCGACGGCATCGGCACGGAGGTCGTCCCGGAAGGGCTCAAGGTGCTCGAGGCCGCGGCCCGGGCGCACTCGCTGGACCTGGAGTTCGTCCCGTTCGACTTCGCCAGCGCCGACTACTGGCAGCGCCACGGCGCGATGCTGCCCGACGACTGGTTCGACCTGCTCGCGCCGCACGACGCGATCTTCTTCGGGGCCGTCGGCTGGCCGGCCGTGGTGCCCGACCACGTGTCGCTGTGGGGGAGCCTGCTGCAGTTCCGCCGCCACTTCGACCAGTACGTCAACCTGCGCCCGTGCCGGTTGATGCCCGGCGTGCGCAGCCCGCTGGCCGACCGCGGCCCCGGCGACATCGACTTCTACGTCGTGCGGGAGAACACCGAGGGCGAGTACTCCGCGATCGGCGGCAAGATGTTCACCGGGACCGACCGCGAGTTCGTCGTGCAGGAGACGGTGATGACCCGCACCGGCATCGACCGCATCCTGCAGTTCGCCTTCGACCTCGCGCGGAGCCGGGAGAAGAAGCACCTGACCTCGGCGACCAAGAGCAACGGCATCTCGATCACCATGCCGTACTGGGACGAGCGCGTGGACGAGGCGGCGCGGCGCTACCCGGACGTCCGCGTGGACCGCTTCCACATCGACATCCTCACCGCGAACTTCGTGCTGCACCCCGACTGGTTCGACGTGGTCGTGGCCAGCAACCTGTTCGGCGACATCCTCTCCGACCTCGGCCCCGCCTGCACCGGCACGATCGGCATCGCCCCCAGCGCCAACATCAACCCGACCGGCGAGATGCCCAGCCTGTTCGAGCCCGTGCACGGCTCGGCCCCGGACATCGCCGGCCGGGGCATCGCCAACCCGATCGGCCAGATCTGGTGCGGGGCGATGATGCTGGAGCACCTCGGGCACCGGGAAGCGGGCGCGGAGGTGCTGGCCGCCGTCGAGCGGGTGCTGGCCATGGGACCCGACAAGGCCCCGTTGACGCCCGACCTCGGCGGTCGCGGCACGACCCGCGACCTCGGCGACGCCATCGCCGCCGAACTCGCCTCCCGCTGACCCTCTCCCCCCGTCGAGAACGAACTTGTCGTGATCAACAGGCCCGGTTGATCACGACAACTTCGTTCTCGACGGGCCGGGCGCGGGTCAGCCGGGGGCGGCCTTGTCGCCGGTGGGGGAGACCGCGAACCAGACGCCGTCGGTGCCGTTCGCGCCGGTGGAGGCCAGCCCGGCGGGTTCGCCGACGCGCAGGTAGAGCGGCCAGCCGTCGAGGGTGACCTGGCGGGTGCCGTCGGGGCGGTCGAGCGTGCCGATGCGGGCCTGGTCGACGCCGCGCCCGACGACGGACCGGCCGTCGGCCACCAGCGGGGCCCAGACGTCGGTGCAGGTGGTGTCGAGGCAGGCCGAGGTCGGCGGTCGGGGGGAGTCGAGGTCGCTGCGGTAGACGATCCGGTACTGGGTGTCGACGACGACGGTGCCCAGCGGCCCGGACTGCACGGCCCACAGGTTCAGCTCCCCGGTGGGGAGCGCCTGGTCGTGCTGCTGGTGGCCGGTCGGGGAGCCGTGCGCGGAGTGCGACCCGTCGGGGGGCGGGGTCTGGCTGAGGGCGGCGGCGACGCCGATGGTCAGGGCCATCACCGCGATCTCGGCGCCCGCCCAGCGCAGCACCGGCATGCGGCCGGCGAGCAGCCGGCGGCGGGTGAGCCAGCCCAGCCCGGCGACGGCGCCCAGCAGCACGACCTTGGCCGCGACCAGCAGGCCGTAGCCGGTGCTCACCAGCGAGGCCGGGCCGTCGAGGCGGGTGAACGTGTTGAGCAGCCCGGACAGCGCGACCGTGAGCAGGCACCCGGCGGCCAGCCCGGAGAAGCGGGGCAGGGTGTTGTCCAGCAGGGCGCGGTGGCCGGCGACCAGCACCAGCAGCGCGGCCAGCCCGCCGACCCAGATCGCGGCCGCGCCCACGTGCAGCGCGATGGCGACGACGGCCAACTGGTGCTCGGGATCGGCGCCGGAGTGCCCGGTGAGCGCGGGCAGCAGGGTCCCGATCACCGCGACGACGGCCGGGACGCGCACCTGGACGGCGTCGCGGCGGCGCACGCGGGCCACCGCGACGCCCAGCACGGCGGCCGCGCAGGCGGCGGCAAGCAGCATGCCGCGCCCGGCGTCGAGGCGGGTCGTCCAGGCCAGCACCTCGCCGCCGGACAGCTGCAGCGGGGACCGGCCCAGCGCGTCGGCCGTGCGCAGCACGATGCCGACGACCAGCAGCACCAGCCAGGCGCCCGCCGCGGCGACCAGGACGCGGTCGGCGCGGCGCTGCACGCGCAGCAGGTCGCGCAGGGCGGAACCGGGCAGGCGGTCGGCGCCCAGCGGGAGCAGGACGCCGATGAGCGCCAGCCCGACGCACGCCACGGCGGCGGCGTCGGCGCCGGAGCGGGCGACGGTGGCCCCGGTGCGGACGCCGAGCCCGGAGCCGGTCAGCGCGCCGCCCAGCACGCCGGCGAGCAGGGACCCGCCCACGGCGAGCGCGACCCAGACGGCCACCGCGAGGCCGGGGTCGAGGGAGAGGTCGTCCGGAGCGTCACGGCGGTCCCCGCCGTCCGCGACTCGCCCCATGGGCACCGACGGTAGCCCAGGAACCGGCCCGGGCGGACGACCAGGTCAGCCCGCGGGCGGCCCGAGCCGGACGGGGAGGCGGTCGATGCCGTGCACGATCGAGCTGCGCCGGAACGGCAGCTCGGCCGGGTCGGCGGCCAACCGCATCTGCGGGAACCGGCGCACCAGCGCGGGCAGCGCCGCGCGCAGCTCGATCTTGCCCAGCTCGGCGCCGACGCAGCGGTGGATGCCGTGGCCGAAGGCCAGGTGGCGGGTCGTGGGCCGGGACGCGTCGAACCGGTCGGCCTCCGGGCACAGCGCGGGGTCGCGGTTGGCCCCGCTGAGCGAGCAGAACACCACCGCGCCCGGCCCGACCTCCCGTTCGCCGATCTTCACCGGCTTCAGCGCGACCCGGGGGAACGCCACCTGCACCACGCTCAGGTAGCGCAGCAGCTCCTCGACGAACGGGTCGACGGCGGCGGGGTCGGTGCGCACCCGCTCGAACAGCTCCGGGTCCTGCATCAGCAGGATCGCGCCCATCGCGATGGTGCTGGCCGTGGTCTCCAGCCCGCCGGTGAGCAGGCCGTCGGCCAGCCCGGCCAGCTCGCGGTCGGTGAACTCGTCGCCGTGGTCGCGCACCAGCCGCCCGAGCAGGCCCTCACCGGGCTCGGCGCGCTGCTGGCGGATGATCCGCAGCAGGTAGTCGACGCCGCCCTCGACCGCGCCGACGGCCGCCTGGGCGCCGTCGGCCAGGTCGAACCGGGAGGTGCTCAGCCGCTGGAAGTCGTCGCGCTCCTCGTAGGGGATGCCCAGCAGCTCGCAGATCGCCAGCGACGGCACCGGGAACGCGAAGGCGGAGACGAGGTCGACGACCCCGTCGCGCTGCTCCAGCGCGTCGAGCTGCTCGGCGACCACCGCCTCGATGCGCGGCACCAGCCGCTGCAGGCGCCGGCCGGTGAACTCCGGGGTGAGCACGCGGCGCAGCCGGGTGTGGTCGGGCGGGTCGGTGAAGCCGAGGCCGCCGGGGTGGTTCTTCGCGGGCAGGCCGACCGCGCGGGCGAAGTTGAGGTAGTCGGTGCTGAACGTCGTCGCCGGCGCGGCCAGCACGTCGCGGGCCTGCTCGTAGCCGGTCACCAGCCACGCCCCGGCGCGCAGCGGCACCGGGATGCGGCTGACCGGAGAGCGCTCGCGCAGCTTGCCCAGCCGCGGGATCGGGTCCATGCCGTCGCGCCGCAGCGGGACGACGGAGATGGCCGGCAGCATCCGCAGCGCCGCCGGGGCGGCCCGGGCGAGCAGCGCGCCCACCGCGCTGCTCAGCCGTCGCCGCGCGGTGGCCGTGCCCCGTCGCAGCATGGCCGTCCCGGGGCTGCTGGCCCCGGCGTCCGGGGTTCGCGAGTCGGTCACGGGGAACGATCCTTTTCTGGCACCTGCGGCGGGCCCCACCCGGTCCCGCCTCCGGTGACGACGTTACGGGGAGCATCGACACCGCGGCCGGTCGGGTGATCCCGATCTCTACGGGGCGGGCGGGACGAGCCCCGTGCGGTGGGCGAGCACCACGGCCTGCACGCGGTCACGCAGGTCGAGCTTGTTCAGGATGCGCGAGACGTGGGTCTTGACGGTCTCGGCGGCGACCACCAGCTCGGCGGCGATCTCGGCGTTCGACAGCCCGTCGGCCACCAGGCGCAGCACCTCGCGCTCGCGCGGGGTCAGCTCGGCCAGCGGCCCGCCCCCGTCCGCGGCGGGCGCGGGGCGCAGCCGCTCGGCGTAGCGGCCGATCAGCTCGCGGGTGACCGACGGCGCCAGCAGCGACTCACCGGCCGCGACCGTGCGCACCCCGGCGACCAGCCCGGCCGGCGGGGTGTCCTTGAGCAGGAAGCCGCTGGCCCCGGCGCGCAGCGCCTCGTAGACGTAGCCGTCGACGGTGAACGTGGTCACCACCAGCACCTTCATCGGGTGCTCCGCTCCGGGTCCGGCGAGCCGGCGGGTCGCTGCGATGCCGTCGAGCAGCGGCATCTGGATGTCCATCACCACGACGTCCGGGCGCAGCCGCAGTGCCTCGTGCACGGCCTCGTGGCCGTTCTCGGCCTCGCCGACCACGGTCATGTCCGGCTGCGCGTTGAAGATCGTCACGTAGCCGGCCCGGACCAGGGCCTGGTCCTCGCAGATCAGCACCCGCAGCGGCGCGGTCACGCCGGCTCCACCAGCGGGATCGCGGCCCGCACGCGGAAGCCGCCGTCCGCGCCCGCCCCGGCCTCGAACGTGCCGCCCACCGCCCGCACCCGCTCGCGCATGCCGGTCAGCCCGCGCCCGCCGCTGCCGGGGTCGGCCGCCGGCGGGCC
>NZ_JAHDTH010000079.1 GCF_018531445.1 Pseudonocardia lacus
CGAGCGCCCGGGCGACGGCGGACGCCTGCGGCGGCGGCGCGGCCGCGTCGGCACCGACGATCACGATCCGCAGTTCGACGCCGCGCCGGCGCGCCTCGCGGGCGGCCCAGCGCACGGCCGGGTGCGTGCGCTCCCCGTCGCGGACGACGACCTCGACCGTGGTCTGCCCCACCGGGCCGCGGATGTCCCTCACCGCTTCGTCCCCGCGCCGCCGCCGTCGTCGACGAGCGAGCGGACCAGGTCGGTCGTGGTGACGCTCCCGACCAGCCGGTGGTCGTCGTCCAGGGTCTCGGGTGGGGCGGCGAGCTGCCGGATCTCCATGACGTGCTCCTTGCTCGTGCCGGCGTCCTGCCCGTCGAGGGTCGGTGCCGGGGGCGCGGCGGGGCAGGGCCATCGGGCCGGGGCCGACCGGGACGACGGCCCCGCCGGCAGCGGGTCAGCCCAGGCGCCGACCGGTGAGCCGCTGCAGCGGGATGCTGATCACGTGCCCGGTCCGGCCGGAGGCCCAGGGCGGCGGGATGCGGTCGGCGAGCTCGGCGAGCCGGCGGGGGTCGACGACCTCGTAGGCCTCGCCGACGCCGACCACGCTCCACCCGGTGCGGGCCACGGGGTCGAGGTCGTCGACCTCGAACGCGACGACGTGGTGGCGCCCGGCCACCGCGAGCTTGCTGCCGCCGGAGGTCTGGAACACGACCTCCTCGTCGTCGAGCAGGAAGCTGACCGGCTGGGCCGTGGGCAGCGCGGCCTCGGTGAAGATCACCCGCCCGACGGCGGCCGTGCCCACCAGGCGCAGGCACTCGGCGCGGTCGAGCTCGACGAGCTCATGGGCCTCGTCCCAGGGCTGGGCGCCGGATCGCTGCACGACCGAATACTGCGGCACGGCGCCCCCGTCCGCTGGGGTCGAAAGTCCCACGAGGATCGTCCGAAGGACCGGGCCGCCCGGCTGCGGCGGGGCACCTCGACGATGAGGGCGGCGCGGCCCGGTCGGCACGCTGACGATCACCCCACCGGCGGGGCGTCCGTGCCGTCGTCCGGGGTGGTGGTCGCGCTGCCGGTGGTGTCGCCCGCGGTTCGCGCGGGCGGTGACGGAGCGCGCCGGTCGCCGCGCCGGGTCCGCGAGGCCCGGGCGATGCGCTGGTCGAGCCGGTCCAGCAGGAGGTCGGCGGCTTCGCGCGGCGTCGTGCCCTCGGCCCCGACGTGCACGGTCAGGCCGGCCAGCCGGACCGAGGCGCGGGCGACCACGGGCCGCTCGCGGGCCGGGTCCTCGTGCCGGACGACCCGCACGTGCGCGTGTAGGGCGACGCGACCGGTGTGCGAGAGGACGACGGCGATCCGGCGCTGGACGTAGTCGGCGAGGTCGGGCGCGATGCGCCCACTGAGCTCGACGACGGCGGGGAGTGCGGGCAGGGCGGTCGAGGGCTGCGCGGAAGTGCTCACGCGGCCGAGCGTCCCGGCGCGGGACGGGTCGGGACAGGGCCGGGGGACCCGCACCGGTCCGGACGTTCGCCCTGCGGCCGGGGCAGAGCCGTGGCACGACGAGCAGCGCGCACGGGCGGCAGCGGGGTGTCGTGGTGAGCAGCGCGGAGTGCGCCGACCCGCCGGCCGTGCGACCCGGCCGAGGGGGGACCAACGGCCCGCCGATCCCCGGCCGCCCGCCACTGCCCGCGGCAGCACCGCACGACCAGCATGAACGCGTCAGATCGAGAGGAGACGGCGATGAGCGTGGAGGCCGCCACCGGTCGCCGACCCGTCGTGGTCGGTGCGGACGGTTCGGACAGCGCCCTGGAAGCGGTCCGGTGGGCCGCCGTCGAGGCCCGGCGCCGGGACACCGGTCTGCGGGTGGTCACGGCGTTCGGCTGGGCGCCCGAGCACCGCACCGGCAGGACCGAGCGCTACCGGCGGGAGCTGCTGGAGCGCACCCGTTCCCACGTGCTCGCGGGGGCGACCACGGTCGCCGAGCGGACGGTGGACGGCTTGCCGGTCAGCGCGGAGCTGGTGGTCGGGTCCGCCGCCGGTGTGCTGGCCGAGCAGTCGCGCGACGCGCAGCTGCTCGTGCTGGGCAGCCGTGGGCTCGGTGGGCTGGGCGGGCTGCTGGTCGGCTCCGTCGCGGTGGCACTGGCGGCGGGCGCTTCCTGCCCCGTGGTCGTCGTGCGCGGGGAGGACCGCGACCCCTCCTCGCCGGAACCGGTCGTCGTCGGCGTCGACGGCACGCCGACCGACGAGTCCGCGGTCGCGTTCGCCTTCGCCGCCGCGGCGGCCCGCCGCGTCCCGCTGCTCGCCGTGCACGCCTTCGGCGACCTGCTGCTCGACCCGCAGGTCGCGGCCCTGGTCGACTGGGAGGCGCTGGCCGAGGACGCGGGCGCGGTGCTGGCCGACAGGCTCCGTCCGTGGACCGAGAAGTTTCCCGACCTCGACGTCCGCCAGGTCGTCGCGCACGGTTCCGCGGCCCGGGTCCTCGTCGAGAAGTCCGAGGAGGCGCAGCTGGTCGTTATGGGCTCGCGCGGGCGCGGCACCCTCGCCGGGCTCGTGCTGGGCTCGGTCGGCCACGCCGTCCTGCACCGCAGCCACTGCCCGGTCGCCGTCGTCCGCCCGGACGCCGCCCCGGGTCGTGCACCTGCCGAGTCCTGACCCAGCGAGGAGGAACGACCATGTCCGCTCGGTTCGCGCCCGCCACCGGCCCCGTCGTCGTCGGCGTGGACGGCTCCGACAGCGCCCTCACCGCCGTGCGCTGGGCAGTCGGCGAGGCCGGCGGGCGCCGCACGGCGCTGCGCCTCGTCACCGCCTTCGTCGACAACCCCGACCACGTCGTGGGCATCCCCGCCGTGGGCGAGCAGCTCCGCCAGGAGCAGCGCGCCGTCGCGCGGCGCGGCCTGGCCGCCGCCGTCGCCGCGGCCCGCGCCGCCGATCCCGACCTGCGCGTCGAGGACGAGCTGCGCCTCGGCCTCCCCGTCGGCGTGCTGGCGGAGGAGGCACACCGGGCGCAGCTGCTGGTGGTCGGCAGCCGCGGGCTCGGGGGGCTGGCCGGGCTGTTGGTCGGCTCGGTGGCCGTCGGCCTGGCCGGGCGCGCGGCCTGCCCGGTCGTGGTCGTGCGGGGGGAGCACCCGGAGACCGGAGCGGACCGACCGGTCGTCGTCGGCGTGGACGGCACACCCACCAGCGAGGCCGCCATCGCCTTCGCCTACGAGGCCGCGGCCGCGCGCGGGGCTCCCCTGATCGCCCTGCGCACGTGGGTGGCCGCCGAGTACGCCCCCGGGCTCGCCCCGCTCGTGGAGTGGGACCCGATCGCCGCCGCGGAGGAGGAGATCCTCGCCGAACGGCTCGCCGGGTGGGCCGAGAAGTACCCCGACGTGCGGGTGCGCCGGCTCGTCGGACGCGACGGCGCGGCCCGCGCGCTGGTCGACCTCTCCGCCGACGCCCAACTCGTCGTGGTGGGGTCGCGGGGCCGCGGCGCGCTCGTCGGCATGCTGCTGGGCTCGGTCAGCCACGCCGTGCTGCACCGCAGCCACTGCCCGGTGGCGGTCGTGCGCCCGGAGACCCCGGGCCGGCCGACCGCGAGCTGACCTCCGACGACGTGCGGCGTCGCCGGGGGATACCGGCGACGGGCAGGTAGCGCCGGTGCGCGCCCGGGACGAGGAGACCGCGACCACGCCGGTCCTGGTGACCGCGCGCTGCACCGGCCCGGACGGCGAGCCGGTCACCGGCCGGGTGGTCGCGCCGTTCGGAGCGGACGTCGTCAGAGGGCCGACGGCTGCGGCCCGGGGCCGACCCGGGCGCGGACGGCCTCGATCGCCTCCCAGTCCGTCGGGTCCAGGGTGGCCAGCGCGGCGGGGAAGGCGCCGTCCTGCTCGGCGAGGATGTGCTCCCGCAGCAGGTGCAGCGCGTCGAGCAGGCGCGCGGGCCACTGCGGGTCGGCCGGGTCCCCGTCGCGGGCCTCGCCGAGGACACCTTCGATGCGGCGGTGCTGGGCGGTCAGCTCGGCGACGTGCTCGGAGAACCCGGCCGCCAGCGGCGGGAACAGGCCCTCCTCCTCGACCGCCGTGTGCGGCCCGAGCACGGCCGCGATCCGCCTCGCCACCGCGGCCATGGCGGTGACGTCGCCCGCCGCGTGCGCGGCGGGCACCCGGCTGATCAGCGCGACCACCTCGTCGTGTTCCCGGGTGAGCTCGGCGATCGCGTCGATGGCCTGGCAGCCGCAGTACTCGCACATCGCCTGCTCCCTCGTCCGCATCCGCTCACCGCGAGCCGCTCGGGCTCCGATCCTCGTTCGGGGCTGTGGTGTCGACACTCGCACCCGTCGGGGGCGCTGCGGACCGGTCGGCGGGCCCGGGTCGGGCGGGACCTCCGACCCCCGTCAGGCCCCTCGGGGACGCCGGGTGTCGGGTTCCACGAGGACGGCCGAGAGCGGACGGCGGGGCACGTCGGGCAGTGGCGCGGCGCCGGCGGCCGGCCACCCGACCCGGATCACCAGCTGCGGCTGGTCCGCGACGCCCAGCACGTCGCGGCGCAGCCGCAGCCGGCTCGCGTGGACCTCGACGGCCTGGCTGAACGGCGTCGTGGCCAGTCCCATGCCGGTGGCGGTGAGCAGGACCGCGCTGGTCGCCTGTCCGGCCCGCACCCGCTCGACCGTCGAGTCGCCGACGGTCAGCAGTACGAGGAAGACGGCCCCGTCGTCGACGTCGGGGTGGTGGCCGGGCCGGGCGGGGGCCCGGCTCAGCCCGGCCGGTCCGAACTGGCGCTGCACGAGGGCCGCGGAGGTGCCGATCGGCGGGGCGGAGACGTTGGCGGCGGGGACGCCGTCCTGGGCGGCGGTCGGGCGGTGGGTCCAGCGCTGCAGCTCCGCGGCGTAGCCGGGGTGGGTCCGCTGCAGGGTCGCGGCCTCGGCGAGCGCGGCCAGCAGCACCGCGCGCTTGCCCGGCTCGACGACCGGGACCAGCCGCGCGCCCTCGGTCCCCGCCCGGGCGACGAGCGCGTCGAGCAGTTCGGGCGGGGCCGGGCGTCGGCTCATCCGGCGCCGGTCGGTGCGCCTGCGGGTGATCCAGGGGGCCATCCGCCGCAGGGCCGGCTCGGGCGCCCCGGCGACCGGGCGCACGGTGGCCAGGTGGAACCGGTTCTCCGGGTCGGGCAGCAGGTCCACATCGCACGCCACGTCCGTCCCGGCGAACGCGGCCCGCAGGTGGTGCAGCGCGGCGCCGCAGCTGAGCTGCAGGT
This sequence comes from Pseudonocardia lacus, assembly GCF_018531445.1. Lineage (GTDB taxonomy): Bacteria > Actinomycetota > Actinomycetes > Mycobacteriales > Pseudonocardiaceae > Pseudonocardia > Pseudonocardia lacus. The sequence goes on from NZ_JAHDTH010000079.1 coordinate 5,209, forward strand.
CGCGGCGGTCCGGGTCGGTGGCGGCCAGGTGGCGGAACCGGTCGGCGTGCAGCTCGACCGCGCCGGGGCGGATGCGCCAGCGCCACGGCTGGGTGTTGTGCACCGACGGGGCGCGCACCGCCAGTTCGAGCGCCGCGCGGATGGTCGCCGCTCCGACGAGGATCGTGTCGCTCATGTCGCCGTCCCTGCTGTCGTCTCGTCCACCGCGCCCGGCGGTGTCGGCCCGCTGGCCGTTCCGACGGGTGTGGCGAGGGTCCGTCGTGGGCGCGGCGTGCGGGAGGACCGCAAGGCCCGCCGGGCGGGGGACGTCGGTCCCGTCCTCAGCGCACCGCGTGGCCCGGTTCCGCGGTGGGCCGCGGGTCGAGCAGGTCGGTGACCGGTCGGCGGGGGGTCGCCGGCACCGGGTACCCCCGCCCGATCCGCAGGACCACCTGGGGCGGTCGCGTGACGCGCAGGAGGTGGCGCAGCTGCTCCCGGGTCTCGGGTACCTCGACGACCTGGGACAGGAACGAGGCGGCCAGCCCGTCCGCGGTCGCGGTGAGCAGCACCCGCTGCAGCGCCTGCCCGGCCTGCAGGTCGCCGGTGCGGCCGGTGAGGTGCGAGGTGAGCACGGCGATCAGCGGTTCGCGCTCGAAGCGCTTGTCCTCGGGCAGGGAGCCGGCCGAGCCGCCGGTGAAGTCCCGGTGGATCCAGCCGGTCGTCGGTTCGGGGAGGGGACCGCCCGCGGAGGCGGGGACGCCGTCGGTGCGGTCCGGGCCCGTCCCGGTCCATCGCGCCAGCTCGTCGCGCACGGCCGCGTCGGTCAGCTGCCGGCGGTGGGCTGTCGCGGCCATGTCGCGCAGCCGGGCGCGGTCGCCGGGCTCGCGCACGATGTGCAGCCAGGCGCCCTCGTCCTGGGCGGCCCGCCGCAGCGCGTACTGCTCGGGCAGGCTGACGGGGGTGTCGCTGAACGGGTGGCGGTTGGTGTGCCGGCGCGGCGCGGCGTCGAGCAGCCTGCGCAGCTCGGGGGTGATCGGTCGGGTGCCGCCGGGGCGGACCGCGGCCAGGACGTCCGGCTGGGCCGGGTCGGGCAGCAGCGTAACCAGGGGTCGGATCCCCTGGCCGTGCAGCGCCAGGCGCAAGGTGAACAGCGCGGCTCCGCAGGCGATGCGCAGCTCGCGGTCGTCGGGGTCGATCCCGGGCAGGCTCCGCTCCCGGTCGGCGACGAGCAGGATCGCCCCCGGCTCGACGTGGAAGCGCCACGGCTGCGCGTTGTGCAGCGAGGGCGCCATGCCCGCGGTGGCGAGCACCTCGTGGAGCTGGGCGTGGGTGAGGGCGAATGCCCCTCGGTAGTCCTGCATGCGACCCTCCCAGCGGCGGCTGACCGTTCCTGATCGCCGCCGAGGGTGCCGCGCGCGCCGGCGACCGCGGTACGGGCGAAAGACCCGCACCGGCCGGGGCGACGGGCGCCCCCGCGGTCGCCGACGAGCAGGACCAGGCCGGCGCGGGTCTCCCGGACGGTCCCGTCGGTCATCCGGTCGAGCGTCTTCCGCGCGCCCGCGCCGGCGGCAGGGTCGGAGGTCCCGTCGGACGTCGCCGGAGGCCACCGCCATGTCGGTGCGAACGGCGACCGGTACCGGGCCCGCCGGCCGTCGACCGCGCGGGTGGGCGGCCGGAGACTGGCGCCATGACCGCTCCGCAGGTGAGTTCGCAGGTGAATCGGCACGCGAGTGGCGGCATCGGCGCCCTCGTCGGCGACAGCGCGGCCATGCGGGCCGCGGTCGCCCGGGCCGTTGCGGTGCCCGGGGCCAAGCGGTGGTGGATCGAGCCGATCAGCGGCGGGGTCGAGCTGCACGGCGAGGTCGCGGCGGGCGGGGGCGGTCCGTGGGCCCCCGACACCCGCCTCGCGGCGGGCGCCGGGCTGTTCGCCGTGCACCTGGAGATCGCCGTGCACGCCGTGCGCCCGGTCACCTCGCTGGTGCCGCGGAATCGTCGCCCGAGCCTGCTCGCGGTGCTGCGCTACGGAGCCGAGGCGCCGCCCACTCCGACCGAGCGCACCTTGCACGCCGTCCTGGCCGGAGCGCGGCCGCGCCCGCTCGTCGAGCTGCCCGGCATCCGGCCGTACCTGCGCCGGGCCGCCGAGGCCGAGGCCACCTGGGTGCGCAGCGCGGTCGACCCCGGCGAGCGCGCGGCGATCGGCACCCTGCTCGCCCGCGGCGGCGCGGACCTCGACCCGGAGGCGATGCTGGTGCTGGTGGCCAGCCCGTACGACCTGCCGGCCGGCCAGCTGCGCGCCGGGCGCGCCGTGCAGCGCATCCTGCTCACCGCGACCGCCCTGGGCTACCCGGGTGCGCTCGTCACCGGCCGGGCGGGGCTGGACCTGTCGCACCGCGCGATGATCGCGTCCGGCTCGGGCATCGGCGCGGTGCCGCAGGCGGTGCTCTCCATCGGGCCCCGGCGCGATGCCTCGCGGGAGGTGGCGAGCAGGGACGTCGGTCCCGCATCGAGCGGGTCCTAGCGCCCTGTCGGTCAGGCGCGGCCACGGGCACGCTGGCAGCCGACCGAGGAGGTGGTGAGCGTGAACGACCTGGATCCCGTCGACACCGCCCGCGCTGTACCGGGCGACTGGCTGGTCGTGCCCGGGGAGCTGAACGAGCACCTGTGGCGGTGGGGCCGCATCGGCGAGGTGCTGCCCGCGCCCGAGGGCGTGGTCCGCCTGCGCGTGCGCTGGATCGGTGACGTGCGCGACTCCGTGGTGGTGGCGCCGGAGGGCGCCCGGATCGAGAAGGCGGCGAGTTGGCCGGACCCGGCCGGCGACGCGATCGGGGTCTGGCCGGATCCGCACTCGCGGTAGCGGACGAGCAGCGGACGAGGAGGTGGGCGCGATGGACCGCCGATCGACGGGGAGGCCGGACCGGCTGCCGCGGCGCGGCACCGACCGCCTCGAGGACGCCGCGGCGTGGCTGCTGATGATCGCCGGGCTGCTGCTGGTGGTCCTGGCGGTGACCGCCGCGCTCGGCGTGGGGGCGTCGGCGACGGCCCGCGCCCGGGCGGAGACCGCCGAGCGGGTGGAGGTGCCGGCGACGGTGCTGCGGGACGCGCCGGAGGTCGCCGTGCTGCCCGGGGCGGGCCTGCCGCGGGTGCTGACCGACGTCACCTGGACGGAGCCCGACGGCACGTCGCGCACCGGTGCGGCGCTGGCGCCCGCGCTGACCCGCGCCGGGCAGCCGGTCACGGTCTGGCTGGACCGCAGCGGTCAGCCGGTCGACGAGCCCTTCGACGAGGCGTCCGCCGGGATCGCCGCCGTGGCGGTCTGCGTGTTCGTGCTGATGGCCGGTGCGGTCGTGCTGACCACGGCGTGGATCGGCGTCCGGCACGGCATCGCCGTGCTCAACGGCCGCGGCTGGGAGCGCGAGTGGGAGCGGGTCGGTCCGGAGTGGACCGGACACGGCCGGCAGGACGCCGGGCGCTCGGGCGACTGACGGCCGGCTCGCGGCCCTCTCCTCGGGAACGGTGGGCGCACAGCCCGGCGAGGAGCGTCGGCGTCACGGGGCCGCCGTGGGGCGCAGGTCCGGGTCCGCGGCGGCCATCCGGCGCAGCTCGGCTCGCTGGATCTTGGTGGAGGCGGTCATCGGCAGCTCGTCGAGCGTGCGCCAGACCCGTGGCACCTTGAACGGGGAGAGCCGGTCGCGGCAGTGCCGCTCCAGCTCGACGGGATCGATGCGGGCGCCGGGTTCGGGGACGACGAAGGCGACGACCAGCTCGCCCCAGCGGGTGTCGGGTGCGCCGACGACCGCGGCCCGCGCCACCGACGGGTGGCCGGCGACCGCCTCCTCGACCTCCTCCGGCGAGACGTTCTCCCCGCCGGTCTTGATCATGTCCTTCAGCCGGCCGACGATCCGGCAGGCGCCGGTGGCGTCCATGACCGCGAGGTCGCCGGTGTGCAGCCAGCCCTGCGGGTCGATGGCCGCCGCGGTCGCCGCGGGGTCCTGGTAGTAGCCGCGGGTCAGCCGGTCCCCGCGCACCCAGAGCTCCCCGGTCTCGCCGGGCACCGCGGGAACGCCGTCCGGGGTGGCGACGCGGACGTCGGTGCCGGCCAGCGGCCGGCCGACCGTCGTGCGGCGCACCGGGTCGGGGTCGGTCGGCGCGGACAGCAGGGCCGAGCCGCAGGTCTCGGTCATGCCGAAGGTGGTGATCAGCGGCGCGCCGAAGGTCGACTCGACCCGGTCGACGAAGCCGGGCAGCACGGTCTGGCCGCCGGTGAACACGACCCGCAGGCTGCTCAGGTCGGTGTCACCGATCTCCGGTCGGGCCATGAGCAGGTCGAGCAGGGTCGGGGCGGCGGAGAGCAGGGTGGCCCTCCGCTCGCTGACGAGGGCCAGCACGCGGCCGGGCTCGAACGCCACCACCACGTGCTCGCACCGCTGCCACAGCGCACCCATGACCCCCAGGACGTTGCCGGCGGTGTGGAACAGCGGCATGGGGTTGATCCACACCCCGCCCTCGGGCAACCCGATGCGCTCGCGGAAGGCGTGCGACGTCGCCACCATGCCGGCGTGCGTGGTCTGCACGCCCTTGGCCCGGCCGGTCGTGCCCGAGGTGAACTGGATCTGCGCGAGGCCCCCCGGTGACACGGTCGGGAGGCTGGTGGGCCGGTCGTGCAGCAGCGCCCGCCAGTCGCCGGTGCAGCGGTGGACCTCCCGCAGCGTCGGCAGTCGGGCGGCCGCCTCGGCCGCCAGGTCGGCCGCCGGGTTGCCGGCGGCGTCCTCGGCCGCGTAGACCGCGGCGGCGCCGGAGAGTCGCAGCGCGTGCTCCAGTTCCGGCCCGCGGGAGCGCGGGTTCACCGGGACCAGGACCATGCCGGCCAGGGCCGCCCCGAGCTGCAGGAGCACGGCCTCCGGGCCGTTGGCCAGGCAGGTGGCGATCCGGGTGCCGGGCTCGTGGCGGGCCAGCAGCCCGGCGGCCACCCGCTCGGCGTCCGCGAGCAGGTCGGCGGCGGTCCAGGCGCGCTCCTCCCGCTGGGTCACGGTCCGCAGCAGCGGGTCGGTCGGGCCGAGCCGCGCGGCCCGGGCGAGCACGTCGCCGATGACGCGCTCGACGAGCTCCGGTGCCGGCGGGGCGAGCAGCTCGCAGCGCTCCAGGGGACCGCCCACCGCTCAGCCGACCGGGAAGCTCTGCGCGCTCGGACCCTCGACCGTGCCCAGCACCTCGAGCCCGCCGTCGGCCTGCGCGGAGGCGCGGGAGACGTAGACCGTGCGGGTCGGCGGCTTCGCCGGGTCGGTGAAGTCCATCGGCGTGGCGAACAGGCCCTCGGTGTCCAGGTCGGCGGTCCCGCGCATGGCGGTGACGACGCCCTCCGGGGTCAGGTCGCCTGCGTCGCAGGCGCCGCGCAGCGCGTTGGTGAGCAACTCGGCCTGGGCGTAGGCCAGCGGCACCTCCCAGCCGGTCTCGCCGTCGGGGGCCGCGGTCGCGTAGAGCTCCCGAGCCGCCTGAACGCCGGGCTTGTCGAGGCTGAACGGCGCGATGCTGGTGACCGTGTAGAAGTTCTGCTCCAGGGCCGGTCCGGCCGGCGTCTGCAGCAGCGAGGGGCCGAAGGTGGGGGTGTTGCCGATGATCGGCACGTTCAGACCCTGCGCGGACATGACGCCGGCGAGGGAGGCGAGCTGGGCGGGTGCGGCGCCGAGGATCACCGCGGACACGCCGGCCTGCTGGAGCGCGGAGGCCTGGGCGGTCAGGTCGGTGTCCCGCGGCGTGATCTCCTGCGGTACGACCTCCAGCCCGCGCTGCTGGGCCGCGTACTGCGCCCCGGCGAGCGAGTCGTTGCCGTAGTCGCCGACGAAGTAGACGACCCCGACCTTGCCCCCGGGGGCCACGCCCAGCTCGTCGACGAGGTAGTCGATCGCGTTCGCGCTCTCGATGCCGTAGGTCGTGCCGGGGATCTGGGCGTTCTCGTACTGCAGGGCGACGCCGGCCCAGCCGTGCCCGCCCAGGTAGAGCCCGTCGGCCTGGGCCAGCGGCAGCACGGCGGCCGACGTCGGCCCGCCCAGCACCTGCTGCAGGGCGACGACGTTCGAGGCCATGCTGCGGTAGAGCGCCACGGCCTTCTGCGGGTCGTAGCCGTGGTCCTGGACGTCGACCTGGACGTCCCGGTCGCAGATCCCGCCGTCGGCGTTGACCTTCTCGTAGTAGGCCCGGGTCTCGGCGACCTGGACCGCGGCGCCCGCGGCGAACGGCCCCGACAGGTCGGTGAGCATGCCGACGGTGATGGTGTCGGCGGTGACGCCGGTGCCGGTCCGCACGTCCCCGGCCGAGCCGCCCTGGGCGGTGCCGCCCTGCCCGGCGTTCGGGTCCTCGGTGGAACAGGCGGCGAGGACGGCGGCGCAGCCGGCGAGGGCCAGCGCGGCGCGGATCCGGTGCTTCATGACGAGGTCTCCTTCGACCTGGTGGGGACGTCGGGGTGCGGTGCGGACGGGGACGCGCCGGTTCCGGCCGGCGGCGGGGGTGCGGGTGGGGGGTCGTCCGGGTCGGGCAGGGCGCGCCGGCGGCGGAGCCTGCCGGCCGCGCCGGCCAGGCCGCCGCGCAGGAACAGCAGCACGGCGACGATGGCCGCGCCGTACAGCAGCCGGGCGAGGGTGGCCGCGTCCAACCCCCCGGAGCCCGGCGACGCGAGGAACGGCAGGTCGGAGCTGTACTGGGTGAGCACCAGCGGCAGGATGACGACGAAGGCGGCGCCCGCGGCGGCCCCGGCGATCGAGCCGAGCCCGCCCAGCACGATCATCACCAGGAAGTCGATCGACAGCTGCAGCCCGAACAGGTCCGGTGCGATCCGGCCGTAGGCCAGGGCCATGAGCGCGCCGGCGACGCCCGCGTAGGCCGAGGAGATGACGAAGGCGGTGGCCTTGGCGCGCGCCACGTGGATGCCCGTCGAGGCGGCCGCGGTCTCGCTGTCGCGCACGTTGGCCAGCGCCCGGCCGGTGCGGCTGGCCTTGACGTTGCGACCCAGCCACGCGGCGAGCAGGACGACGCCGAGGAACAGGTACCAGAGCCGGTGCAGGCCCTCGAACTGCACACCGGCGACGGCGAGGTAGTCCGGGTCGTTGTTGCTGAAGCTGAAGCCCGGGACCGAGAACGGCTCCACGGAGCGCCCGACGAAGCCACCGGTCGCGCCCTGCAGGTTGACCATCAGGTGGCGGGCGAGGAAGACCAGGCCGATGGTGGCCAGCCCCAGGTAGATCCCGCGCAGGCGACCCGAGATGGGGCTGAACAGCGCCCCGGCCACGGCGGCCACCACGCCGGCGAGCACGAGGCCGAGCACGGGGGGCAGGCCGATACCGGCGGCGCGGCCGTCGGTCTCGCCGACCGCCCACGCGTAGGTGTAGGCGCCCAGAGCGGCGAAGGAGGCGTGGCCGAGCGACAGCTGCCCGGCCACCCCGACCAGCAGGGTCAGCCCGATCGCCCCGACCACCGCGGCCATGGTGAACAGGCCGGTCTGCAGCCAGAAGTCGTCGAGCAGGAACGGCAGGGCCGCGGCGAGCAGCGCGGCCGCCACCACGGGGAGTCGACGGCGGATCTCAGGCACGGACGGCCTCCTCGCGGCCGAAGAGCCCGGAGGGCCGCACGAGCAGCACGAGGATCATCACGGCGTAGGGGACGACCTCGCCGAGGCCGCGCCCGAGGAAGTGCAGCTGGGTCTCGTAGCCGACGGCCAGTGCGGTGACCACCCCGATGATCAGGCCGCCGACGATCGCGCCGACGACGGAGTCGAACCCGCCGAGCACCCAGGCCGGGATCGCGGCGAACGCGCTGATGGCCAGCGCGGGGGCCACGCCCGGGGCGGGGAACGAGGCCAGGAAGATGCCGGCGATCGCGGCGAGCGCCCCGGCCAGCGCCCACCCCGCGGCGCCGGTGCGCGACAGCCGGATGCCCATCAGGGAGGCGGTGTCGCCGTCGGCGGCCGCGGCGCGCATCGCCACCCCGAAGCCGGTGCGCGCGAAGAGGAACCAGAGCAGCCCGAACACGAGCACGGCCAGGCCGGCGGCGACGGCGCGGCTGGTGGGCAGGGTGACCCCGCCCAGGGTGACGACATCGGCTCCCCACGGGGCGCCGATCGGCAGCACCCGGTTGCCGATGCGTCGGGTCAGCTCGGTGAGCAGCAGGATGTCGACGCCCAGCATGAGGATGGCGGCGGTGCCGGGGTTGGCCTCGGCGAGGTTGCGCACCAGCACCGCGTTGATCAGCACGCCCAGCAGCGCCGCACCGGCGATGCCCACGACGACCGCGGCCCAGAAGCCGATCGGGTCGTGCAGGACGGCGACCAGGTAGGCGCCGGTCAGCAGGACCGATCCGTGGGCGAAGTTCAGCACGCCGGTCGAGGTGAAGACGATGACGAAGCCGACCGCGATCAGCCCGAGGATGAGCCCGTAGGACAGGCCGTTGGCCAGCTGGGTGAGGAAGTAGCTCATGCCGCCGCCGTCCCCAGGTAGGCGCGCAGCACCTCGGGGTCGCGCTGGACCTCGCGCGGGGTGCCCTCGGCGATGCGCTTGCCGAAGTCCAGCACGGTGACCCGCTCGGCCAGCCCCATCACGAACGGCATGTCGTGCTCGACGAGCAGGACCGACAGCCCCAGTTCCCGCTGGACGGCGCGGATGGCGTCGGCCATGACCGCCGACTCGCCGTGGGTCATCCCGGCGACCGGCTCGTCCAGCAGCAGGAGGGTGGGCTCGGAGGCCAGCGCCCGACCCATCTCGACCCGCTTGCGGTCGCCGTAGGACAGCGTGTGCACGGCCCGGTCGAGGAGGGGGGCGATGCCGAGCAGGTCGGCGATGCGGCGCACCGCCGCGCGTTCGGCGCGCTCCTCCCGGCGGGCCCGCGGGAGCCGCAGCGCCTGGGCGGAGGTGCGGGTGCGCATCACCCGGTGCCGCCCGACGAGGAGGTTGTCCTCGACGCTCGCCTCGAGTGAGAGCGAGATGTTCTGGAAGGTGCGGGCGACGCCGAGGTCGGCGATGCGGTGCGCCGGTAGCGAGGTCACCGCCGCGTCGCCGTAGTGCACGGTGCCGCTGGTCGCGCGGTAGGCGCCGCCGAGGACGTTGATGCAGGTCGACTTCCCCGCGCCGTTGGGCCCGATGAGGGCGTGGACGGTGCCGGCCCCGACGGTGAACGACACCCCGGAGAGCGCGGTGATGCCGCCGAAGCGCACCGTCAGGTCCTCGACGCGCAGCTCCTGGGCCCGGGCCGGCGTCGAGCGCTGCAGGTGCGCCGCCGCGGCCGGCGGTGCGTCCTGGACGACGTGGTCGGTGTCGGGGGCCGCGACCCCCAGGTAGCGGTCGCGGATCTCGTCGGTGGCGGCCAGCTCGGCCGAGCTGCCCCGGGTGGAGACGACCCCGACCTCGAGCACGTAGGCCCGGTCGGCCACCCGCAGGCCCATCGCGGCGTTCTGCTCGATGAGCAGCACCGAGGTGCCCTGGGCGTGGATCTGCTCGATGATGTCGCCGATCTGCTCGACCAGCTGCGGGGCCAGGCCCAGCGACGGCTCGTCGAGCAGCAGCAGCTTGGGCGAGGTCATCAGCGCCCGACCCATCGCCAGCATCTGCTGCTGCCCGCCCGACAGCAGGCCGCCGCGCTGGTGGCGGCGCTCGGCGAGGATCGGGAAGAGCCGGAAGACCCGCTCGGTGGCCGCCCGCCGGGCGCGCGCATCGCGGACCGTGTAGCCACCGGCCCGCAGGTTCTCCTCCACGGTGAGGTCGCGGAAGATGCGCCGGCCCTCCGGCACCTGCACCAGTCCCGCGCGCACCGCCGCGGAGGCATCGTGCCGGGCGAGGTCCCGGCCGTCGAAGCGCACGCGCCCCGCCGTGACCCGCCCGCCGACGCTTCCCAGCGACTGCGAGACTGCCCGCAGCAGCGTGGTCTTGCCGGCGCCGTTGCTGCCCAGCACGGCGACCACCGATCCGGCCTCGACGCTCAGCGAGACCCCCCGCAGCGCTCGCACGGCGCCGCCGTACTCGACGGTGAGGTCTTCGACGGACAGGAGTGGATCGGGCACCAGGCACCTTCCGTCCGGGCTTCTGCGGTGAACGGGCGGACGACGCGGGGGGATCGCCTCCGCGCACCGTGGTTCGGGTCACACAGAAGCTAGAAGTAATCCTGACGTACGTCAACAATGTGTCTAACCTCAGCGGCGTGGCAGGCTCAGCGCATGCATCGGTCCGAAGCGGGGGAGCCCGGCGCGGCCCGGCGGGCGCTGGAGGTCTGGGGCGTGGCTGAGCCCGCGGAACCGGGCCTGCGACCGGGTCCGGCGACGGCCGGGCACCCGGGCGGGCACCGCCCCCAGGCCCTGCTGTTCAGCTTCTTCGGCGGGGTCGTGCTGGACCGCGACGTCCCGCCCATCCCGTCCGCGGTCTTCGTCCGCCTGCTCGGCGGCCTGGGCATCGCCGAGGCCGCGGCCCGCGCGACGCTGGCCCGGATGACCCGCCGCGGCCTGCTGGACCGCACCCAGGTCGGCCGGGCGGCCCACTACCGGCTCACGCCCCGGACCGAGGAGCTGGTCCGCAAGGCCAGCCGGCGGGTGTCGGCCGCGGCGCCGTTCGAGCACCCGGACGGCGAGTGGACGCTGCTGTGCTACTCCATGCCGGAGAGCCGGCGCGACCTGCGCCACCGGGTCCGCGCGACGCTGACGTGGGCGGGCTTCGGCGGGCTCCGCGACGGGGTGTGGATCGCTCCGGGAACCGTCGACGTCGCCGCGGTCCTCGCCGACGCCGGGCTCGACGAGGTCGCCGAGCTGGCGGAGTGGTTCGCGGCCTCGCCCATGTCGGCGGTGCGGGTGGCGGCCTTCATCCGGCGGGCCTGGCCGGTCGACGAGATCCGCGAACAGCACGAGGAGTTCATCCGGGCCTGGTGGGCCGGACCCGCCCCGGGTGACCCCCTGGGGCAGATCACGCTGTTGGGCGCGGACTGGTTGCGGGTCCTGCGCAGCGACCCGGGCCTGCCCGCGCAGCACCTGGCCGCCGACTGGCCGGCCGCCCAGAGCGCCGCGGTGTACCGGCGGTGCTACAGCGGCCTGCTGGCCGCGGCCGAACGGGCACTCGACCTCGAACTCGGGCGCTCCGCGGCCGGTTGATCCGCCGGTGTCAGCGGTTCAGGCCGAGGATGTCGCGGGCCTCGTCGGGGGTGGCCGGGCGGCGGCCGTAGATCGCCGCGATCCGGACCAGCTCCGCGACGAGTTCGTGGTTGCGCCCGGCGATCGAGCCGTCGGGGCGGTAGAGGCCGTCCTCGAAGCCGATGCGGGCGGTGGCGCAGCCCATGGCGATGCCGAGCGTGGCCCACCGGAAGTTGTCGCGGCCGGCGCCCAGCACGCCCCACACCGCGTTGGGGAAGCGGCTGAGCGAGAGGTTGCGCATGTACACGAGCGTCTCGGGGTCGGCGTCGACGTCGCCGATCCCGCCGCCGAGCAGGAGCCAGATGTAGGACGCGTCGCGGTCGAACAGGCCCTCGTCGGCGTAACGGGCCAGCCGGGCGATGACGTGGTTGTCGACGACCTCGTACTCCAGCGTCGAGCGCTTGTCGTAGATCGCCTTGATGGTCTGCTTGAGGTACTCCGGCGAGTTCACGTACGGGGTCTCGGTCGGGTAGCCGCCCTCGGGGTGCCAGAAGTCGGTCGAGCCCGCGGCCACGCCGTAGAGGTCCGGGGTGGGGTCGATGTCGATCAGCGCGAGGCGCTCCTCGTCGGTGGGCCAGACGACCTGCCCGGTCGCCGGGTCGCGCCGGACCCCGATGCCGTTCGTGGTCTGCAGGAGGACGTCGGTCCGCTCGCGGATGCGGCTGATGATGTCGCGGAAGACGGCGACGTCACCGGTGTTGGCGCCGTTCTCGTCGCGGGCGTGGACGTGGACGACGGCGGCGCCCGCCTCGCGGCACAGCCGCGCGTCCTCGGCGATCTCCTCGGGGCTGACGGGCACGAAGGCGCCGTCGCGGCTGAGCTGCATCCCGCCGTTGACCGCGGCGACGATGACGAGCGGCTGGCCGGGGGTGGTCGACATGGTGGTCCTCCGGTGGTGGATCTCGGGCCTCCGCCGCAACGCTAGGAGCCGGCCGGGTGGCCGTGGATCGCGCGGATGACGCCCGCCGATCGGCGGCGCCGCCGGGCGGGACGCGACACATGTCTCGTCGCGCGTCGTGCACACCGCCCGCGCCGGCCGGTCATCCGAGCCTGTCGGGGGCGGACCCGGCCTACATAGGTTCTGCCTCGCACCGCCCGGAGCACGCACGGCAGAGAGGCCACCGCGATGTCCGCACCCGCCGACCGTCAACCCACCCAGCTGCGCCGCGCCGTCACATCGAGCTACCTGGGCAGCGTGATCGAGTACTACGACTTCCTGCTCTACGCGACCGCGTCCGCGGTCGTGTTCAACACCGTGTTCTTCCCGAGCGTCGACCCGGCCACCGGCGTGATCGCCAGCTTCGGCACGCTCGTGGCCGGCTACGCCGCGAAGCCCGTCGGCGCGGCGCTGTTCGGCCACTTCGGCGACCGGATCGGCCGCAAGCGCACGCTGGTCGTGTCGATGACGGTGATGGGCACGGTCAGCGTGCTGATCGGCCTGCTGCCCGGCTACGCGACGATCGGGGTGTGGGCGCCGATCCTGCTCGTGGTGCTGCGCGTCCTGCAGGGGATCGCACTGGGCGGGGAGTGGGGCGGCTCGGTGCTGATCTCCACCGAGCACGCCACCTCGCGCCGTGGCCTCTGGGCGAGCTTCACCCTCTCCGGCGCCCCGAGCGGCACCGTGCTCTCCACGCTCGCGCTGACGATCGTCGCCGCCGCCGTCGGCAACGACGCGCTGATCGCCTGGGGCTGGCGGATCCCGTTCCTGCTCAGCGCGGTGCTGCTGGCGGTGGGGCTGTTCGTGCGGGCCAAGGTCGAGGAGACCCCCGTCTTCCGGCAGGAGCAGGTGAAGGCCCGGATACCGCTCGTCGAGGTGCTGCGCGCGCACCCGCGCGCCCTGCTGATCTCGGTCGGCATGGGTGTCGGTGCCTTCGTCGCGCAGGGCACCCTGACGGTCTTCCTCATCACCTACGCCGTGGCCGCCGGGTTCACCCGGCCCGCCGTGCTGAACGCGCTGACGATCTCGTCGGTGGTGGCGGCGGTCGGGGTGCTGGTGTTCGCCGCGCTGTCGGACCGGATCGGCCGGCGACCGGTGGTCGTGGCCGGCGCGGTGGCGATGGCCGCGTGGGCGTTCGCGATCTTCCCGCTGGTCGACTCCGGCTCGTTCGCGCTGCTGCTGCTGGCCGTGGTGGTCGGGCAGGGCGTCGTCCACACCGCGATGTTCGGGCCCATGGCCGCGCTCTACGCCGAGCTGTTCCCCACCCGCGTCCGCTACACCGGCGCGTCGCTGGGCCTCGGCCTGGCCGGCATCGCCTCCGGGCTCGCGCCACTGGTGTTCGCGGTGCTCGGCGCGAAGCCGGGCGACAGCGTCGTCGTGTCGGTGGTGATCGCGGCGTGCTGCCTGCTCACCGTGGGGTGCGTGCTGCTGGCCCGGGAGGCGAGCGCGACCCCGGTCGCCGGCGACGCCCGCGTCGAGGAACCCGCCTGAGCCCGGGGTCGTGGACCAGGGCTCAGCCCAGGCCGTGCACCGCGGTCGGGACCGGCACCCGGACGCGGACCCGGAATCCCGGGGCCGCGTCGCCGGTCGCCGTCGTGCCGCCCCAGCGCTGCGCGCGTTCGCGCATGGACACCAGCCCGAGCGCGCCGGAGCGGGGCGCCCGGCCCCCCGTCCCGACCCCGTCGTCGTCGATGTCGACGGCGACGTGGGCCCGGTCGGCGTCGTCCAGGACGCGCACCCGCACGACCGCCCGCGTCGCCGCGGCGTGCTTGACCACGTTGTGCAGGGCCTCCTGGACGATGCGGAACAGGTCCTCCTGCATCTCGGTCGGCAGCAGCCCCGGCTCGGCGGCGTCGAGCTCGGGGTCGATCTCGGTGTCGACCTCGACGCCCGCCGCGGCCGCGACCGACTCAGCGTGCCGCCGCACGGCCCCGGCCAGCCCGAGCTCGACGAGGTCGGCCGGGTGCAGTTGCAGCACCAGGCCGCGCAGGTCGGCCAGCGCGTGCTCGGCGAGCCCGGCGAGCTCGTCGGCGACGGCGCGGACCGACCGCGGGTCGCCGATCGCGGCCGTGCCGACCTGCTCGCTCAGCGCCGCGGCCTGCATCCGCATCGAGAAGACGTGCTGCACCGCGGAGTCGTGCAGGTCGCGGGCGAGGCGGGCGCGCTCGGCGGCGACCGCGTCGCGCCGCGAGCGGGCCAGCAGGTCCGCGGAGTCGACGGCCATGGCCGCGAGGTCGGCCATGGCGTCGAGGAACTCGACCGCCTCCGCGTCCGGGACCGTTCCGGGCGCGTAATAGGCGTTGAGGACGCCGAGCACGCGCTTGCGCACCGTCAGCGGCACGGCGACCAGGCTGTCCCAGTCCGACCCACCCATCGCCTCGTGCAGCGGCTCCCAGGCCGGGTCGGCCATCAGGGTGCTCTTGCGGTGCGCGACGACGACCGGCCGCGCGGTGCGGAACGCCTCGGCGAACATCGGTCGGGCGCCCCGCCTGCGGCACTGCTCCAAGCGCTGCGGGAAGTCCTCGCCGTCGATCGACCCGGCGTTGCCGACCACCCGCACGGTGCCGCCTTCGACGAGCAGGATCTGCACGGCCGCGATGTTCTCCGCCCGCGCGGCTTCGCGGGCGACCTCGTCGAGCGTGACGCGCAGCGATCCGGCGTCGGCGACGCTGGAGGCCGCCCGCGCGATGGCGGCGAGCCGGCGCTGCCCGTGGCGAGCGGCGTCGCCCCTGGAGCGCCCGTCGAGGTCAGCCACCCAACCCACCCGTCGTCGTCGGCGTCGGTACGCGGCGCGCGGACGGCAAGTCTTACCGGGCGGCGTCCCGGCCGGCAAGGATCACGTCCGTCCACGATCGTCCTCGGGCAGGAGCGCACGATGAGCGACCAGACCGTCGCGGGGGAGCCGAACGCGCCCATCCGGGTCCTGCTCGTCGACGACCACGCGGTGGTGCGCCGGGGCGTCCGCGCCTACCTCGACGGGTACGCCGACATCGAGGTCGCCGCCGAGGCGAGCAGCGGAGGGGAGGCGCTGGACGGGCTCGCCGCGATGGCCGCGCACGGCGAGCTCCCCGACGTCGTGCTCATCGACCTGCTCATGCGGGGGCTCGACGGGGTCGCGGCCACCGCGCGCATCGTCCGCCGGCACCCGACGGTCCGCGTCGTGGTGCTGACCAGCTTCGGCGAGCGCGAACGGGTCCACGCCGCGCTCGCCGGCGGCGCGACCGGGTTCCTGCTCAAGGACGCGAAACCCACGGAGATCGTCGCGGCGATCCGCGCGGCCGCGCGCGGCGGCGTCTTCCTCGATCCGGCGGTGGCCCGCCGGCTCACCCAGGAGATCGTGGCGCCGGCGACCGGGCTGGCCTCGCTGACCGAGCGCGAACGCGCGGCGCTCGTGCTGGTGGCGAAGGGCCGGTCGAACCAGGAGATCGCCGACGAGCTGCTGATCTCCGAGCGCACGGTCCGCACCCACGTCAGCGGCGTGTTGCGCAAGCTCGGCTTGTCCTCGCGCACGCAGGCCGCGGTCGTCGCGGTCCGGGAGGGGATGCTGCCCGCCGACCCCTGATCGGCGGGCAGCATCTCCGCGCCCGCGACGTCACACGGCGAGCTGTGCGCACGCGTCGCAGACCAGGTGGCGCAGCCAGGTGTGTGCGGGGTCGCGGGTGTGCGCGGGGTGCCAGCAGAGGGACTCGATGATGGGTCCGGCGTCGATGGGCAGCGGCAGCGCCCGGGTCGCGGTGGCGTCGGCGAGGCGCTCGGCGAGCCGCCGGGGCACGGCGGCCACCCGGTCGCTGCCCGAGACCAGCATCGGCAGCGACTGGAAGTTGTCCACCCCGCCCTCGATGCGAGGCTCGACCCCGAACGCGGCGAGGCGGTGGAACGGCGCGCTCACCGCGTCGGGGCGGTGGTGGGTGACGAGCCAGGGCGCCGCGGTCAGTTCCTGCAGCGTCGGTTCGTCGGAGATCGCGGGGTTGTCCTGGGCGGCGATCACCGCCCATTCGTCGCGGTAGAGGCTGACGCTGGGGTAGCCGGAGGCGTAGCCGTGCGGCAGGACGACGCCGTCCACCGTGCGCAGCATCGCGTCGAAGTCCGGGGCGCGGCTGGCGATGCCGAGCTCCTTGAGGTGCAGCCGGGCCCCGGGCGCCCGTTCCCGCAGCAGCCGCAGCAGCGGGTCGCCGAAGACCATGACCGCGTAGTCGGAGGCGATCAGGCTGAACGACTGGTCGGTGGTGGTCGGGTCGAACGAGGACTGGGTGGCGAAGGTGCGCTCGACGATGTCGATCGCGGCCGCCGACCGCTCGCGCAGGGTGATCGCCAGCGGAGTCAGCTCGTAGCTGTTGCCCACCCTGGTCAGCAGGTCGTCGGCGAAGTGCCGGCGCAGCCGGGCGAGCAGCGCACTGGTCGAGGGCTGGCTCAGGCCCAGCCGCTGGCCGGCGCGGGTGACGTTGCGCTCCTCGAGCAGGGCGTTGAGCGCGACCAGGAGATTGAGGTCCAGACTGCCCAGCCGCAATTCCGTCCCTCCCATCAGCGACGGCGATGACGCTATCGGAACTATTGATTTCTCCGATCACGATCAGCTTGCCACATTGGGGCGTCGAATCAATGCATCGTTGGGCGACGACGCGGGGCCGACGAGGAGGTCGGATGAGTTCTGACGCAGGACGTGGTGCCGACCTCGCGGGCGGTTTCGCGCTGGGCACCTTCTCCCGGCCCGGGGCGCCCACCCGCTTCCCCGGGCTGGTGGTCGGCGATCGGGTGCTCGACCTCCGCGCCGGACCGCGAGCGGTGGCGAGCACGCGCGACCTGCTCGCCGACTGGGACGCCGCGCTGCCCCGGCTCTCCGCGCTCGCCGCCGATCCGGCGGGGGAGTGGCTCGAACTGGCCGGGCTGCGGGTGCACGCCCCGGTCGAGCCGCGCCAGGTCGTGCAGGCCGGGATGAACTACCGCACCCACGTGCTCGACCTGGTCGTGGCGCACGCCGCCGCCGACGACCCGCGCGACCCGGCCGAGATCCGCGCCGAGGCCGCCGCCCGCATGGACGCCCGCCCGCCCGGCGATCCGGTGCTGTTCCTGGGCAGCCCCACCGCGGTCGCGGGCCCGTTCGACGACCTGGTGCTGCCCGGCTACAGCACCGAGCACGACTGGGAGCTGGAGCTGGCCGCGGTGATCGGTCGGCCGGCGTTCCGGGTCGGCCGCGACGAGGCGCTCGGCCACGTGGCGGCGTACACGATCGCCAACGACGTGACCACGCGCGACCTCGTGATGCGCGAGGGGACGCCCGGGATGGACTGGTTCCGGTCGAAGAACGCGCCCGGCTTCCTGCCCACCGGCCCCTTCCTGGTGCCGGCCGCGGCCGTGGGCGACCCGATGGGCCTGCACGTGCTGCTCACCGTCAACGGCACCACCATGCAGGACGAGTCGACCAAGGACATGCTCGTCGACGTGGCCGGGCTGGTGTCCGCGGCCTCGCGCACCCTGCGCCTGCTGCCCGGCGACCTGCTGCTCACCGGCAGCCCGGCCGGCAACGGCAAGGGCCGCGGCCGGATGCTGCGCCCCGGCGACGTGATGGCGGGCTCGATCACCGGGCTCGGCGAGCAGGTGGTGCGCTGCGTCGCCGAGCCGGCCGGCTGGACGGGGGAGCCGGCGTGAACGCCGGGAGGTCGGTGCTCGTCATCGGCGGCGGCACGGTCGGCAACGCGCTGGCGATCCTGCTGCGCCGGGCCGGGGTCCGGGTCGACCTGGTCGAGCTCGACCCGGACTGGAGCGCGCTCGGCTCCGGGATCACCCTGCAGGGCAACGCGCTGCAGGTGCTGCACGAGCTGGGCATCTGGGACGAGGTCTCCGCCAAGCTGGAGGCGTCCGGCCCGCCGGGGCCCTTCCCCGCGCTCGGCGGTCCGCACGTGCCGCACAGCGGCGCGATGTACCGCCCGGACCTGCAGGAGATCCTGTGCCGGGCCGTGCGGGCGAGCGGGGCCGACGTCCGGTTGGGCGTCACCGCCTCGGCGCTGGAGGACGTCGGAGACGGCGTCGTCGCCACGTTCACCGACGGCACGACCGGTCGCTACGACCTCGTGGTCGGCGCCGACGGGATCCGGTCGGCGGTGCGGCGGATGATCGGCATCGAGGCCGAGCCGACCGCCACAGGCCTGGCGATCTGGCGGGTCCACGCCCGCCGCCCGGCGGCCGCGGTGCACAGCGGGCTCGCGCACGGCAGACCCGTGTACATCGCCGGGTACTCGCCGGTGAGCCCGACCCACCTCTACGCCTACGTCGTCGAGGACGCCCGGCCCCGGGCCGAGGTCGAGGCCCTCGACGCCGCCGCGGAGATGCGCCGGGTGGCCGCGCCCGTCGAGGGCGAGGTGTGGGAGGGCATCCGCGCGGACATGACCGACCCGGCCCGCATCGACTACCGCTACTTCGAGTACCTGCTCGTCGACGACCCCTGGTTCCGCGGTCGCACGATCGTCATCGGCGACGCCGCGCACGCCTGCCCGCCCACCCTGGCCCAGGGCGCGGCGATGGGGCTGGAGGACGCCTCGGTGCTGGCCCGGCTGGTGTCCTCGGCGGCGCAGGTCGACGCGGGCGTGCTGGCGGAGTTCATGCGCCTGCGGTTCGACCGGGTGCGGCTGGTGGTCGAGACCTCCGTGCAGATCTGCCGGGCGCTGCTCGACCCGGACTCCGGCATCAACACATTCGCCCTGATGGGGCAGACCATGCAGACCCTCGCGGCCGGTGACCCGGCCCGGCCACAAGGAGCGACCCCATGACCGGCGCTGCGCCCGACCGCCTGATCACCCACCTGCGCCACGTCGACCTCGCCGTCCCCGACTTCGGCCGGCAGCTGGCCTTCTACCAGGACCTGTGGGGCCTGGAGCCGGTGGCGTCGGACACCGGGCTGGCGTTCCTGGCCGCGGTCGGCTCTCCGGAGCAGTACGTCGTGCGGCTGCGCGAGGCCACCGAGAAGCGGGTCGACCTGGTGTCGTTCGGGGCGGCGTCGGCCGAGGACGTCGACGCGCTGGCCGAGCGGCTGGGCCGGGCGGGCGTGCGGCTGGTGACCGAGCCGGGGAAGGTCGACCTGCCCGGCGGCGGCTACGGCTTCCGGTTCTTCGACCCCGACGGCCGGGTGATCGAGGTGTCCGCGGACGTCGCGCCGCGCGAGCACCGCAAGGTCGAAGCGGGCGAGTCGGTGCCGGTGCGGCTGTCCCACTGCGTGATCAACTCGCCGGACCCGGACGCGCTGGTCTCCTGGTACGAGCAGCACCTGGACTTCCGGCTGTCCGACACGCTGGCGATCCCGCACGCCGGCGCGCTGATGCACTTCATGCGGTGCAACCCCCAGCACCACAGCTTCGCGATCGCCCGCGGCAAGCACGCGTCGCTGCACCACGTGTCGTTCGAGATGCGCGGCCTCGACGAGTTCATGCGCGGCACCGGGCGGCTGCTGCGCGCGGGCGCGCAGCTGATGTGGGGGCCGGGGCGGCACCTGGCCGGGGACAACACCTTCAGCTACTTCGTCGACCCCAGCGCGAACGTCATGGAGTACACGACGGAGATGGAACTGCTCGACGAGGACGCCTGGCACCCCGCCGTGCACGACCTGACCGACCCGTCGGTGCAGGACCAGTGGGGCACCGCCAACTCGGTGGAGGACATGATGGCCAAGTCCCCGGCCGACACCGCGGACCCGGTGTTCGTGGCGCCCCCGGTCTGACCGGTCCGGGGGGTCAGGCCCGGCAGGTCAGCGGGCGCCCCCCGTTGTAGGCGACCATGTCGCGGAACGCGGCGGGCACGTCGATCGGGCCGCCCGGCTCCCCGCCGGTCGACTCGTGGGGGACCTCGACGTACGCGCGGTGCAGGTTGCCGACGATCCGCTCGGCCTCGCTCCACCCGGCGTACTCGCCCAGGTCGGTCTCCCTGGCCGCCTCCAGCGGCGAGAGGCCGGCCTCGACGCCCCGGCGGGCGACGTCCTGGACGAATCGCAGGTACCGCACGGTCGGCTCGATCAGCTCCGGGCCGCAGACGGGGCCGTGCCCGGGCACGATGGTCCGCGCGCCGAGCGGGGCGATCACCGACTCCAGCACCGCGATGGCCCCGGCCACCGAGCCGCTCAGCAGGAACGGGGTGCCGCCCTGGAACAGCAGGTCACCGGCGTAGAGCACGGAGCGCTCCGGCACCCAGACGATCGAGTCGTTGGTGGTGTGCGCGGGCGTGCCGACGTGGCGGACCTCGCAGCGCAGGTCGTCCACCCAGAGCGTGATGCCCTCGGTGTAGGTCAGGAACGGCGGCGCGGGCGGCAGCTCGCCGGGGTCGTAGGGCTCGAAGATCCCGGCCAGCGGCGCGGGGCGCGGACCGACCAGCGCCGCGCGGGTGCGCTCGTGGGCGACGATCGTGGCCCCGGGGAACCAGCCGTTGCCGGCGACGTGGTCGGGGTGGCTGTGCGTGTTGACCAGGGTGTGCACCGGGCCGCGGCCGAGCGCGGCGACGCCGTCGGCGAAGGCGCGGGTGCGCCGCTCGGTGGAGCTGGAGTCGACCGCGACCACGCCGCCGGAGCCGACCAGCACGCCGGTGTTGTTGATCATCCAGCTGCCGTCGGGCTGGACGTAGGCGTAGAGGCCGCCGCCGAGGTCCTCCAGCCGCGGCGGACCGAGCACCGCGGTCATGCCCGCACGTCGCTCGCCCGGCGCGCCGGGGGGATGGGCAGGGGATCGGCGCCGGCCACGACCCGGTTGCGGATCGTGCCGATGCCCTGCACGGTCATCTCGACCACGTCGCCGACCCGCAGCGGCGGCGGGTCGTTCCGGCTGCCGCGGCGGTGCCACAGCTCCATGAGGCAGCCGTTGCCGCAGGTGCCCGAGCCGAGCACGTCGCCTGGGCGGACCCAGGCGCCGCGGGAGGCGTAGGCGACCAGGTCCTCGAACCGCCACGCCATGTTCGCCAGGGTGTCCGAGCCGATCTCCACGCCGTTGACCGACACCGCCATCCGCAGGTCGAACCGGCCGTCGCGGCGGTGGGGCTCCAGCTCGTCGGCGGTGACCAGCCAGGGCCCCAGCGTGGTGGCGCTGTCCTTGCCCTTCACCGGACCGAAGCCCAGCGCCATCTCGGCGAGCTGGGTGTCGCGCGCGCTCCAGTCGTTGAAGATCAGGTAGCCGGCGATGTGCTCGCGGGCCTGCTCGGGCGTGAGGTCGCGACCCGCGCGCCCGATGACCGCGGCCACCTCAAGTTCGAAGTCGAAAAGCTCGCAGCCCGGCGGCACGGGCACGTCGTCGTGCGGACCGACGACGCCGTTCGGGTTGGAGAAGTAGAAGACCGGGATCTCGTACAGGCCGGGGTTGCCGGTCTCGCCGGGCCCGCGGCCCAGCGCCATCCCCTCGATGTGCTGCTCGAAGGCGATGAAGTCGCGCACCGCGGGCGGGCGCAGCGGTGCGGTGAGCGCGACCTCGGCCAGCGAGCGGGTCTCGCCGCCCGCGCGGGCCCGCGCGGCCGCGTCCGCCAGCGACGTCGGGGCGTCCGCGAGCAGGTCGACGAGGTCGGTGCCCGGCGGGAGCGCGTGCAGGGTCTCGCCGTCCAGCAGGCCCACCCGGGTGGCGTCGTGCTCGGTCCAGGCCGCGAAGCGCATGTGTCCTCCGTGCGGGGGTCAGGGGTGGGCGTCGACGGGGGCCAGCGCGAACAGGTCCGCGGCGGTGCCGCCGCGGATCGCGGTGGCGGTCGCGTCGTCGAAGCCGGCGGCGGCGAGGTCGGCCACCGGGTCGTCGCTGCCCATGTCGAACGGGAAGTCCGAGCCCAGCAGCACCCGGTCGGCCCCGACCACCTCGACGAGGTGACGCAGCACCGCCGGGCTGTGCACCACGGTGTCGTACCACATGCGGGCCGCGTAGCTGCTCGGCGGCGCGGCGCAGGTGCGGCTCTCCGGGCGGACGTGCCAGCCGCGGTCGGCCCGACCCAGGTGGGTGGGCAGGTAGCCGCCGCCGTGCGCGGCCAGCAGCCGCAGCCCGGGGTGGCGGTCCAGGACCCCGGAGAAGATCACGTGCGAGAGCGCGACGGCGTGCTCGACCGGCTGGCCGACGATGTTGGCCAGGTACCAGTCGCCCAGGCGCTCGTCCATGCTGCAGCCGAACGGGTGCAGGAACACGACGGCGCCGCTCTCGGCGGCCAGCGCCCAGAACTCCTCCAGGCCCGGGTCGGACAGCTCGACCGTGCCCGCGTAGCTGGAGACCTCGACCCCGCGCAGGCCCGCGTCGAGGGCGTCGCGCAGCGCCGCGGCGGTCAGGTGCGGGTGCTGCAGGGGGACCAGGCCGAGCCCGACCAGGCGCTGCGGTGCCGCGGCGCAGTGCTCGGCGACCGCGGCGTGGGCGGTCCGGTAGACCGCCTCGGCCGTCTGCGGGTCGGCCCACGGGTGGTAGTGGTTCGGCGACGGGCTGACCACCTGGACGTCGACGCCGGTGGCGTCCATGGCCTGCAGCCGCACCGCGACGTCGGTGAGCTTGCCGATGATCGGGGCCAGGAACGCGCGCGCCGCCGCAGGGTCCGCCCCGGCGCCGGTCCGCCGCCGCTCGGCGTCCTGGTGGGCGCGCAGGTCGGGGTGCTCGGCCACCACCTGCTCGACCGCCGGGATCAGCAGGTGCGCGTGCACGTCCACGGTCGGCGACGCGGGTGCTGCGGCCATGCGGGTCCTCCCTGCGCTGGGACCGGTCCACCCTCGCAGCCGCCGCCGGGATGCGGAAATCGGAAACGGCGATGCCGTGATCATGACGGCCGATGGCCGGGGCCGGCGGAACGATCGGCGACCGTTATGCCCCCATCGCAACAACCGATTTCCCGGCCGGTGCGGAGCTGGGCATAGTTCGTCGGCAGGAATGGGCAGGACAGCCAATGTCGACTCGTCCGTCAGGAGCACCATGTCCACTACCGGCGCCGAGCGCCCGGCCACGCCCGAGCCCGAGCAGGCCCCCGCCGTCGACGTCCCGCCCGCCGGCGAGGGGCGGGTCGGCGCCCGGTTCCTGTTCGGCTACGCCTTCGCCTACTTCGGGGCGCTGGCCGCCACGCTGGCGCCGGTCATCCTCACCCTGCAGCTCAAGGTCGCCCAGCTGACCGCGGTGACACCGGAGATCGCGCTGTCGACGGTGCTGGGCATCGGCGCGCTGGCGGCCATCGTGGCGAACCCGGTGTTCGGCCGGCTCTCCGACCGCACGACGAGCCGGTGGGGCATGCGCCGGCCGTGGCTGGTCGGCGGCGTGCTGGTGGCGCTGGTCGGGCTGCTGGTGGTGGCGGTGGCGCCGAGCATCGCGGTGATGGCGGTGGGCTGGGTCATCGCCCAACTCGGCTTCGCGGCCAACCTGTCGGTGCTCATCGCGCTGCTGGCCGACCACGTCCCGCTGCACCAGCGCGGGTCGGTGTCCGGCCTGCTCGGGTTCGCCCAGGCGGTGGCGACCGTGGCGGGCATCGCGGTCGCCACGGCGCTGTCGTCGAACAACGTCGCGATGTTCCTGGTGCCCGGTCTGCTGATGCTGGTGGGGACCGTCGTGCTGGCCCTCCTGCTGCCCGACCGCAGGCTCGCCCCGGCCGACCGCCCGCCGCTGGACCTCGGCGAGCTGGCCCGCAGCTACCGGCTGAGCCCGCGCCGGTTCCCCGACTTCAGCTGGGCGTGGCTCAGCCGGTTCGCCCTCTGGATGTCGATCTCGCTGGTGCTGACCTACCAGCTGTTCTTCCTGCGCGCCCGGCTCGGCCTGGACGAGGCCGCGGCCGCCCAGATGGTGCTGTTCGGAGTGCTCGCCCAGACCGCGACGATCGCGGTCAGCGCGTTCGTGACCGGACGGCTGTCGGACCGCTTCGGCCACCGCCGGTACTTCGTCGCCGCCGCGGCGACGGTCTTCGCGATCGGCCTGCTGATACTGGCCTTCGACACGACCGTCCCGGTCTACCTGGTGGCGATGGTGGTGTGCGGCATCGGCCAGGGCACCTACGTCGCGGTCGACCTGGCGCTGATCACCGACGTGCTGCCGGACCGGGAGCTCGACGCGGCCAAGGACATGGGCCTGGTCAACGTCTCCAGCACCCTCACCCAGACCCTCGCCCCCGCCATCGCTCCGCTCTTCCTGGCGATCGGCGGCGGCACCCAGAACTACACCGCGCTGTTCGTGGCCGGTGCGGGGTGGGCGGTGATCTCCGCGCTGGCGGTGCTGCGGGTGCGGAGCGCCCTGTGACGGTGAGCTGTTCCGGCGACGCGATCGCCCACCTGTCTTGCGGTTCCCTGACGTACAGCGGTCCGGTCGGAGATCGCTGTTACCTTCCCGTGACGTGTCCCGACCACCTCATCCACCTGCCCGGACGGCGAACGGCGCCGCCGCGTTCGTGCTCGACCGGCCCGTCGTCGCCGACGGGCCGTCGTGCCACCGGCTGGCCCGCAAGGCGGGGACGCTGGACGTCAACTCGCCCTACGCCTACCTGCTGTGGTGCCGCGACTTCGCGGACACCTCGGTGATCGCCCGGCGCGGCGGCGCTCCCATCGGCTTCGTCACCGGCTTCCGCAGGCCCGCCGCGCCGGGCACGCTGTTCGTCTGGCAGGTGGCCGTGTCGCCGGACGAGCGGGGCCGCGGGGTGGCCGCGGCCATGCTCGACGACCTGGTCGACCGGCTACCCGTCGACCACGTGGAGGCCACGGTCACCCCGGAGAACACCGCGTCCCAGGCGCTCTTCACCGCGCTCGCCGCCCGGCGCGGCGCGCGGCTGGCGCGAACAGGCCTGTTCGACGTCGAGCAGCTCGGTGCCGGCCACGCGCCGGAGGTCCTGCTCCGGATCGGACCGATCGACCGGCCCCGCCCGGCCTGAACGGGGGGTGGCGGCCGACGGGTCCGCCACGTCACACGCCGCCCGGGCGTGCCCTTCACCGGGACGGAACGGGCTCCCCAGCCGCTGCCGCCCCTCGTCGCCCGGCGACCGGAATCCTCCGACCCGTCGGCCACCGCAACCCGTTGTAGTGCACGGGGTGGACTGCGCGCGCGCCGCGCGCCGCACTGTCAGGAGCTCGTCAGGTGCTGCGCCCGGTCGATGCCGCGGATCGCCGCCGCCGATGTCCCGCAGCCCCGGGTGGATCATCGGGAATCGCTGCCGCGGTACCCGTGGTCGCGGTCACAAAAACCGCGGTGCGCCTTGCGATCACCTGACGGGCCGGGGGTGCGCGGAAATCCGCTGTTAACTTCCCGGGACATGTCTGCATCCGTCGCGAACGACCTCGCTCACGCACAACGGCCCGGTGCCCCGACCGACCGATGACCAGCGGCCTCGACAACGACACGATGACGACGATCTTCGATGAGCTCGAGTCGCAGGTGCGCAGCTACTGCCGGAACTGGCCGGTCACCTTCGACTCCGCGGTCGGGTCCCGGGTGCGCGACGTCCAGGGCCGCCGGTA
The DNA here is from genome assembly GCF_018531445.1 of Pseudonocardia lacus. Lineage (GTDB taxonomy): Bacteria > Actinomycetota > Actinomycetes > Mycobacteriales > Pseudonocardiaceae > Pseudonocardia > Pseudonocardia lacus. The sequence goes on from NZ_JAHDTH010000079.1 coordinate 30,682, forward strand.
CCTGGACTTCTTCGCCGGCGCCGGTGCGCTCAACTACGGGCACAACCCGCGGGCGCTGAAGGAGCCGCTGCTCGACTACATCGCCCGTGACGGGATCACGCACTCGCTGGACATGTTCACCCGCGCCAAGGCCGATTTCCTGCGCACATTCCGGGACCTGGTCCTGCGGCCGCGCGGACTGGACTACCGGGTGCAGTTCCCGGGCCCGACGGGGGCCAATTCCGTGGAGGCGGCGCTCAAGCTCGCCCGCAAGGTCACCGGCCGGGAATCGGTGATCAACTTCACCAACGCCTTCCACGGCATGACCCTGGGCGCGCTGTCGGTGACGGGCAACTCCATGAAGCGCGGCGGCGCCGGCATCCCGCTCGTGCACGCCACCCCCATGCCGTTCGACAACTACTTCCGCGGCACCGTGCCCGACTTCATCTGGCTGGAGCGGCTGCTGGCCGACGCCGGCGGTGGCCTCAACGAGCCGGCGGCCGTCATCGTCGAGACCGTGCAGGGCGAGGGCGGCATCAACCCCGCCCGGGTCGAGTGGCTGCAGGCCCTCGCCGAGCTCTGCCGCCGCCACGAGATCCTGCTCATCGTCGACGACGTCCAGATGGGAGCGGGGCGCACCGGCCCGTTCTTCTCCTTCGAGATCGCCGGCATCACCCCCGACATCGTCTGCCTGTCGAAGTCGATCAGCGGCTACGGGCTGCCGATGGCGCTCACCCTGATCCGCCCCGAGTTCGACCAGTGGGCCCCCGGCGAGCACAACGGGACCTTCCGCGGCAACAACGCCGCCTTCGTCACCGCCACCGCGGCCCTGCGCGAGTACTGGGCCGACGACCGGCTGGTGCGCTCCACCCTGGCCAAGGGCGAGCGCGTCCACGAGGTGCTCGACGGGTTGGCCGAGGCGGTCCCGGGCGCCGAGCTCGTCCCCAGGGGGCGCGGGCTGGCGCGCGGGCTGGCCTTCGCCCAGCCCGACCTCGCGGTGAAGGCCTGCACGGCGGCCTTCGAGCGCGGGCTGCTGGTGGAGACCGCCGGGCCGGCCGACGAGGTCATGAAGATCATGCCACCGCTGACCGTGACCGACGACGAGCTCGACGAGGGCCTGGCCGTCGTCGTCGACGCGGTCCGCGCCGTCACCGAGGGGGTGCTCACATGATCGTCCGGACCCTGAACGAGATCACCGGGACCGAGCGCGACGTGCAGGCCGGGGGCTGGCGCAGCAGGCGGCTCCTGCTCGCCGGCGACGGCGTCGGGTTCTCGCTGCACGAGACCGTCCTCGAACCCGGTTCGGTGCACGACTTCTGGTACGCCCACCACGTCGAGGCCGTCCTGGTCGTGGAGGGGGACGGCGAGCTGCTGGACAAGGACGCCGGCCGCACGCACCAGCTGGGCCCGGGCTCGCTGTACGTCCTCGACGGCCACGAGCACCACCAGCTGCGCCCGCGCACGCGGATGCGCACGGTGTGCGTGTTCAACCCCCCGGTCACCGGCCGGGAGGTCCACGACGAGCACGGCGCCTACCCACCGCCGGCCGTGCCGGCGAGGGGGGAGGCCGGCCGATGAACCGCGCCTTCACCGTGCTCGACGACCGCTACCCCACGCGCGTCTCGGACCTGCCGGCCCTGCTCGACCGCGCCGATCCGACGGTGTGGGCCGACGGCCGGCTGCCCGGACCGCTGTCCGCCGACGAGCTGGCCGCCCACGACCGGGACGGGTTCCACACCGTCGCGGACCTGCTCGCCCCGGACGAGGTGCGGGGGTTCGCCGCCGAGCTCGACCGGCTCGCCACCGACCCGGCGGTGCTCGCCGACGAGCGCACGATCGTCGAGAAGACCTCCCGGGAGGTCCGGTCGATCTTCGAGGTGCACCGGCTGAGCGAGGCCGTCGCCGAGCTGGTCGCCGACGACCGGCTCGCCGGCCGGGCCCGCCAGCTCCTGGGCGGGGACGTCTACGTGCACCAGAGCCGCATCAACTACAAGCCGGGCTTCGGCGGCGGGGGCTTCTACTGGCACTCCGACTTCGAGACCTGGCACGCCGAGGACGGCATGCCCGCGCCGCGCGCGGTGAGCATCTCGATCGCGCTCACCGAGAACTTCGCGCACAACGGCTGCCTGATGATCATGCCCGGCTCGCACCGGACGTTCGCGTCCTGCGTCGGGGAGACCCCGGACGAGCACTACAAGCAGTCGCTGCGCGAGCAGCAGATCGGCACCCCCGACCGGCGCAGCCTGCGCATGCTCGCCGACCGGTACGGCATCGCGATGATGACCGGGGCGGCCGGGTCGGCGACGGTGTTCGACTCCAACTGCATGCACGGGTCGGCCGAGAACATCACCCCCTACCCGCGGTCGAACATCTTCGTGGTCTTCAACAGCGTGGACAACGCGCTGCAGGCGCCGTTCGCCGCCGCCCGGCCCCGCCCCGAGCACGTGGCGGCGCGGGAGCGGACACCGGTCGTCGGCCGCCCCACGGGGGGTGTCCGGTGAGCGGGCCCGCGTGGAGCAGGCGCGCGCTGCTGCGCCGCGGCGCGCTGGCCGGCGCGGCCG
>NZ_JAHDTH010000080.1 GCF_018531445.1 Pseudonocardia lacus
GGTGCGCGGAGCGGCACCGGCCCTGCGGCGCCCGCTCGTGCTGCAGCTCAGCGCCCCGGCGACGATCGCGGCCGGTCCGGTGCCGTGGGGGATCGCGCCGTGGATGCCGCCGGACGGTGGCGAGGTCGTCGACGTCGACGCGGCCCGGCCCCGGGCCGCCGAGCTGCTGGCCCGCGCCGCGGACCGCTCGCTGGTGGTCGTCGTGCGCGACGCGCACCGGCACCCGTGGATGGTGGCGCTGATCGAGCAGCTGGTCGCCGAGCGCCCGGACGCGGTCGTCGTGGAGATGGGGCTGCCGATCTGGCGGCCCGGCCACGCCGGCGCCTACCTCGCCACGCACGGCGCGGCCCGGGCCAACGCGGCGGCCGCGCTGGAGCTGCTGGGGGTCGACGCGCCGGCGGTCTGATGCCCTCCGGTGCTCGAGGGGCGCCCCGGAGGCGCCGCCGGCCCCCAACCCGCACCGGCTCGGCCGACGCGGCGGGGGCCGGCGGTGGTGTACCAACGGTGCCCATGCTGACGGAGTTCACCGCGGTCCCGGACTGGCCCGGCACGGCGGGCGTCGACGGCGGTGTCGCCGTCGGCGACCTCACCGGCGACGGCTCCCGCGACCTCGTCGTGTTCGCGATCGACGCGCCGGCCGGACCCAACCCCGGTCTCTACCGGGTCGGGCGCGGCGTCGTCGACGGCGCGGTGACCGGCGGCTGGGGGCCGTGGCAGCGGGTCCCGGACTGGCCGTTCTGGGAGAACGCCGGCGGCGGCATCGCGCTGGCCGACCTCGACGGCAGCGGCGCGCCCGACCTCGTCCTGTTCGCGGTCGACGCGCCGCAGGGGCCGAACGTCGGGCTGGTGCGCGTTGCCCGCGGCCTCGACCGCGACGGCGTGCCCACCGGCGGGTGGGGCCCGTGGCAGACGGTGCCCGACTGGCCCTTCTGGGAGAACCAGGGCGCCGACTGCGCCGTCGCCGACGTGGACGGCGACGGTCGGGCCGAGCTGGTGCTGCTCATCGCGGACGCCCCGGTCGGGCCCAACATCGGGCTGTACCGCACGGCGGCGCTGGCCGCCGACGGCACGGCGAGCGGGTGGAGCCCGTGGGTCGCGGTCCCCGACTGGGTCGGCACCGAGAACGCCGGCGTCGGGGTCACCGTCGGCGACATCGACGGCGACGGCACCCCCGAGCTGCTGGTCTGCGTGGTCGACGCCGCCGAGGGCCGCAACGACGCCCACTACTGCCTCGGGTGGCGGCTCGACGGGCGCGGGCGCCCGGCCGACGGCTGGGGGCCCTGGCGCACGGTGCCCGGCTGGCGCTTCCACGAGAACCAGGGCTGCGCGGTGACCCTGCTCGACGAGGGCGGCGGTGGCGAGGCGAACCTGCTGGTGCTGGCCGTCGACGACCCGGTCGGCCCGAACGCCGGCCTGACGCGGGTGGTGCCCGTGGAGACCGATCTGGGCGCCGCCGCGCAGGAGGGCGTCTGGCGGATCCTGGAGACCGACACCCAGGTCCTGGCCGTGCACGCCGTGCTGCTGCACACCGGCGACGTGCTGCTGTTCGCCGGGTCCGGCAACGACCCGGACGAGGCGGCGGCCCGCCGCTACGGCACCCGGGTCTGGCACTACCCGACGCCGGAGATGAGCGCCCCGGGCACGCCGGTCGACCTGTTCTGCTGCGGGCACGCCCAGCTGCCCGACGGGCGGGTCCTCGCGGCGGGGGGCACCGAGCGCTACGACCCGTTCGTCGGGCTGCGCCAGTGCGTGGCCTTCGACCCGCACCGGGGTCCGGAGTCGGCGGCGAGCCCGACCGGCCGCGCGGGGGAGTGGGTCGTCGCGCCGGAGATGGGCGAGGGCCGCTGGTACCCGACGCTCGTCGCGCTGCCCGACGGCGACGTGCTGGCCGTGTCCGGTCTGGGCGCCGACGGGTTCCTGAGCCTGGTTCCCGAGCGGCGCGCCGCGGACGGGGACTGGACGGCGCTGCCCCCGTCGCCGCCCTGGCCGATGTACGGGCACCTGTTCCTGCTCGCCGACGGCAGGCTGTTCTACAGCGGCGCGCAGTACGGGGCGAACAACGGCCAGCGCCCCGCGGTGTGGGACCCGGTCGCGGGCACGGTCGTCCGGGTCGACGGCCTGCCCGAGCCCCAGTACCGCAACCAGGCCGCCAGCGTCCTGCTGCCGCCGGCCCAGGACCAGCGGGTGCTGGTCGTCGGCGGGGGCGGCGCCGACGTCCACGCCGTCGGGACGACCGGGACCGCCGCGGTCGTGGACCTGACCGGGCCGCACCCCACCTACGTGCCGGCGCCGCCGCTGCACCACCCGCGGATGCACCTGTGCGCGACCCTGCTGCCCGACCGGACGGTGCTGGTCAACGGCGGGTCGGGGATGGAGGAGAGCCACCACCACGCCTCCCCGCACGCCGAGATCTACCACCCCCGGACCGGGACGTGGCGCGGCGCCGCCGCCTCCCGGGTCGACCGGCTCTACCACTCGGTCGCGCTGCTGGTGCCCGACGGCAAGGTCGTCACCGCCGGGTCGAACCCGCAGCGCAAGGAGGAGGAGCTGCGGATCGAGGTGTTCTGGCCGCCCTACCTGTTCGCCGGGCCGCGCCCGACGGTCGAGCCGGAGGCGACGGACCTGCACTACGGCGCCACCGTGGCGGCGCGCGTCGCGGACCCGGCCGGGCTGCGGGAGGCCAGCCTGCTGCGCCCGGGAGCGACCACCCACTCGTGCGACGTCGAGCAGCGCCTGGTCGACCTGCCCCTGCGCCCGACCGGCCCCACCACCGTCGAGCTGGCGATCCCGGACGCGCCCGCGCTGGCCCCGCCCGGCTGGTACCAGCTGGTGGTCGTCAGCACGGCCGGCGTGCCCTCCGAGGGCGTGTGGGTCCAGCTGTCCCGGGCGACCTGACCTCCCGGACAGGGCGCGCGGGACCGCGCGACCACTCGTCTCGATCTCCCCCCCGTCGACCACTCCAGATGCGGCCCCGACTCATCTAGAGTCGCCTCAGTACGGCTGATCCACCCATCGGAGCCGGTGGCCCGCACGTCGGACCACCCCCGATGGAGAACGCCGCAAAGCCGCGGTCGGAGAAGAGGAGCAGGAATGGCCGAAACGAACGGGGCGCCGACCCAGCCCGACGTCGACGTCGTCGTCGTCGGAGCCGGTTTTGCCGGGCTCTACATGCTGCACAAGCTGCGGGGACTGGGCTTCACGGCGACCGTGCTCGAAGCAGCCGACGACGTCGGCGGCACCTGGTACTGGAACCGCTACCCCGGCGCCCGCTGCGACATCCCCACCACCGACTACACCTTCGGGTTCGACCCCGAGCTGGAAGCCGAGTGGACCTGGTCGGAGAAGTACGCCACCCAGCCGGAGATCCTGCGCTACCTGCAGTTCGTGGCCGAGCGCTACGACCTGCGCCGCGACATCCGGTTCCGCACCCGGGCCACCGAGGCCACGTGGGACGAGTCCAGCAAGCTGTGGCGCATCGGCACCGACCCCGGTCCGGGGGTGACCGCGCGGTACTACGTGATGGCCACCGGCTGCCTGTCGGTGCCCAAGGAGGTCGACATCGCCGGCGCCGACCGGTTCCGCGGCGAGGTGTACTTCACCAGCCGCTGGCCGCACGAGGGCGTCGACTTCACCGGCAAGCGCGTCGGCGTCATCGGAACCGGGTCCTCCGGCATCCAGTCGATCCCGCTGATCGCCGCGCAGGCCTCCGAGCTGACCGTCTTCCAGCGCACCCCGAACTTCTCGATCCCCGCGCACAACGGCCCGGCGCCGCAGAGCAGCCTCGCCGAGCTCGCCGCCGACCGCGCCGGCTACCGCGACCGGGCGAAGTGGTCGCGGATCGGCGTGCCGCGCGAGCCCGCCGTCGAGACGGCCGCCCAGCTGACCCCCGAGGAGCGCAAGGCCCGGTTCGACGCGGCCGTCGCGGAGGGCACCCTGGGCGGCATCCTGGCCAGCCTGTGGGCCGACCTGGGCACCAACCCCGAGGCCAACAACCTGCTGCGCGACCTGCTGCACGACCGGATCCGCTCGATCGTGCGCGACCCGGAGACCGCCGAGGCGCTCTGCCCGACCGACCACTACTTCGGCACCAAGCGGCCCTGCCTCGACACCGGCTACTACGAGACGTTCAACGAGCCGCACGTCAAGCTGGTCAACCTGCGCAAGGAACCGATCACCACGGTCACCGAGACCGGGATCGAGACCGCGGAGCGCTCGTTCGAGTTCGACGCGATCGTCTACGCCACCGGCTTCGACGCGATGACCGGCGCCATCGTCGGCGTCGACATCACCGGCAAGGGCGGGCGGACCCTCAAGGAGAAGTGGGACGACGGCCCGCACACCTACCTCGGCCTGCTGAGCGTCGGGTTCCCGAACCTGTTCATGGTCACCGGCCCGCAGAGCCCCTCGGTGCTGTCGAACATGGCGGTCTCCATCGAGCAGCACGTCGAGTGGATCGCCGGCTGCCTGACCGACATGCGCGAGGGCGGCTACACCACGATCGAGCCGACGCAGACCGCCGAGGAGGGCTGGGAGCGCCACAACGGCGACTGCGCCGCGATCACCCTGCACCCCACGGCCAACTCCTGGTACATGGGCGCGAACGTGCCCGACAAGCCGCGGGTGTTCCTGGCCTACATCGGCGGCGTCGACGCCTACCGGGCGGTCTCCGACGAGGTCCGAGAGAAGCGCTACCTGGGCTTCCGGCTGGAGGGCCCGGGCGGGGTGCAGGAGAACGACGGCGTCGTCCGGCGCGTGCAGCCCGATGTGGCGATGGTGCTGGACATGATGGCCTCGCTCGACCTGCCGCCGCTGGAGTCGATGTCACCGGCGGAGGCCCGCGCCTTCATGGACGCGACCAACGCCGACCGCCCGACCGGGCCCGAGGTCGGCGAGATCGTCGACGGGGTGCTGCCCGGGCCCGCCGGGGACCTGGCCTACCGGCTCTACCGGCCCGACACCCCCGGCCCGCACCCGCTGGTCGTGTACTACCACGGCGGCGGCTGGGTGCTCGGCAGCGCCGACTCCGACGACCCGCTGTGCCGCGACCTGTGCGCGCGCAGCGGCGCGGCGATCATCTCGGTGGACTACCGCCACGGCCCGGAGGCGCGGTTCCCGGCGTCCCACGACGACGCCTGGGCGGCGCTGCGGTGGGTGGGGGACCACGTCACCGAGCTGGGCGGCATCCCCGGCCAGCTCGCCGTGGCCGGCTGGTCGGCCGGCGGCAACCTGGCCGCGGTCGTCGCCCAGCAGGCCCGCGACGCCGGCGGCCCGGAGCTCGTCGGCCAGCTGCTGCTCACCCCGGTGACCGACAGCGACATGTCGCGGCCCTCGTACACCGAGAACGGCGAGGGCTACGTGCTGACGAAGCCGCTGATGGAGTGGTTCTTCGACCACTACGTCGACCCGGCCGACCGCAAGGACCCGCGCATGGCCCCGCTGCACGCGGACCTGGCGAACCTGCCGCCCGCGGTGATCATCACCGGGGAGTTCGACCCGCTGCGCGACGAGGGCAACGCCTACGCCGAGGCGCTGGAGCGGGCCGGCAACCAGGTGCGGCTGATCCCGGCGCGCGGGCACACGCACACGTCGATGACGATGGTCGACGTGGTGCTGTCCGGTGCGCCGTACCGGGAACAGATGGCCGAGGCGATCGCCGGGTTCTTCGCCCGCGTGCCGGCCTGACCGCGGCACCGGGCGGCGGGGCCCCGGCCCCGCCGCCCGGGTCGTCGGTCCTTCCCGTGGTCGAACCGGCGGCGCGCTGATGGTCATTCGTCCCGGAGGCGTCAGGTCGCGAGCTCGATGAGCACGTCGGCGGCGTCGGTGTTCCCGGCTGCGGCCAGGCGGCGGAGCTCGTCGACGTCGCCGCGTTCGGCGGCCAGCTCGACGAGCTCGTCGGCGGCGTCGGTGCTGCCGCGCTCGGCCAGGCGGCGGAGCTCGTCGAGGTCGCCACGTTCGGTGGCGAGTTCGACGAGCAGGTCGGTGGCGTCGGTGTTCCCGGCTGCGGCCAGGCGGCGGAGCTCGTCGGTGTCGCCCTGCTCCGCAGCGAGTTCGACCACCTCGTCGGCGTCCGTGCAGCTGTTCTGCTGGTGATGCGGTTCCATGTCAACCCCTCGGGCAGCGGCGTCGAGCGTGGTTCTGACGTGCGGCGAGGAGCATACGCATACATGCACACATACGTCCCGTCGACGAGCTCTTCCCGCTCGGTTTCGGGGATCGAGGGCGCACCGGGTCCTGATCGGGCCGCAGGAGGTGCGAGGAGAGGAGGATTCCGTCGGGCGCAGCCGTCGTAGGGTCGGCGGGACCTGGCGACGAGTGTGCGGGAGGCGGCATGGGCATCCGGGTGGTCGTCACCGGGGGCGCGGGGTTCCTGGGTGCGCTGCTGGCGCGCGAGCTGCTGGCCGGCCCGCTCGCCGTGGGCGGCGCGGAGCCGGCCGACGTCGACGAGGTGGTGCTGGTCGACGTCGTCGAGCCGCCGGCCGACGTCACCGCCGACGCCCGCGCCCGCGCCGTCGTGGGCGACCTGGCCACCGCGCTCGACGGGCTGGCCGACGCCGACGCGGTGTTCCACCTGGCCGGTGTGGTCAGCGGGGCCGCCGAGGCCGACTTCGACCTCGGCATGCGCACCAACCTCGACGGCACCCGCGCGGTGCTGGAGTGGGCCCGGGCCCACCGGGTCCCGCCGGTGCTGGTGTTCACCAGCTCGCTGGCCGTGTTCGGCAGCGACCCGGCGATCGGCCCGATCGGCGACGTCGACGACGACACCCTGCCGCGGCCGCAGTCCAGCTACGGCGTGCAGAAGTTCATCGGCGAGCAGTTGGTCGCCGACTACACCCGCAAGGGCTTCGTGCGCGGGCGCTCGGTGCGGTTGATGACGGTGTCGGTGCGCCCCGGAAAGCCGAACGCCGCGGCGTCGGGCTTCCTGTCCGGGATGGTGCGCGAGCCGCTGGCGGGTCAGCGCGCGGCCTGCCCGGTGCCCGCCGACACCCCGGTGGCGCTGTCCTCGCCGCGCCGGTCGCTGGAGGGGATCCTGCGCGCCGCCGCGGTCGACGACGCGACGTGGGGGAGCCGCACCGCGGTCAACCTGCCCGCGCTGAGCACCACGCCGGCCGAGATGGCCGCGGCGCTGGAGCGGGTGGCCGGCCCCGAGGTCGCCGCGCTGATCGACTGGACCGACGACCCGGCGGTGGCCCGGATCGTGCGCAGCTGGCCGGCGCGTTTCCGCACCGACCGCGCGCGGCGACTCGGGCTGGAGCCGGAGCGCTCCTTCGACGACATCGTGCGCGCCTACCTCGCCGACAACCCGCCGGCCGCCGGCTGACCCGGCCTTCAGCGGACCTTCAGCGGACCTTCAGCGCGGCCCTGCAGAGTCCCGGTCACCGGACGCACCCCGCGCCGGACCGACGAGAAGGACAGGGAAATGCAGCACACGGACGCTCTGCGGACCACCGCCTGGCTGATCATGGGCTCGACCGGGAGCACCCCGGGCGTCCTGGAGCTGGTCGACGGGCGGGTGCGGTTCACCGCCGCCGGCCGCGGCGCGCTCACCGGCGGCCAGCTCACCGAGCTCGAGCGCCGGAGCGGGCGGGTCGGGCTGGTCGCCCAGCTCGACCGGGGCAGCTCCGTCACGGTGTTCGACGCGCCCCGGCAGGCCGTGACCGAGGTGAAGTTCCCCTGGTACTACTTCGGCGGCGGGATGAAGCTGACGGTCGAGAAGGCCCCCTACCGGTTCTCCTTCCTGCAGCCGCAGAACACCCAGGAGTGGCCCGGCATCGACGGCATCCCGGGTGGGCGCGCCGCCGGGAAGCTGTGGCGGGCCGCGCTCGGCTGACCGGGGCCCGGGCGTTCGACCCGCGACAAGAGTGCCGCGGCCGGGTAGACACAGGGGCATGACCGCTGCCGCGACCGTGCGCTCCCTGCACCGCTACCCCGTCAAGTCCATGCTGGGCGAGACGGTCGAGGAGGCCGTGCTGGGGGCGGCCGGGGTGGTCGGCGACCGCGGCTACGCCGTCGTCGACGCCGAGGACGGCGCGGTGGCCAGCGCCAAGCACCCGCGCAAGTGGGCGCGGCTGCTCGACCTGCGCGCGGCCTACCTGGAGGAGCCCCGCGACGGCGAGGCGCTGCCCCCGGTGGCGATCACCTTCCCCGACGGCGGCACCCGCCGCAGCGACGACCCGGCCGTCGACGAGGCGATCTCGGCGCACGTGGGCCGGCCGGTCCGGCTCACCAGCAAGGCCCCGGAGCGGCCGGTGTTCGAGGAGCAGTGGCCGGACATCGACGGGCTCGCGCCGCGGGAGTTCATCACCGGCACCACGTCCTCGCACACCGACGGCGAGCCGGTCAGCACCCTGCAGCTGGCCGCGCTCGCCCCGGCGGGCAGCTTCGTCGACCTGGCCGTGCTGCACGTGCTGACGACGGCCACGTTGCGGGCGCTCTCGGCGGCCGCGCCGGACTCGTCGTTCGACCCGCGCCGCTACCGGCCCAACGTGCTGCTCGACGTGCCCGAGACCTCGTTCGCCGAGGACGAGTGGGTCGGCTCGGGCCTCGACATCGGCGGCGCGGGGATCACGATCCGGATGTCGACCATGCGGTGCGTGATGACCACGCTCGCCCAGGGCGAGCTGCCCGAGGACCGCGACACGCTGCGCACCATCGCCAGGACCAACCGCCGCACCATCGAGGGCATGGGGACGTGGGCGTGCGCCGGTGTCTACGCCGACATCAGCCGCCCCGGCACCGTGCGCCGCGGTGACCCGGCCGAGGTGCGCCCGGCGGCGCCCGGCGACTGACCGGTCGCGCCGCCGGACCTCACAGCTCGGCCAGCGCCGAGAGCGGGTCCTCGATCGCGTCTGCGACGAACCGCAGGAACCCCGCGGCCGTGCCGCCGTCGCAGACGCGGTGGTCGAACACCAGCGACAGCTGGGTGATGTGGCGGGGGACGACCTCCCCGCCCACCACCCAGGGGCGCGGCAGGATCCGGCCCATGCCCAGGATCGCGACCTCGGGGTGGTTGACGATGGCGGCGCTGCCGTCCACGCCCAGCACGCCGTAGTTGTTCAGGGTGAACGAGCCGCCGGTCAGCTCGGCGGGGGTGGCCGAGCCGTCGCGCGCGGCGGTGGTGAGCCTGCGCAGCTCGGCGTCCAGGGCCCGCATCCCGAGCCGGTGCGCGTCGCGCACGACCGGCACGAGCAGGCCGCGGTCGGTCTGCGCTGCGATGCCGAGGTTGACCCCGTCCAGCTCGGTGACGCCGGCGCCGTCGGGGTCGAGGCGGGAGTTCAGCGGGGGGAACGCGGCCAGCCCGGCCACCACGAACCGGGCCACGACGCCGAGGATCCCCGGGCGGGGGCGGCGGTCGTCGAGGGCGGCGCGGAACTCCAGCAGCGCGGTGGCGTCCACGTCGACCCAGGTGGTGGCGTCCGGGACCTCGCGGCGGCTGCGGGCCAGCGCGTCGGCCGCGGCCCGGCGCACGCCGGTGAGGGGGACGCGCGCCCGGACCGGCAGGCCCGTGCGGGCGTCCCGGTCGCGCCCGGGAGCGGGAGCTGCGGTGGTGGCTGTGCTGGTGGCTGTGCTGGTGGCTGTGCTGGTGGCTGTGCTGGCAGCGGTACCGGTGGCCGTGCCGGTCGCCGCGGCGATGGCGGCCTCCACGTCGCGGCGGACGATGAGCCCGCCGGGGCCGGTCCCGGTGAGCGCGGCCAGGTCGACGCCGTGGGAGCGGGCCAGCTTGCGCACGATCGGCGACTTCACCGCGGGTCGCTCGGCGCCGCCGCGGGCGTCGCCCGGGTGCCGGGCCGGGCCGCGGCGGCGCCTCGACCGCGCGGGCGCGGCGGTGGTCCCGTACCCGACCAGCACGTTCCCCGAGCCGGCTCGCTCCTCCTCGCGGTACGTCCGCGCCGCGCCGTCCTCGACCGTGATCAGCGGCGCCCCCACCGCCAGGGTCGCGCCCTCGGCGCCGTGCCGCTCGACGATCGTGCCCGCGAACGGCGACGGCACCTCGACGACGGCCTTGGCCGTCTCCACCTCGGCCACCGGGGCGTCCACGGCGACCTCGTCGCCCACCGCGACCAGCCAGCGCACGATCTGCGCCTCGGTCAGGCCCTCGCCGAGGTCGGGCAGGGTGAACACGCGCCCGCTCATGTCGCGTCCCACTGCAGGTCGTCGACGACGTCGAGGATGCGGTCGGTGCCCGGCAGGTAGTACCCCTCCAGCTCCGGCGGCGGGTAGGGCACGTCGAAGCCGGTCACCCGGCGGACCGGGGCCTCCAGGTGGTGGAAGCAGCGCTCGGTGACCCGGGCGACGACCTCGGAGGCGACCGAGGCGAACCCCGGCGCCTCGGCCACGACGACGGCCCGCCCGGTGCGGCGCACCTCGGCGCACACCGTGTCGTCGTCGAAGGGCACGATCGAGCGGAGGTCGACGACCCCCACGTCGCGGCCGTCCGTGGCGGCCCGTTCGGCGGCGGCCAGCGCGACCGGCACCGAGGGCCCGTAGGCGATCAGGGTGGCGTCGCGGCCGGCCCGGCGCACGACGGCCCGCCCGATCGGCGGCGCGGGGGCCAGCACGTCGACCTCCTCGGCGAGGAAGTAGTGCTTCTTCGGCTCCAGGAACACCACCGGGTCGGGCAGCTCGATCGCGGCCCGCAGCAGGGCGTAGGCGTCGGCGTTGGTGGCCGGCGCGAGCACGGTCAGGCCGGGGGTGTGCGCGTAGTAGGCCTCCGAGGAGTCGCTGTGGTGCTCGACGCCGCCGATGCCGCCCGCGTAGGGGATGCGGATGACCAGCGGCAGCCGCACCCGCCCCCGGGTGCGGTTCGCGAACTTCGCCACGTGGCTGACGACCTGCTCGAAGGCCGGGTAGGCGAACGCGTCGAACTGCATCTCCACCACCGGGCGCAGGCCGTTCATCGCCATGCCGACGGCCAGCCCGACGATCCCGGACTCGGCCAGCGGCGTGTCGAAGCAGCGCTGCTCGCCGAAGTCGCGGGTCAGCCCGTCGGTCACCCGGAACACCCCGCCGAGCGGGCCGACGTCCTCGCCGAACACGACGACCGACCGGTCCGCGGTCAGCGCGTCGCGCAGCGCGGTGTTGATCGCCTGCGCCATGGTCAGCTTCCGCGCGCCCGTCACGACCCCTCCAGCTCCAGTTCGGTGCGCAGCAGCGCCCGCTGCTCGGCCAGCTGGGCCGTCGGCGTGGCGTAGACGTGCGCGAACATCTCCTCGGGGTCGACCCCGCCGCCGCGGGTGACCCCGTCGCGGGTGCGCGCGGCCAGCGCCTCGGCCGCGGCGGCGTACTCGGCCTGCAGCTGCTCGGTCAGCGCGCCGCGGGCCACCAGGTGGGCCCGCAGGCGCAGCAGCGGGTCGCGCAGCGCCCACCCGGCGACCTCGTCCTCGCCGCGGTAGCGGCCGGCGTCGTCGGCGTTGGTGTGGGCGTCCATGCGGTAGGTGTCGGCCTCGACCAGGGTCGGGCCCCCGCCGTCGCGGGCGCGCCGCACGGCCTCGCCCAGCACGACCGTCAGCGCGGCCAGGTCGTTGCCGTCGACCAGCACGCCGGGCATGCCGTAGCCGACGGCCTTGGCCGCCAGCGACGGCGCGGCCGTCTGGCGGGCCAGCGGGACCGAGATGGCGTACTTGTTGTTCTGCACGAGGAAGACCACCGGGGCGCCGAGCACGGCGGCGAAGTTGCACGCCTCGTGGAAGTCGCCCTCGCTGGTCGCCCCGTCCCCGCACAGCGCCATGACGACGTCGTCGTCGCCCTTGAGGCGCGCGGCGTGCCCGACGCCGACGGCGTGCAGCAGTTGCGTGGCCAGCGGCGTGGCCTGCGGCGCCACCCGGTGCGCGAGCGGGTCGTAGCCGCAGTGCCAGTCGCCGCGCAGCAGGGTGAGCACCTCGACCGGGTCGACGCCCCGGGCGACGACGGCGGCGGTGTCGCGGTAGGTGGGGAACAGCCAGTCCCGCTCCGCGAGCACCGCGGCGGCCGCGACCTGGCAGGCCTCCTGGCCGCGCGAGGACGGGTAGACCGCGAGGCGGCCCTGGCGCACGAGCGCCCCGGCCTGCTCGTTGAGCCTGCGGGCCAGCACCATCGCGCGGTAGCCGGCCAGCAGCTCGGCGACCGGCGGGGGCGCGGGCGCCCCGGCCGCGACCTCGCCGTCGGGCTCGACGATCCGGACCGTTGCGGTGTCCACCGGTGCTCCTCCCGACGTCGGGACGTGAAGACGACGAGTCGCATCCTGACCCCCGGACCGGTCGATCGGCCATGATGTGGGGGCGGAGGCGGACGGATGGCCGTGGCGGCGCCCGTGGGCGTCCGTTCGTCCACGGCGACCGGCACCGGGGGAGGGGCGGGCGGACGGATGGCGCAGCAGGGCGTGGACGAGCTCGACCGCCGGATCGTGGCCGCGCTGCAGGCCGACGGCAGGCTCTCGGTGCGCGCGCTGGCCGAGCGGGTCAACACCTCCCGCGCCGCCGCGCACGCCCGGCTGCAGCGGCTGGTCCGCACCGGGGTCATCACCGGCTTCACCGCCACCGTCGACCCGGCGCGCACCGGGCTGGGCACCTCGGCCTACGTCACGATGGCCGTGCGCCAGCACGTGTGGCGCGACCTGCGCGAGCGGCTCAGGGCCATCCCGGAGGTCCGGCACATGGCGCTGGTCGGCGGCGAGTTCGACGTGATCCTGCTGGTGCGCGCGGCCGACAACGACGCCCTGCGCCGGGTCGTGCTCGAACAGCTGCAGTCCATCCCCGGGGTGCTGTCCACCCGCACCTCGCTGATCTTCGAGGACATCGGGAACCCGGGCCCGGCCGGGTGACGCTCCCGACCCCCGGTCAGGAGGTGCGGTCGGGCGGGCCGTCCGCACCCGGCCCGCGCACCATCACCCAGGTCGCCAGCGCCATCAGCCCCAGCAGCAGGTAGAGCACCCACCACGACGACGGCACCACGACCAGCACGAGCACCAGCCCGACCACCACCGCGATCACGAGCGTCCGCCGCTCGCGGGGCAGCGCCACGGTGACGTGGTCGTCGCCGCGCATCCGGCGGGTGAACGTCGGGTCGTCGCGCAGGAGGTCCTGCTCGATGCGGCGCAGCGCGCTCTGCTCGCGCGCCGACAGGGACCGGCGCCCGCGGGCGCGGTCGTCCGGGTCGAACGGGATCGGGTCGGGCATCATCGGGCCTCTCGCACCGGGGCGGGCTACCCCTGCGGGCTGCCCGGCCCGGCCGGGGTCAAACAACGCGGGCTCACCCGTCGAGCGTGCCGGTCTCGGTCACCTCGCGGGCCACGTCCACCAGCTTGGTGTTGGTGTGCTGGGACCGCCGGCGCAGCAGCGCGAAGGCGTCCTCGGCGGTGATCCGGTGCTCGCGCATCAGGATGCCCTTGGCCTGCCCGATCAGGTCGCGGTTGGCCATGGCGACGCGCAGCTGCTCGGCCAGCCGGGACTCGGCCAGCGCGATGGCGGCCAGCGCGGCCAGCAGCCGGGCCACCGGCTCGGCGCCCTCGCGGAACGCGCCGGGCTCGGTGCCGTACAGGCTCATCGTGCCGAGCACGCCGTCGTCGACGTAGAGCGGCAGGCAGAGCATGCTCGCCACGCCGCGCTCGGCGGCGGCGTCGCGGAAGCGCGGCCAGCGGGTGTCGGAGGCCAGGTCGTGCACCCGCACGACGATCTGCTTGCGCGCGGCCGTCAGGCAGGGCCCGGTGCCGAGCTCCTGCTGCACCACGTCGAGCTCGCGCGGGACGCCGTCGGTGGCGGCCAGGATCTCGACGCCGCCGTCGGCCCCGGTGACGATCACCCCGCAGCTGCGGGCCGCCTCGACCAGCTCGACGGCCTCCGCGGTCACCGCGGTGACCAGCTCGTGCGGGCCTCCGGCGGGGACGCGCAGCGTGCGGGCCAACCGCTCGGCGATCGACCACGCGCGCACCGGCTCGCCGGTGGACCGGTCGCCGCCCGGGACGCCGACGGCGCGGCCGAAGCCGCCGGTCGTGGCCGGGTGGAAGGGCGCGTCGGTCTGCACCCGCGGTTCCTGCATCGCCGTCCTCCCGAGCGCCCGCCGCCGATCCGACCGCGAGACCTTACCGGGCGCTTCCGCCGCCCGCGGTCCTCCGTTCGGGGTGCGGCTGTTCGGGGCGCGCCTTCTCGAACATCGAACTACAGTCGGACGGGCGCGCCCACCACAGCGCGCACCGGGTGCAGATTCGCCGCCCCCCGCCGAGCATGGAGGCGGCGTGACCGCTGCCGTTGTACCGACACCGGTCGGCCCGAACCAGCGCGACGCGTCCGGCTACGCCCACCTTCTGCCGCTGCTGCGGCGGATGGCCGGGCTGAGCGCGGGCGACCCCGTCCGCGCGGCCCTGCGCAACGACGTCGTGCTGGCCCTGCTGCCGGTCGTGCGCAACATCGCCGCACGGCATTGCGCGGTGCCCGCCGCCCGCGAGGAGCTGGTCCAGGTCGGTACCGTTGGCCTGATCACGGCGATCGACCGGTGGGACCCCGAGCTGTCCCCCGACGACGTCCTGGGCTACGTGGTGCCGTGCGTGCGCGGCGAGATCCTGCGCCACTTCCGCGACCGGACCTGGGCCGTGCGCGTGTCTCGCCGGCTCAAGGACCTCACCGTCTCGATCAACCACGCGCTCGGCCCGCTGGCCCAGAGCCTGGGTCGCCCGCCGCGGCCCAGCGAGCTGGCCGAGCGGATCGGGGTCGGCGTGGCCGAGGTCCTGGAGGCGCTGGAAGCGCAGGACAGCCGCCACGCCGCGAGCCTGGACGCCCTGCTGGACCCGGAGACCGGCGCCGGCGACCGGTTCGGCGGCCCCGACCCGGCGCTGGCCCGCATCGAGGACGCGCACGCGCTGGGACCGCTGCTGGAGGCCCTGCCCGAGCGCGAGCGCGAGATCCTGCTGCTGCGCTTCTTCGGCAACCGGACCCAGACCCAGATCGCCAGCCAGATGGGCATCTCCCAGATGCACGTCTCGCGGCTGCTCTCGCGCACGCTGCGCGAACTGCGCGGCGCGCTGCTCGGGGAAGGGCTGGCCGCGGGCGGGACCTGAGCGCGCCGCCACGACCCCACCGATCCTGACGGGCCGCCCACGGTTCCGGACGACCACCGCGAATTCGGGGGCCGGGCCCGCCCCCGACCTGATATACCCCTGGGGGGTACCAACGACCTGGGGGTAACGAGATGACGAGCACGCACCTCACCGAGCGGTCCAAGCGATCGACCCGGACCGACGGCATCGCCCGGGCCGCCCGGCGCTGGCCGGCGGTCGCCGGTGCCGGCCTGGCCGTGGCCACCGGGATCGGCCTGGTCGCCGCGGGGGAGGTCGCCCCGGTGGTCACCGCGTCCGGGTTCGTCTACCTCGGCGCCGCCGCCCTGGGCCGCGGCTGGGCGGCGTGGCCGGCGTTCGGGGCGTCCTTCGTGCTGATCGGCCTCGGGCGCGCGCTGCCCGGGTTCGGCCCGACCTGGGTGATGCTGGGCGTGGCCGTCGCACTCACCGCGTACGGCCTGCTGCGCGGGCGCGCCCAGCCGTGGTGGGGGTTGCCGCTGCAGGCCGGGGCGCTCGCGGTGCTGGCCGCCGTGGCGCTGGTCGCGGCGCAGGCCTCGGACCCGGGGGCCGGGCTGCTGGTCGCGGGAGGGCTGCTCGCCCACGCGGCGTGGGACGTCAACCACCACCGCACCCGGCGCGTCGTCGCGCGCTCGATGGCCGAGTTCTGCGCCGTGCTCGACACGGTCCTCGCGGTCCTCGTGCTGGTGGCGACGCTGGCCTGAGCCGGGCCACCGGTCGTGAGCGCGGGACGCCGTCGCGCGCTCACGGGCCGGCGGTCAGCGCTCGACGAGGTTGGTCAGCGGCTGCCCGGCGGCCAGCGCGTCGAGGTTCCGCTCGATCAGCGCCGCCGCCCCGAGCGGGCGCCCACCCGCCGCGTGCGGGGTGATGATGATCTGCGGCTCGTCCCACAGCGGGGAGTCCGCCGGCAGCGGTTCGACGGCGGTGACGTCGAGCGCCGCCCCGGCCAGCCGTCCCGCCCGCACCGCCTCGACCAGGGCGTCCTCGTCGACCGTGCTGCCGCGCCCGACGTTGACCAGCCACGCGGCCGGGGGCAGCAGGGCCAGTCGGCGGGCGTCGAGCGCCTTGTCGGTCGAGGGGGCCGTGGGCAGGATCATGATCAGGATGTCGGCGGTGGGCAGCACCGCGTCGACGTCGTCGACGACCTCGACGCCGTTGACGGTGCGCGCCGACCGCGCCACGCCGACGACCTGCGCGCCCAGCGAGGTCAGCAGCGGGGCGACGGTCTTGCCGATGCTGCCGAAGCCCCAGATGACGACCTTCGCGTCGCGCAGCGTGGTCAGGCCCTGGGAGTTGTCCAGCGGCTGCAGCCCGCCGATCTCGCCGGCCCAGCGGTGCCCGATCTGGGCGCGCACCGCGCGGTGCAGGTGGCGGGCGGCGGCCAGGACGAGCGCGAGCGTGTGCTCGGCGACGGTGGCGTCGTGCAGGGAGCGACCGGAGGTGATCGCCACATCCGCCGGGAAGCCCGCGGCCAGCGTCGCCCCCGGCCCGGCGGCGAGGTCCTGCACCCAGCGCAGCCGGGTCAGCCTGGTGGCGGCGTCGCGCAGCTGGTCGGCGGGGTTCCCCCAGGCCACCAGGGCCTCGGCGTCGGTGTGCTCCTCGGGGACGGGCGCGGCGGTGGAGTAGACGACGACGGTGGCGCCGCTGATCGCGGCGTCGTCGACGGGGACGGTGTCCGGCACGAGGATCTTCATCGTGCTGTCCTCCCACGCCGCGGCCCCCGGGGCAAGCCCGGGGCCGTCGGGCGGACGACGCGTCGGCCGGGTGCTGCTAGGACGGGCCCGCGGTGAGGAGGTCGTTGGTGAACCACTTCGCCGGGTCGAGGCCCCCCGGGACCAGCCCGACGCCGACGGACTCGTCGTAGATGCGCTCCCAGCGCTCGGGCACGGTGCGCAGCAGCTCGCCGTTGGCCTGCCAGCTGGCGATGTAGTCGCGCAGCGTCGCCTTGGCCAGCTCCGGTTGCCCCAGGATCGGGATGTCGTAGTGCGTTCCGAGCTGCTCCAGCGTCCGGTCCAGCGAGCTGTCGTCGATGACCGTCCGCATGGCGGCCTGGATGGCGCGCAGGTAGCGGACGATGGCGTCGCGCCGGGCCGGGTCGGCCAGCGCGCGCTGCGAGGCGATGTACATCTGCGTGCCCGACGCCGTCGACTCGAACGGGTCGAGGACCACCGCGTCGGGCTCCTGCTGGCGCAGCAGGATCGCGTTGTCCATGGTGTCGACGTAGGCGTCCACGCGGCCGTTGCGGACGTTGTCGAGCACGCCGGGGCCGAGCGCGACGATCTGCTTGCGCAGGTCGCTCTCGGCGAGCCCGCCCGCGGCGCCGAGCGTGTCCACGAGCGCCTCGCTGGCGCCGCCGAGCGAGGCCAGGCCGACCACGCGCCCGCGCAGGTCGGCGGGGGTGCGCACGGGGTCGTCGGCCAACGAGACCACGCGCAGCGTCGAGCGCTGCGACGGCTGCGCCACGGCGGTCACGGTGTCGCCGCGCCCGCCGATGGCGGCCATCGCCTCGGCGTCGCCGATGCGGGTGACCAGCCCGGTGCCGCCCAGCACGTTCTGGATCGCGCTGGCCGAGCCCTGGACGTACTGGAACTCGACCCGCAGCCCCTCGCGCTCGAACAGCCCGGTGATGTCGGCGATCATCTCCGGCGTGTAGGTCAGGCTCTGGATCGGCACGACGTTGATGAAGGTGACCGGGAACAGCACCGGGCGGTCCATCGGGTCCGCGGCCGGTGCCGATCCGCTGCATCCCGCCAGCGCCACGGCGAGCGCGGCGGCCAGGGCGCCCCGTCCGAATCGGCGACGGGTCGTGCGGGGGGTCCTGGGGACCGGACGAAGCACCGTCGCGGCGGGGGAGCGCATCGGTGCGACCTCCTCTCTGTGCCCGGCAGCGGTGCCGGCGCGCGCGAGGGTGATCGATGTGATCGCCGGAGGCTAGATGCGGTGATCCACGCAACACCACCGACGGACGACGGCGGCGATCAGCCGCGCACGGCGCGGAGGACCACGACGGATGTCGCGGCCCTCGGTCGCCGCGCGGCGCGCACGGCCTCGACCTGGATCTCCGGCCCGGTGCCGGTCGTCTCTGCTGAGGGCCCGATGCGACCGGGGGATGCCGGCCGGCGCCGGATCGGCGGGTTCACGCCGATCCGCGGGCGGCGGGCAACCCGGCGGGACGACAGCTGTGGGTGATGTCGCGGTCACTCTAGCGGGAGGGACCGCGGTTGGCGACTGATCAACTACTCGTGGTGACCGGAGCGGGCCTCAGCGACGGCCGTGCCAGTGCACGATGTCCAGCGCGACCGCGACGGCCACGGCGTTGGCCCGGATCGGGCGCGGCAGCAGCTCGTCGGCGCGGGCGAGCCTGCGCAGCAGGGTGTTGCGGTGGGTGTAGAGCTCCGCGGCCGCCCGCGCCGCGCTGCAGCCGCAGTGCACGTAGGTGCGGACCGTGTGGCGCAGCTCGGCCGGCGCGGTGGCCAGCGCGCCGAGGGTGTCGGCGACGAAGCGGTCGGCGGCGTCCGGGTCGGCGGTGGTCAGCGAGACCAGCTGCACCGCGTCGAACGCGGCGACGCGCTGGTCGGAGCGCAGCCGGGCAATCAGGCGCTGGGTGGTGAGGGCGTCGAGGTGGCTGCGGCGGAAGCCCTCGACGCCGGGGGCGGTCGGGCCGAGGGCGACCCGGACGCCGGGCAGGTCGGCGAGGGCGGCCTCCACCTCCTCGGGGCTCGGGGCCCGTGGGCCGGGCACCCAGGCCCAGACGGTCGCGGCGCGGGCGACGACGGCCAGCGGGCGCGCGGGCCGGCCGGTCCCGGCCACGGCCTCGGCGGCGCGTTCCAGGTCGGCCAGGTCGGAGCCGTCGGCGTCGTTCCAGATGACGGCGGCGGTGTGGGGCTGGTCGAGCCGGTAGCCGAGGCGGTCCGACGCGCGGGCCGCGGTGATCGGGGCGCCGTCGAGGACGAGCGAGACGACCTCGCGGCGGTCGGCGGGGGTGCCGCGGGCCAGCGCGTCGCGCTCGGCGCGCATCTGCGCGGAGATCGCCGCGACGGTGGCGTCGACGAGCTCGGCGATCGAGCGCGACGACACGTCCAGCAGCTCGCGCAGCTCGTCCGGGTCGGAGGTCAGCGTGAACGCCACCGACATCCAGTGCCGCCATGCCGCGTTCTGGCCCTGCCGGTAGGCGTGCAGGACCGACTCGTCCAGGCTCCGGCGCACCAGGTCGCGGGCGACGCCGAGGGCGTCCTGACCGATGCTGGCGGGCACCGGGTCGCCGGGATCGCGCTGGTTGGACAGCGCCCAGTGCCGCAGGCTCGCCCGCAGGGTCCGCCGGATGACCGCGTTGAGCACGGGGTCGTCGGCGACGGCGCGCATGCCGGGGCCGGCCAGCGTCGAGTCCTCGATCTCGGTGAGCCACTCCGGGGGCGCCTCGAGGGCGAGCTCGGCGCCCCGGCGCAGCAGCTCGCGGATCCGCTCCGGGGGTCGGGACCGGGACACGGCCGCCACCGTAGGCAGCTGGTGCGGACCGCACCAGTGTGCGGGTCGAACCGGTGCGAACCGCCCTTGGCGCCGATCACCGCGCTGGCCACGATGGACGGCGGTGCACGTGACGGGGCAGATGGCAGGGGGGGAGGCCGCGATGACGATCCGCAGCACGGTCCGGTGGGCGGCGACGCACGGGGTGATGCGGGTGGCGACGCTGCGCCGCGCGCGGGCCGGCAACCCGGACGCCCAGCTCCTGGTCGACCCCGCTCTGCAGGCCGACCCCTACACCCAGTACGAGAAGCTGCGCACCGACGCGCCGTTCGCCCCCGGCGCGCTCAGCCGGCTCAGCGTCCGCCACGACATCTGCACCGCGGTGCTGCGCAGCGACGACTTCGGGGTGCTGGCCCAGGACGTGCCGGTGCCCGCGCCGCTGCGGCTGGCGCTGCGGCTGGCCGGCCCCCCGCCGCACCCAGGGCCGCTCGACCCGCCGTCGATGCTCGCGGTCAACCCGCCCACCCACACCCGCTACCGCCGCCTGGTCACCCGCGCGTTCACCGCGCGGGCCGTGGCGGCGCTGCGCGAGCGCACGGAGCTGATCGCCCACGGGCTGCTCGACGACCTCGAACGCGCCGCCCGCGACGGCGACGGCCGCGTCGACCTCGTCGCCGGCTACGCCGCCCTGCTGCCGGTCACCGTGATCTCGGAGATGCTCGGCGTCCCGGCCGCGATGCGCGAGCGGTTCCTGGCCTGGGGCGACGGCGCCGCCGCGTCGCTGGACATGGGCCTGACCCGGGCCCGGTTCGCCGAGGTGGAGGTCAACCTCGCCGCGATCGACGCGTGGATGCGGGAGCACCTGCGCCGGCTGCGCCGCGAGCCCGGCGGCGACCTGCTGTCCACGCTCGTGGCGCTGACCGACGACGACGGCAGCGGGCTGACCGAGGACGAGCTGGTGGCCACCGCGAGCCTGGTGCTCGGCGCCGGGTTCGAGACCACGGTCAACCTCATCGGCAACGGCGCCGCGCTGCTGTTCGCCCACCCCGACCAGCGCAGTCTGCTCGCCGAGCGTCCGGAGCTGTGGCCGAACGCGGTGGACGAGGTGCTGCGGGTCGAGTCGCCCGTGCAGCGCACCGTGCGCCGGGCGCGGCGGGCGACCACCGTGGGCGGTGTCGGCATCGCCGAGGGCGAGCTGGTGGTGACGCTGCTGGCGGCGGCCAACCGCGACCCGGCGGTGTTCACCGACCCGCACGCCTTCGACGTGACCCGGCCCAACGCCAAGGAGCACGTCAGCTTCTCCAGCGGCCTGCACTACTGCCTGGGGGCCGCGCTGGCGCGGATGGAGGGGGAGGTGGCGCTGCGGGCGCTGTTCGAGCGGTTCGAGGGGCTGACCCCGGCGGGACCGGCCCGGCGGCGGGCGACCCGGGTGCTGCGGGGCTACCAGGCGATGCCCGTCGCGCTGGCCTCGCGCTCGTCGGTGCCGGGCTGAGCGCCGGTGCGCCCACCGCCCCGTCGAGAACGAAGTTGTCGTGATCAACAGGCCCTGTCGATCACGACAACTTCGTTCTCGACGGGGTTCAGCCGCGGCCGATGAACGGCATCGCGGTGGCGGTGACGGTCAGGAACTGGACGTTGGCGTCGAGGGGGAGCCCGGCCATGTAGCGCACGGCGTCGGCGACGTGCGCCGGGTCGAACGTCGGCTCCGGGCGCACCGAGCCGTCGGCCTGCCGGGCGCCGGTGGCGATGCCGGCGGTCATGTCGGTGGCGGCGTTGCCGATGTCGAGCTGGCCGCAGGCGATGCCGAACGGGCGCCCGTCGAGCGAGAGCGACCTGGTCAGGCCGGTGATCGCGTGCTTGGTCGCGGTGTAGGCGATGCTGCCCGGGCGCGGGGCGTGCGCGGAGATCGACCCGTTGTTGATGATGCGCCCGCCCCCGGGCCGCTGGGCGCGCATCACCGCGAACGCCTCGCGCGCGCAGAGGAACGAGCCGGTGAGGTTGGTGTCGACCGTCGCCCGCCACGCATCGACGTCGATCTCGTCGGGGGTGCCGGCCGGGCCGAACCCGCCGGCGTTGTTGACCAGCAGGTCGAGCCGGCCCCAGCGCTCGACGACGGCCCGGAAGAGCGCGGCCACCGAGTCCGGGTCGGCGACGTCGGTGGGCACCGGCAACGCGGTGGCGGGGTGCCCACCGGCCGTCTCGGCCAGCGGCCCGGCGCGCCGCCCGGCCAGCGCGACGGCCCACCCGTCCGCGAGCAGGGCGGTCGCGATCACCCGACCCAGCCCGCTGCCGGCGCCGGTGACGATCGCGACGGGGTTCGGCATGCAGTCCTCCGGGGTGTCGTGCGCGGCGGTTCCCGCGCTCCAGCATGCCGGGGACCCCGGCCCGCCGTGTGGGCAAGACCGCGCGCGGCCGATCTCGACCGGCGCCCGATGCGCGTGGTGGTATGGGTGGGCCAGCAACGGAGCTGCAGAGGGAGGCCCGGTCGGATGGCCGATCAGATCCCGTTCGTCGACTACCTGGTGCTCGGCGACGAGCCGCACCTGGTGGCGCGGGAGTGCGTGGGCTGCGGGGCCCGCTACTTCGACCGCCGGGTCGCCTGCGCGGCCTGCGGCACCCGAGATTTCGCCGCCGTGCCCGTGCCGCGCACGGGCGAGGTCCGGGCCTTCACGATCGTCACGTTCGCCGCGCCCGGCGTGCCGGTGCCGTTCGTCGCCGCGCTGGTGGACTGCGACGGCACGAGCGTGCGCGGCAACCTGGTCGGCGTCGACCCCGACCCCGAGCACGTGCACCTGGGGATGAAGGTCGCGCTGACGACCTACGTCACGGGCACGGACGCGGCCGGGGTGGACGCGGTCAACTACGGATTCGCACCGGTGGGGGGCTGATCGTGTCCGACGACCTCTGGATCCTCGGGATCCACATGACGAAGTTCGGCAAGCACCCCGACCTGGACCTGGTCGACCTGGCCGGCCAGGCCGCGTTGGCCGCGCTGGACGACGGCGGCGTCGACATGCGCCAGGTGCAGGTGCTCGCCGCGGGCAACCTGCTCGGCGGCGCGGGCAGCATCGGGCAGGCGGTGCAGAAGCAGATCGGGCAGACCGGCATCCCGGTCTACAACGTGGCCAACGCCTGCGCCACCGGGGCGACGGCGCTGCGCACCGTGTGCATGGCGATCAAGGCGGGCGAGGCCGACACGGGCCTCGCGGTCGGGGTCGAGAAGCTCTCCGGGGCCGGTCTGCTGGGGGCGCGCCCGCGCACCGAGCAGGAGGGCGAGTGGAAGCGCTCGGGCCGGTTCGGCGCCGTGCAGCCGACCGACGGGTTCATCGGCACGGAGTCGATGGCGGGGGTGTTCGCCCAGGTCGGGATGGAGTACGGGCACCGCTACGGGGGCACCGACTTCGAGCTGTTCGCCCGCATCAGCGAGAAGAACCACGCGCATTCCACGCTCAACCCGCTGGCCGCGTACTCGAAGCGGATGAGCCTGGAGCAGATCATGGGCGACGTCATGATCGCCTACCCGAACACCCGGCCGATGTGCTCGGCGAACTGCGACGGCGCCGCCGCCGCGGTGGTGGTCAGCGACGCGAAGCTGCGCACCCTGGATCCCGACCAGCGCCGCCGCGCGGTGCGGATCCGGGCGTCGGTGCTGACCACCGACCCCTGGGAGGAGGCCTGCCAGGTGCTGCCGAACGTCAACACGCTCACCCGCAACGCCGCGACCCAGGCCTACGAGCAGGCCGGCGTGGGGCCCGACGACCTCGACCTCGTCGAGCTGCACGACTGCTTCGCCACGGCCGAGCTGGTGCACTACGACAACCTCATGCTCTGCGAGCAGGGCGGCGCGGTCGACTTCTTCAACTCGGGGGCGCCCTGGCGCGACGGGCGGATGCCGGTGAACGTCTCCGGCGGCCTGCAGTCCAAGGGCCACCCGATCGCGGCGACCGGCATCGCGAACGTCTGGGAGGTGGCGACGCACCTGCGCGGCGAGGCGGGGCCGCGCCAGATCGAGGGCGCGCGGGTCGGGCTGGCGCACGTCATCGGGCTGGGGTCGGCCTGCGGGGTGCACATCCTGGAGAAGGCCGCCGCGTAGGGGCCGCGGGGGGCGCGTTCATACTGCGCGGATGGCGTACGACGTCGACCTTGCCGCCCGGCTGCGCGAGGCGCTGGCCGCCGAGCCCGACGTGCTGGAGAAGTCGATGTTCGGCGGGCTGGCGTTCCTGGTCGGCGGGCACATGACCGTGGCAGCCGGCGGCCGCGGGCTCATGCTGCGCGTCGACCCGGCCCGCGCCGAGGCCCTGCTCGCCGATCCGCGGGCGAGCCGGATGGTGATGCGGGGCCGGGAGATGGCCGGCTGGCTGCGCGTCGACGTCGACCTCGACGCGCCGGACGACGACTTGGACCGCTGGGTCGGCGAGGGGCTGGCCTTCGTCCGCACCCTGCCGGCCCGGTAGTCGGCCGGGCGCGTCGGTCGTCGAGGGTGACCGCCCGCTGGGGAGGACCGCACCCGGGGTGGTGAACACCGGCTGAACCCGGCCGGCCGGGCGTGGTCCGCGCTGGCGGTCGGGGCCACGACCGCGCAGGATCGGTGCGGGTGCGCCGCCCGGGCGCCGGACCGCGGGGAGGACCACGTGACGTCTGCCGACCAGGTCGTGGAGTCGTTCCGGTGGACGCCGCGCGCGGCCGGCCACTCCCAGCGCAGCCGCCGCGAGCTGCGGGCCGCACTGGAGTCCGCCGACCTGCTGTCCGGCCTCGACGGGCTGCAGGTGCGTGAGCTCGACGACGACGAGACGCTGCTGCTGGGCCCGGACGGCCAGGAGGTCGACACCTGGCGCCAGGACTACCCCTACACCGAGCGGATGGCGCGCGAGGAGTACGAGGTCCGCAAGCGGGCGCTGCAGATCGAGCTGCTGAAGATGCAGTCCTGGGTCAAGGACACCGGCCAGCGGGTGGTGGTCCTGTTCGAGGGCCGCGACGCCGCCGGCAAGGGCGGCACGATCAAGCGGTTCATGGAGCACCTCAACCCCCGCGGGGCGCGGGTGGTGGCGCTGGGCAAGCCGACGGCGCGCGAGCAGGGGCAGTGGTACTTCCAGCGCTACTTCAGCGAGCTGCCGGCGGCGGGGGAGATCATCCTGTTCGACCGGTCCTGGTACAACCGCGCGGTCGTGGAACCGGTCATGGGATTCTGCTCGGACGCGCAGTACGAGGAGTTCATGACCCAGGTGCCCGGCCTGGAGTCGGCGCTGGTCGACAGCGGCACCCACCTGGTCAAGCTGTGGTTCTCGGTGTCGCGAGCCGAGCAGCGCACCCGGTTCACCATCCGGGTGATCGACCCGCTGCGGCAGTGGAAGCTCAGCCCGGTCGACCTGCGGGCCCTGCAGAGGTGGGACGACTACACGCGGGCCAAGGAGCGCATGTTCGCCCGCACCGACACCGCCGCGGCGCCGTGGGTGGTGGTGCGCAGCAACGACAAGAAGCGTGGCCGGATCGCCGCGCTGAGCTGGGTGCTGTCCGGGCTGGACTACCCGACCAAGGACGCCGACGCGGTCGGCACGCCCGACCCGCTGCTGGTCGGGCCGCCCGCGCAGGTCTACGAGGCGAGCGAGCGGCTGCTCGCGAGCTGAGCTCCGCCCGCGGTGGCGACCGGGTGGTACCCGCGCTCGGCGTAGACGAGGGGCAGGCCGCGGTGGCCCGGCCCCAGCACGGCGGTCACGAACGCCGCGACCAGCAGGGAGTCGCCGACCTCGACGACGCGGTGCGGGCAGCAGCGCAGCGCGGTCCCGACCTCGTGCAGGTGCGGTTCGCCGCCGTCGGCGCTGCGCCACGGGGTGCCGGGGCCGAAGCGGTCGGCGGCGGGCCCGGCGAAGCGCCGGGCGAGCGGGGCGTCGTCGGCGTCGAGCAGGTGCACCAGCACCGACCCGGCGCCCACGACCGCCGGGGTGGCGCTCGCCGCGGCGGCCAGGGAGAACGACACCGCGGGCGGGCGCACGGAGACCGATGCGACCGAGGAGGCGGTGACGCCCACCGGGCCGTGCGCCGCCCGGGCGGTGATGATCGCGACGCCGGCAGGGTGGGCCCGGAACGCGGCGCGGAACGCCTGGGCGACCGGGTGCTCGACCGCCCGCGGTGCCCCCGTCATCGACCGTGGGTGCGCGCCGCCGCCCTCGCGAAGCGGTCCGCGGCGTCGGCCCAGTTCACCACGTTCCACCACGCGCCGACGTAGTCCGGCTTGACGTTGCGGTACTGCAGGTAGAAGGCGTGCTCCCACATGTCGAGCAGCACGATCGGGGTCTGCCCGGCCGGCAGCTGGGCCTGCTGGTCGTAGAGCTGGTGGACCAGCAGGCGCCCGCCCAGCTCGTCGCGGGCCAGGATCGCCCAGCCCGAGCCCTGGATGGTGGTGGCGGCCGCGGTGAAGTGGGCGCGGAAGGCGTCGAAGGAGCCGAAGTCCTCGTCGATGGCTGCAGCGAGGTCGCCGGTCGGCTTGTCGCCACCGTCGGGGGAGAGGTTGTTCCAGAACAGCGAGTGGTTGACGTGCCCGCCGAGGTTGAACGCCAAGGTCTTCTCCAGCCCGACGATGGCGCCGTAGTCGCCGGTGTCGCGGGCGGCGGCGAGCTTGTCGAGGGTCTGGTTGAGGGCCGTGACGTAGGTGTTGTGGTGCTTGGAGTGGTGCAGCTCCATGATCTCCGGCGCGATGTGCGGGGCGAGTGCGCCGTAGTCGTAGGGCAGGTCGGGCAGCGTGTACGCGGACATGGGCAGAGCCTGCGACCTCAACCCGACTCGAGGTCCAGCCCGGTGTGACCGGGCTCATCCGGGCGCCGGCCGGCCCCGCGCGCTCATGCGACGGGCGCCGCGACCCCTGCACCCCGACCGCGACGCCGACGGAGCCGACCATCGCCGCGAACGCCCGGTAAGTGCCGGCCCGGGCAGCCGGTCGGCGACCAGCTTGCCGGCCAGGGTGCCGGCGACGGCAGCGAGCGCGAACGGCCCCACGACCGCCCGGTCGAGCTCGGCGCCGCCCAACCGCGCGACCAGGGCGGCGCCGCCTTGACCGCGATCACGATCAGCGACGTGCCGTCTTCCCAGCGTTCGCGAGCTGTCCTCAAATGTCCGGTCATTTAACGCTGGTGATCCCGATCGGGAGCGCGTCGTCCGCCTTCGTGCGTCGACCCGTTGCGGACCTCAGCCCAGCCGGGCGCGGTACTCGCTCGGCGAGCAGCCGTAGGCCGCGCGGAAGGCCCGGCTGAAGCCGGCCAGGTCGGCGAAGCCCCAGCGGCGGGCGATGTCGGTGACCGAGTCGCCGGCGGCGCGGCGGTCGGCGAGGTCGTGGCGGCAGCGCTCCAGGCGCAGCCGGCGGATGCGGCGGGCCACGGTCTCGCCGGTGGCGGCGAACAACCGGTGCAACTGGCGGACGGACACGAAGTGCGCGGCGGCGATCGAGTCGGGGCCCAGGCCGGGATCGGCGAGGTGCTCGTCGATGTGGGCGCACACCTCGCGCAGCAGCGCCCGTTGCGGGGCGTCCGGCGGCGCGGACGGTTCGGCGTGCTCGATCGCGAGCGTCGCGACCAGCTCACCGACCTCGTCGGCCACCCGCACGGCCCCGGTCGGGCTCAGTCGCGGCGGTGCGGCGAGCAGGCCGTGCAGCACGCCGCCGACGATCCCGGTCAGGCCGTGGCGGCCGGGCAGCCGCACGGCGGTGGCCGCGGCGGACTCGGCCGCGGTCAGCCCCACCGCGGCCCGCGGCCAGGTGAACACGTCGAGCTGCCAGTGCTGGCTGAGGTTCCAGGTGAACGGCCGCCCGGTCTCGTAGATCGCGTAGTCGCCTGCGGTCAGCACCGTGCGCCTGCCGTCCTGCTCCAGCACGCCGATGCCCCGGGTGACCACGCCCACCTGCAGGAACTCCTGGGAGTCCGCGTTGGCCAGGCCCGGGGTGCGCCGGCAGACCTGGGTCACCGAGCGGACCCGGGAGACCTGCAGGTGCCCGACCGTGGCGCTGCGGACCTCGCCGCTGAACCCGCCGAAGCGGCGGTCGGGGGCCAGGTCGAGGGCGACGAAGTCGTGGCGGATGGCGTCACGCCACTCGTCGAAGCGGCGCGTGGCGCGCACGCACGCGTCGCCGGGCACCGATCCCGCCGCCAGGACCATGCCACCACCTCCGCGCCGCGCGCCGATCCCGCAGGGTCGTGTGCGAGCACACCACTGGCAGGTTCCCAGCGCGTTGCGCGCCGGTCAACGGTCGGCCGGTCCGGCGTTCCGGTCGCTGTCGACCAACAACACGGCGCTGGCTGCCTACCGCGCCGCGCACTCGGCCGGGTCAGGCTGGGGCGTCCCCGGACCACCACGCGCCGCACCCCACCTGCATGGAGCCGCCATGACCCTCGCCGACCTGCCCCTCACCGACGTCAGCGACCTGGGCGGGTCGGGCGTGCGTCGCGCGGTCTGCCCGCACGACTGCCCGGACGGCTGCTCGATGCTCGTCACCGTCGAGAACGGCACGGCCACCGGCGTGCGCGGCGACCCGGAGCACCCGTTCACCCGCGGCGGGCTGTGCGTGAAGGTCAACAACTACACCGACCGGGTCTACAGCCCCGACCGCGTGACCACCCCGCTGCGGCGCACCGGCCCGAAGGGCAGTGGCCGGTTCGAGCCGATCAGCTGGGACGAGGCGATCGCCACCGTCGCCGAGCGCTTCACGGCCGTTGCCGCGGAGCACGGCCCCGAGGCGATCATGCCGGTCAGCTACCTCGGCACCCAGGGCACGATCAACGGGCTCAACGTCGGCGACCCGTTCTTCAACAAGCTCGGGGCCACGGTCGCCGAGCGGACGTTCTGCGACTCCGGCGCGTCGACGGCCTACGTGATGAGCCTGGGCCCCACCGCGGGCGTCGACCCGGAGAGCCTGGTGCACTCCCGCTACATCGTCATCTGGGCCTGCAACATGGTCTCCACCAACCTGCACCTGTGGCCCTACGTGCTGGAGGCCCAGCGCCGCGGGGCCAAGGTCGTGGTGATCGACCCGGTGCGCCACCGCACGGCCCGCCGCGCCGACTGGCACATCCCGATCCGCCCGGGCACCGACGGGGCGCTGGCCATGGCCATGATCCACGTCATCCTCGCCGAGGGCCTGACCGACGCCGACTACGTCGCGAACCACACCGTCGGGGTCGAGGAGCTGGCCGAGCGCGCCCGGGAGTGGACGCCGGAGTGGGCGTCGGAGCAGACCGGCATCCCCGCCGCGGACATCCGCACGCTGGCCCGCGAGTACGCCGCCGCGCAGCCGTCGATGATCCGGATCGGGGTGGCGATCGAGCGCGCGTCGGGCGGCGGGCAGACCGTGCGGGCGATCTCCTGCCTGCCCGGCCTGGTCGGTGCGTGGCGCAGGCCCGGCGGCGGGCTGCTGGCGCTGCCGCTGTGGGTGTTCCCGGTGAACTGGGACGCGCTCAGCCGCCCCGACCTGCTGCGCCCCGGCACG
The DNA here is from genome assembly GCF_018531445.1 of Pseudonocardia lacus. Lineage (GTDB taxonomy): Bacteria > Actinomycetota > Actinomycetes > Mycobacteriales > Pseudonocardiaceae > Pseudonocardia > Pseudonocardia lacus. The sequence continues at coordinate 28,974 of NZ_JAHDTH010000080.1, forward strand.
CGTGTGGTCAACCAGTACCACCTGGGGCGGGCGCTGACCGGGGAGATGGGCCTCGACCCCGGCGTGCACGCGCTGATGGTCTACAACGCCAACCCGGTGATCGTGTGCCCCGACCAGGACCGGCTGGTCGCCGGGTTGGCCCGCGAGGACCTGTTCACGGTGGTCAGCGAGCAGTTCCTGACCGACACCGCCCTCTACGCCGACATCGTGCTGCCCGCCACCACGCAGCTGGAGCAGCTCGACGTCATGTTCTCCTGGGGCCACTTCTACATCGGTCTCAACCGGCCCTCGATCCCGCCGGTCGGCGAGGCGGTCAGCAACACCGAGCTGTTCCGCAGGCTGGCCGCGGCGATGGGCTTCGACCGCGGCGAGGACGGCGCCTTCTTCCGGCGCACCGACGAGCAGATGATCGCCGACGCCTACGACTGGTCGGCGCCCGCGCTGGCCGGGATCACCCCGCAGTCCCTGGCCGCGACCGGGTGGGCGCGGCTGAACCTGCCCGACGCCGACCACTACGCCCCGCACGCCGAGGGCGGCTTCCCGACGCCGTCGGGCAAGCAGGAGTTCCTCTCGGCGGCGGCCGCTGGCGGCAACTTCGTGCTGCCGCTGTTCCGCCAGGGCAGCAACGAGTTCCAGCCCGGTGGGGAGGTCGACCCGCTGCCGCACTACATCCCGCCGCGGGCCGCCTCCCCCGCCTACCCGCTGAGCCTGATCTCGCCCAAGTCGCACGCGTTCCTCAACTCCAGCTACGCCAACCTCGGCGCCCAGCAGCGGGTGCAGGGCGAGCCGACGGCGCTGGTGCACCCCGAGGACGCCGAGGCGCGCCGGGTCGCCGACGGCGACCTGATCCGGGTGTTCAACGAGCGCGGCGAGTTCGTCGTGCGGGCGGTGGTGTCCGACGAGGTGGCCAAGGGGGTCGTGCTGTCGTCGATGGGCGGCTGGCGGGCCCAGGCCAAGGGCCTGTCCACGGTGAACGCGGTGAACCCCGTCGAGTTCGCCGACCTGGGCAACGCCCCGACCTTCTCCGACACCCGGGTGGACGTCGCGCTCGCCTGACCGGGTTGTCCCTGCGCGGCCCGGCCGCAGGGCATGATCGGCGGCATGGGAGTCGACCCCGCCGACCGCGCCGCCGAGGCGGACCTGCTCCGCGCCGCCGCCCAGCTGGCGCTGGAGCACGTGGCCGGGGTCGCCGAGCGGCCCGCAGCGCCCACCCCGGAGGCGGTGGCCGCGCTCGCCGCGTTCGGCGAGGAGCTGGGCGCGGCGGGCCGGCCGGCCGAGGAGACGCTGCGGCTGCTGGCCGGGCTGGGCGGCCCGGCCACCGTGGCCAGCACGGGGGCCCGCTACTTCGGCTTCGTCACCGGCGCGACGCTGCCGGTGGCGCTGGGCGCGGCGTTCCTGTCCGCCGCGTGGGACCAGAACGCCGCGCTGCCGGTGATGTCGCCGGTGGCCGCGGCCCTGCACGACGTCGTGCGGGGCTGGCTCGTGGCGGCGCTCGGGCTCCCGGGCGGCACCGACGTCGGCTTCGTCACCGGCGCCACGGTGGCCAACGCGACCTGCCTGGCCGCGGCGCGTGACGCGCTGCTGGCCGGCGCGGGCTGGGACGCCCAGGCCGACGGGCTGTTCGGGGCGCCGCCGGTCACCGTGGTGGTGGGCGAGCACGCCCACTCCACGCTGCGCAAGTCGCTGGGGCTGGTCGGCCTGGGGCGCGAGCGCGTGCTGGTGGTGCCCGCCGACGACCAGGGCCGCATCCGCCCCGAGCTGCTGCCGCGGGTGGACGGGCCGGTGCTGCTCTGCGCCCAGGCCGGGGAGGTCAACACGGGCGCGTTCGACCCGTTCGAGCCGCTGGCCGACTGGGTGGCCGAGCACGGCGGCTGGCTGCACGTCGACGGCGCGTTCGGGTTGTGGGCGCTGGCCGACCCGCAGCGCGCCCACCTGGTCCGCGGGCTGGAGCGCGCCGACTCCTGGGCGACCGACGGGCACAAGTGGCTCAACGTCACCTACGACTGCGGCATCGCGTTCGTGGCCCGCGAGGGGGCGCTGCGGCGCAGCTTCGCCTCGGTGGCCGGCTACCTGCCGCCCGACGAGGGCTTCGAGGCGATGCACCACACCCCCCAGTCCTCCCAGCGCGCCCGCCAGATCGAGGTCTGGGCGGTGCTGCGCACGCTGGGCCGCGACGGCCTCGCCGAGCTCGTGCAGCGATCCTGCGCCGTGGCGCGGGCCGTGGCCGAGCGGCTGGCCGGGCACGGCTTCACGGTGCTCAACGACGTGGTGCTCAACCAGGTGCTGGTGCGCCCGCCGGCCCCGGTCGACGCCGCCGCGCTGGCCGCGGCGGTGCAGGCCGACGGGCGGGTGTGGTGCGGGCCCACCAGCTGGCGGGGCGCGCCGGCGCTGCGGGTCAGCACGTCGTCCTGGAGGTCGACCCCCGCCGACGGCGTGCTGGCCGCCGACGTGATCGCCGAGTGCCTGGCGGCGGCCCGGTAGGGCGCGGAATCCGCCGGAGGTGCATTCCGCGAATCGCCCGACGTGATTGCGGCTGCCTTTCCGGACAATGTCGGAGCGGGGTCGTCCCGACCATTCGGTGATCACCCGACCGCGGCTGGTGCCACTGGGCTGCTCCGCCTCCACGACCCGCCTGCACCGGGCGGCGTCGTCCTCCTGGAACGTCTGCCGCGCCGGGCGCGGCCGAACGGTCGCCGGGGAGCGCCGTCCGGCACCTCGGATCGGTGAGCGGAAATCGCTCACTAAGCGGATGAGAATAGGTACGGACGGTGACGCATGATCGATGCCGCAACGAACGATCGTTCGACGCGATGGGCGCTGAGCTGCAAGGACAAGGATTTCACTGCGATCCGGCAGCGAGCTTGCCTTCTCCGGGTCCGGTCGGGAACACTCGCGGGGCTGCCGGTGCGACGCCCCCCAGCGAACGCTCCCCATTGCGCATCCGCGCAGGAGAAAGGCTTGTCATGAACCTCACCCAAGTCGTGAACAATACCCTGAAGGCATTCCGACGCGATGTTCCCGAGTACGTGGGCTCCGGCGTCGTCGATCTGTCGACCGGCATGCTGCTCGACGCGGACACCGTCGACGACCACCCGCGCGACCTCATCGACATGCTCGCGGCGGCCACCGCGGACCTCTTCGAGGGCCGCACGATCACCCAGATCGAGCAGATGTGGCGCGAGTACCGCGGGACGCACGACGACGGCGGGCACTACTTCCAGGAGATCCTGATCTACAGCAACAGCCTGGTGCACCTGTTCATGCGCAGCCCGTCGAACGTCGAGATCGTCGCGGCCGTCGTCTGCCGGCGCACCGTCAACATCGGCATGTTCTTCGCCACCGCGCGCCAGGCCATGCGGGAGTTGGAGGAGGCCCGCTGACCGGCGGCCCGGCCGTGCGGTGGGTCGCGGTGCGCGACGCGCTGCGCCGCGGCGAGGACAGCGCGCTGGCCTTCGACGCGCGGCCGTCCGGCACGGTCTACCTGGTCGACGGGTGCGTCGCGCACGTCGAGACGCCCGAGGTCCCCGACCTCGGCCGGCGCCTCGTCGCCGCGGGCAGGCTGTCGTCGGCGCAGTGGACCGCGGCGCACGCCGCCGCCGTGGCCGGGGCCCGGCTGGTCGACCTGCTGGGCGAGCACGGCGTGGACCGTCACGAACTGGCGGCGCTGACCGAATCAGTACTCGTGGACTCGATCTTGGCCGTGCTGGCGGACCCCGCGGACGGCGACCTGCCCGCGCGCTCGCGGCCCGGCGCCCGACCGGCCGTCGCCGCCGACCCGCGCCTGGACGAGGCGGCGGTGGAAGAGGTGCTGGCGCGGCGCACGCCGGCCCCGGAGCCCACCGGCATCGGGTCCGCCTCGGTGGTCGAGCCGGCACCCCCGGCCTGGCGCTGGCGCGTGGTCACCGCGCAGGAGTGGCGCGTGCTGTGCCGCGTCGGCGAGCGCGCCCGCGTCCGCGACCTGGTCGGTGCGGGCGGCCCGGGCGTGGACGAGGTCGTCCACCAGGTGGGCGACCTCGTGCGGAGCGGGCTGTGCGTGGTGCGGCCGGACGCGTCCGGAGGGCCCCGGGCGGGGACGGCGGAGGGGTCCGTCCCGGCCCGGGCCACCGGGCGCGTCGAACGGGCGCGGGCGGACGGCGAGGGACTCGCCGCGCTGCCCCGGCGGGTGCCGGGCGAGTCGCTCGCGCCCGCCGCCGCGCTGGACG
>NZ_JAHDTH010000081.1 GCF_018531445.1 Pseudonocardia lacus
GGGCTACACCGTCACCGTCAAGCCTGCTGCCTGACACCTCCAGCTCGCCCGTTCCCGGCCCGGCACCAGCCCTTTGCCCAGCCGGTGCTCCCGCCTGCCCGTCCCCGACCTAATTTTCGGATCAGAGGTCGTGTGCTCGTCGCAGGGTCCGGAGCGCTTGCGAGGAACAGGCGGACTCTGCGACGTGGCGGGGACGGGGGCTCAGGCCGGGACGCGGGCCGCGCGCCGTTGCAGCACCACCAGCGCGGCGAGCGCCACGGCGGCCAGCACCGCGACCGCGGCCACGAACACGACCGCCGCCGGGAGCAGGCCCCAGGCCTGCGAGGCCGCGCCCACCCCGACGACCGGTAGCGAGATCGCGACGTAGAGGACCACGAAGAAGCTGGACGTGACGGCCGCCCGCACCGACGGGTCGACGCGCGCGTGGACCGCGGCCATGCCCTTGCTGAAGCTCATGCCCTGCCCGACGCCGGCCACGACGGCGCCGGTCACCAGGACGGCGAGCGAGCCGACGAGCAGGGCGGCGCCGATGACCACCACGCCGACGATGAGCAGCGCGCACCCGGCCTCGAGGGCGCGTTCGGTGGGCAGGCTCCGCAGCCCGAGCTGGGCGGCGGTGGAGGCGGCGAAGAGCACGAACACGACGAGCCCGGCGACGGCGTGGTCGTCGACGCCGGTGATCTCGGCGACGATGCGCGGCGCGATAGCGGTGAACAGCCCGAGGACGGCGAAGCCGGCGAACCCCGCCGTCACCGCGCTGGCGAACACGGCCCGCACCGGCGGCGGGACGGCGAGGGCGGTGGGGCGCAGGCGCGGGCGCTCGGCCACGCGGACGGTCTCGGGGGCGAGCAGGACCAGCACGGCGCTGCCGACGACGGCCATCGCGTGCACCGCGAACGACAGGTGCAGCGGGGAGGGCAGGAACTGCACGGCCAGCCCGGCCAGCAGCGGTCCGAGGCCGAGCCCGCCCGAGTTGGCCGCAGTGGCCACGGCGGGCGCCCGTGAGCGCCACCGCTGCGGCGCCGCCTCGATCACCGCGGCGGTCGCGGCGCCGGCGAAGATGCCGGCCGACACCCCCGACAGCAGCCGCCCGACCAGCAGCACCGGGACCGATCCGGCGACCAGGAACACCAGGCTGCTCAGCAGGGCGCCGACCAGCCCGCCGAGCAGCAGCGGGCGCCGCCCGACCTGGTCGGACCAGCGGCCGAACAGCAGCAGCGCGGCCAGCACCCCCACCGCGTACACCGCGAAGATCACCGTCTGCACCACCGGCGAGAACCCGAGTTCGCCCTGGTAGAGCGAGTACATCGGGGTGGGGAGGGTGGTCCCGGTCATCACGACGGCGAACGCGACGACCAGGCCGGCGAACGCGGCCGGTGGCCGGAGGCGGGCGAGTGGCACCCGCAGATCGTCCGTCCGCTGCGGGCCGGCCCGCCACCGAGCGGCACGACATCACACGGGAGCTACCGCTTGAAGCTGACGTGGATGTGGTCGAAGTGGCCGCCGGTGGCCTCGTCGGGGTCGTAGACGCCGCCGCCGCTGTAGGGCTGGCCCCAGCCGGTGTCGGTGTCGCCGCCGCCGGCCGACCAGATCCGGCCCTGCCAGATCACGTACGAGACGTGCAGCGCGTCGGCGTTCGCCCGGAACCACTCGGCCACCTCCCAGCCGGCCTGCAGTTCGGTGCCGGCGGCGAACGCGCCGGCGGTGCCGGGGAAGAAGTCGCAGGCCCGGCCCTTGGGGTGGTCGCTGGAAGGGTTCCAGGCGTGCGCGTCCCAACAGCCGGTGGCCTGGATCCGCGAGCCCGCGCTGTACCCGCCGAACACGCGCAGCACCTCGTCGAGCGCGTGCTTGGTGGCGCCGGTCAGGCAGCCGCCGGAGGTCGGGTCGTCCATGACGCAGCCGGTGTCGCCCGCGGTCCACGGCACGGCCGCGGGCCCCGTTGCGCCGCCGCGCGGACCGCAGACGTCGGTGCTGGCCAGCGAGATGTCGATGCCGGTGTCCTGGCCGACGTCGGCGAGCATGGTGGCCGCGTAGTCCTCCCACTTGCTGTAGGCCGTCGGGAAGGCCGAGCGCTGCACGGTCTGCGCGGCCTGCCACAGCGGCATCTGCTCCCACCCCGGCACCAGCAGCAGCCGGTCGTAGAACTGGGTGGCCGAGTAGACCGGGTCCTGGATCTGGGCCACGGTGCCCCAGCCCTGCGAGGGCCGCTGCTGGAACAGCCCGAGGGAGTCGCGGTCGCCGTAGTCGATGTTGCGCAGGTTGGACTCCTGCATCGCGGTGGCCAGCGCGACCCACTGCCCGCGCTCGGGCACCCCCATCTGCCGGCCGACCTCGACGATGATCGCGGCGTTCTGCCGCTGCTCCTCGGACGGGTCGACCTCGGCCAGGACCGATCCGCCCACACCGAACCCGCAGCCGGCCGGGCCGGTGTTGCCCATCCCGGACATCCAGATGAACGCGTTGACCCCGAGCAGGCCCACGACGCCGACGACCGCCAGAACCCCGAGGAGCACACCGATCCGGGTGCCGGCGCGGCGCAGCGCGTTCCCGGCGAACTCCAGAGAGTTCAACGGCGGTTCCAGTCGGCGCGGGCCGCGGGGCGGCGGTTCGAGGGGCCTTCCCAGGCTAGACGACGGGGTCGGCCGCCCGGTCCCGTTCCGGGAAGGCCGAGCCGAACCCGCGCAGGCGCAGGCTGTTGGCCACCACGAACACCGAGCTCAGCGCCATCGCGGCGCCGGCGAGCATCGGGTTGAGCAGCCCGGCGGCGGCCAGCGGCAGCGCGGCCACGTTGTACCCGAACGCCCAGAACAGGTTGCCCTTGATCGTGGCCAGGGTGCGCCGCGACAGCCGGATGGCGTCGGCGGCGGCGCGCAGGTCGCCGCGCACGAGGGTCAGGTCGCCCGCCTCGATCGCCACGTCGGTGCCGGTGCCCATGGCCAGGCCGAGGTCGGCCTGGGCGAGCGCGGCGGCGTCGTTGACCCCGTCGCCGACCATGGCGACGACGCGGCCCTCGTCCTGCAGGCGCTTGACGGCGTCGAGCTTGTCGGCCGGCAGGACCTCGGCGGTGACGTCGGCGGCGTCGATCCCGACCGCGGCCGCCACCGCGGCGGCGGCGGCGCGGTTGTCGCCGGTCAGCAGCACGGGGCGCAGCCCGAGCCGGCGCAGCGCGGCGATCGCCTCGGCCGAGGTCGGCTTGACCTCGTCGGCGACGACCAGCACGGCGCGGGCGGCGCCGTCCCAGGCCGCGACGACCGCGGTGCGCCCGGCGTCGGCGGCCTCGCGCACGGCCCCGGTGAGCTCGTCGGGCAGGGCGATCCCGGACGACTCCAGCAGCGCCGCCCGGCCGACCACGACCTCGTGGCCGTCGACCGTGCCGCGCACGCCCAGGCCCTCGACGGCCGCGAACCCGGTGACGGAGGGCAGGCGCCCGACCCGCTCGACGGCGGCCCGGGCCACCGCGCGTCCCACGGGGTGCTCGGAGGCGTCCTCGACGGCCCCGGCCAGCCGCAGCACGTCGACCTCCGCGACGCCGTCGGCGGGGTGCAGCGCGAGCAGGCTCATCGTGCCGGTGGTGACGGTGCCGGTCTTGTCCAGCACGACCGTGTCGACCCGGCGGGTGGACTCCAGCACCTCCGGGCCCTTGATCAGGATGCCCAGCTGGGCGCCCCGGCCGGTGCCCACGAGCAGCGCCGTGGGTGTGGCCAGGCCGAGCGCGCACGGGCAGGCGATGATCAGGACGGCGACGGCGGCGGTGAAGGCGGCGTCGGCGCCCGCCCCGCTGCCCAGCCAGAAGCCGAGCGTCCCGACCGCCAGCGCGATGACCACCGGGACGAACACCCCGGAGATCCGGTCGGCCAGCCGCTGCACGGCGGCCTTGCCGGTCTGGGCCTGCTCGACCAGCCGCGCCATGCGCGAGAGCTGGGTGTCGGTGCCGACGCGGGTCGCGGTGACCACGAGCCGTCCGCCGGCGTTGACCGTGGCCCCGACGACCGCGTCGCCCGGCCCGACCTCGACCGGGACCGACTCGCCGGTGAGCATCGAGGCGTCCACCGCGGAGGAGCCCTCGTCCACGACGCCGTCGGTGGCGATCCGTTCACCGGGGCGCACGACGAACCGGTTGCCGACGTGCAGGCGCTCGATCGGGACCCGGCTCTCGGTGCCGTCCGGCGAGAGCACGGCGACGTCGGCGGCCCCGAGTTTGAGCAGCGCGCGCAGCGCGGCCCCGGCCCGGTGCTTGGAGCGGGCCTCGAACCAGCGCCCGGCCAGGATGAACGCGGTGACCCCGGCGGCCACCTCCAGGTAGATGTTCGCGCTGCCGACCGACGGCTCGATCGTCAGCTCGAAGGGGTGGGTCATGCCCGGCTCGCCCGCCGAACCCAGCAGCAGCGCGTACAGCGACCAGCCGAAGGCGGACAGCACGCCCATCGAGATGAGCGTGTCCATGGTGGCTTCGCCGTGGCGCAGGTTGGACCAGGCGGCCCGGTGGAACGGCCACGCCGCCCACACCACGACCGGCGCGGCCAGCGCCAGCGAGATCCACTGCCAGTACCGGAACTGCAGCGGCTCGACCATCGCCATCGCGACGACCGGGACGCCCAGCGCGACCGCGACGAGCAGCCGGTCGCGCAGGGCCCGGGTCGGGTCGGGCGGCTCGGCCTCCGCCGCGGGTGCCGGCTGCGGCACCCGCGCGGTGTAGCCGGCCGCCTCGACCGTGGCCACCAGGTCGGCCGGGGCGACCTCGGCGGGCGCCTGCACCCAGGCCTTCTCGGTGGCGTAGTTGACCGTGGCGGTGACCCCGTCCATCCGGTTGAGCTTGCGCTCGATCCGGTTGGCGCAGGACGCGCAGGTCATCCCGCCGATCACCAGCTCGATGCCGGTCGTCGTGGTGCTCATGCCGACCTCCTCGGGCTGGCGGCGCGGATCGGGACGGGTGGGTCAGCCGGCCAGCTTGTAGCCGGCCTCCTCGACGGCCTCGCGCACCGAGTCCGCGTCGAGCGGCTGCGCGCTGGTCACGGTGACCGCGCCGGACGACAGCTCCACGTCGACCGCGGAGACGCCGTCGATCTCGCTGATCTCCTCGGTGACCGAGGCGACGCAGTGCTCGCAGGTCATGCCGCTGACGGTGTAGGTGGCGGTGCTCATCGCTCTCCCTCGCTGCGCTCGGTCGGCTCTTCGCGCCGGCGCTGTGTTGATGATTCGCTCGCAAGCTCGCTCATCGGATCCTCCTGGGGGGTCGACCGGCCGGTTGGGGAGCCCGGCCGGGGGTCTGGGGTCAGGAGCGCACGAGGCGCGCGATCGCCGCGCTGGCCTCGGCGACCTTGCGGTCGGCCACGGCGCCACCCTCGGCCACGGCCTCGGTGACGCAGTGCTTGAGGTGCTCGTCGAGCAGCCCGAGCGCGACCGCCTCCAGGGCCTTGGTCGCGGCCGAGACCTGGGTGAGGACGTCGATGCAGTACTTGTCGTCCTCGATCATGCGGGCGATGCCGCGGACCTGACCCTCGATGCGGCGCAGGCGCTTGAGGTAGGCGTCCTTGTCGTCGGTGTACCCGTGCACGGCAGGCTCCTCCCGGTTACCCCCATACTATACGGGGGTATTCGAGCCGTGACCGGTGACGTAGCCGACCGCCCGGGGTCCTACGCCGCGGTGATGTCGACCGTGTGGTACCCGGTGGCGCCGTCCGGGACGACGTCGCGCACGTCGGGGGTCTGCGGCACGCCGTTCGCGTCGAACGCCCGCACCTGCAGCGTGTGCTGCCCGGTCGGCACGTCGACCTCGGCGCGCCACATCCGCCAGGTGTCGCCGCCGACCTCGGTGGCCAGCGTGGCGGGCTGCCACGGCCCGCGGTCGAGCCGCACCTCGACCGCCGAGATCCCGATCGGCTGCGACCAGGCCGTGCCGGCCACGGTGACCCGGCCCGCGACGACCGACGAGCGGGGGACGTCGATGCGCGACTGGGTCTTGATCGGGCCCTTCTCCGACCAGCCGCGCTGCAGCCAGTAGGCCTGCCGCTGGGCGAACGTGGTGACCTCCAGGTCGGTCACCCACTTCGTCGCCGAGACGTAGCCGTACAGGCCCGGCACGACCATCCGCACCGGGAACCCGTGCTCGGGGGGCAGCGCCTCGCCGTTCATGCCGATGGCCAGCAGGGCGCCGCGGTCGGGCTCCAGCAGCACCCCGGTCGGGGTGCCGGCGGTCCAGCCGTCGGAGCTGGTGCTGAGGACCTGGTCGGCGTCGGGGGAGACGCCGGCCTCCAGCAGTACTTCGCGCAGGTCGACGCCGATGAAGTTGGTGGTGGACACGTACGGCCCGCCGACCGGGTTGGACACGCACAGCAGCGTGATCGTCCGCTCGACGAGCGGGCGGGCCAGCAGGTCGGCGAACGACAGCGTCAGCTCCCGGTCGACCATGCCGTGGATGCGCAGCGACCAGTCCGACGCGGTCAGTTGCGGGACGCGCAGCGCGGCGTCGATGCGGTAGAAGTCGGCGTTCGAGGTGAGGAACGGGGTGGCGCCGGGGACGCCGGCCTCGGCGGCGGCCGGGACGGCCGGCGCGCGCTCGTAGCCGGCCCGGGCGAGCGCGGCGGTGACTTCGTCGCGGGAGCCGGCGACGTCGCGGCCCACCCACGCGCCGATCCCGGTGGCGGCGACCGCCCCCACCCCGAGTGCGGCGGTCGAGCCGACGAGCACCCGTCGCCGCGACACCCCGGCACCCTCGGTGGGCGCCTGCTCGACCTGCTGGCGCAGCGCGTGCAGCCTGCGGAACGCGGTGATCCCGACGACGAGCGAGGCGCCCGGGGCGGCCAGGTCCAGCGGGGCGAACGTGGGGGAGGACAGCACGGCCGCCGCCGCGAGCACGCCCATCCCGGCGACGACGACCAGGCCCGGACCCGGGGTGCGGCGCGCGGCGATCCCGCCCGCCGCGGCGAGCGCGGCGATGACGACGCCCATGCCGACCAGCAGGACGGGCTTGTCGGCGGTGCCGAAGGCGCCCTTGGCGAACTCCACCAGCCACTGCGGCGACACCCGCACCGCCGCGTCGCCCACGGCGATGAACGGTCCGGACGCGGGCGAGAGCAGGCCCGCGACGAGCTGGCCGGCGCCGATCGCGGCGGCCACCGCGACCAGTCCGGTGAGCGCGGCGAACGGGCGGCCGAGGACGGGGTCCGCGGTGGTCGCCTCGGGCTCGGCGGTGGTCGTCACGTGACCAGTGTCCCGCCGCGATCGGGCTCCCGCGCGTCCGTTGTCTTACGGATCTGGGTCATCGGTCTCCGTCGAGAACGAAGTTGTCGTGATCGAACAGCCCTGTTGATCACGACAAGTTCGTTCTCGACGGGACCGGGCACGGGTGGGTCAGCTGAACGGGGGGCGCTCGTCGCGGCGCAGGGACAGCCGGCCCGCCGCCCGCCAGGCGCGGGCGGTGAGGTCGCGGTCCTCCTCGGTGACCAGGTTGCCCATCACCCGCAGCGCGACGGTCATCAGCGCCCGCGAGCGCATGCCGATCGGGCCGGCCTTGGGCAGCAGCCCGGGCACGGTGATCAGCCCGGCGAGCCTGCGCGCGATGGAGAACGCCTCGCCGTAGTGGCGGCGCAGCTCGGCGGGCCAGGCCGCGGCCGGGTCGGTGCCGGCGGCGAGCAGCTCGGCCACCAGGCGCCCGGTCTCCAGCCCGTAGTCGATGCCCTCGCCGTTGAGCGGGTTGACGCAGCCCGCGGCGTCGCCGACCAGTGCCCAGTTCGGCCCGGCCACCCCGGACACCGCCCCGCCCATCGGCAGCAGCGCCGACATCGGCGCCCGCACCGGGCCGTCGAGCTGCCAGTCGTCGCGGCGGGCGGCGGCGTACTGCTTGATCAGCGACTGCAGCCGCACGCCGGCCGGCCGCTTCGCGGTGGCCAGCGTGCCGACCCCGATGTTGACCTCGCCGTCGGCCAGCGGGAACACCCAGCCGTAGCCGGCCAGCACCTCGTCGCGCTCGCCGCGCAGCTCCAGGTGCGAGGAGATCCACGGGTCGTCCGAGCGGCCGGAGCGGACGTAGCCGCGGGCGGCCACGCCGAACGCGGTGTCCTTGTGCCAGTCGCGGCCCAGCACCCGCCCGAGCGTGGAGCGGGCCCCGTCGGCGACGACCAGCCGCGCGCAGGACACCACGTGCTCCTCGCCGCCGCGGTCGAACACCACCGCGCTCACCCGGCCGCCCTCGCGGCGCACGTCGACGGCCTTGGCGCCCTCCAGCGGCACCGCGCCCTCCTTGAGCGCCACGTCGCGGATGCGCGCGTCGAGCTCGGTGCGGGGGACCGCGCCGCCGTGGTCGGGCAGGGAGCCGCCGGGCCAGGGCAGCTCCAGCAGCTGGCCGAACCCGGCCGCGCGCAGCCCCCGGTTGGTGCCCCGCGCCCGCACCCAGTCGCCGAGCCCGAGCCGCTCCAGCTCGGCGATGGCGCGCGGGGTGAGCCCGTCGCCGCAGGCCTTGTCGCGGGGGAAGACGGCGGCGTCGGCCAGCACGACGTCGAGCCCGTGCCGGGCCGCCCAGGCCGCGGCCGACGACCCGGCCGGCCCGGCGCCGACGACGAGCACGTCGGTCGACGTGGGGGCGGCTGAGGGCACCGCGGGGGAGTCGACGGGGAGCGCAGGACCGTCCGGCATGCCCCCGAGTATCCGGCACCCCCGCGCCGGGGGCCCGTGATGGAGACCAGCGCTACCCCGCGCGTGGCTCAGCCGGCCAGCGTGCGGGCGATCACCAGCCGCTGGATCTGGTTGGTGCCCTCGAAGATCTGCATGACCTTGGCCTCGCGCATGAACCGCTCCACCGGGAACTCCCGGCTGTAGCCGTAGCCGCCGAGCACCTGCACCGCGTCGGTGGTGACCTTCATGGCGGCGTCGGTGGCGACCAGCTTGGCCACCGACGCCTGCCGGCTGTAGGCCATGCCGGCGTCGCGGCGGCGGGCGGCGTCGAGGTAGGTCGCGCGGGCCGAGTCGACCGCGGCGGCCATGTCGGCGAGCAGGAACCCCAACCCCTGGTGGTCGATGATCTTGCGGCCGAACGCGGTGCGCTCGCGGGCGTAGGAGACGGCGACGTCCAGCGCCGACTGCGCCAGCCCGGTGGCCACCGCGGCGATGCCGAGCCGGCCGGAGTCCAGCGCGGAGAACGCGATCTGCAGGCCCTGGCCCTCCTCGCCGATCAACCGGTCGGCCTCCAGCACGGCGCCGTCCCAGTTGGCGGTGGCGGTCGGGATCGCGTGCAGGCCCATCTTGTCCTCGGGCCGGCCGAAGGTCAGGCCCTCGACCTGCCCGGGAGCCAGGAAGCAGGAGATGCCGCGCGAGCCCTCGCCGGTGCGGGCGAACAGCGCGTAGAAGTCGGCGCGACCGCCGTGGGTGATCCAGGCCTTGGTGCCGGTGATGCGGTACCCCGCGCCGGTCCGCTCGGCCCGGCAGGTCAGCGCGGCGGCATCGGAGCCGGCCTGCGGCTCGGACAGGCTGTAGCCGCCGACGAGCTCGCCGGCCAGCATCGCCGGCAGCCAGCGCTCGCGCTGCTCGGGCGTGCCGAAGCGCGACACCGGGTAGCAGGCCAGGCCGTGCACGCTCACCGCGACGGCCACCGCCGCCCAGCGGGCCGCGAGCTCCTCGAGCACCTGCAGGTAGACCTCGTAGGGCTGGGCCCCGCCGCCGTGCTCCTCCGGGTAGGGCAGCCCGAGCAGCCCGGCCCGGCCGAGCACGGCGAACAGCCCGTCGGGGTAGGTCTCGGCGCGCTCGTGCTCGTCGACGCGGGGCGCGAGCTCCTTGTCGGCGAGGTCGCGGGTCAGGGCGATCAGGTCCGCCGCTTCCTGGGTCGGCAGCAACCGGTCGACGGACATGGCGCTCCTATGCGGTACTCACGTTTCCTGTTCAGTACCGGATAGGCTAGCCGACGTGCCGGCCCGTGCCACCCCCCGACGCGACCAGTTGTTCGACGCGCTGGTCGCCCTGCTGCTCGCCGAGGGGTTCGCGCACCTCACGCTCGACGAGATCGCCGCCCGCCTGCGCTGCTCCAAACGCACCCTCTACGCGCTGGCCGGCAGCAAGGAGCAGCTCGTCAACGCAGCGGTGGTGCACTTCTTCCGGGGGGCGACCGAACGCGTCGAGCGCGCGGTGAAGTCGGCCGAGCGCGCTGCCGACCGAGTGGGTGCCTACCTCAGGGCGGTCGCCGTCGAGCTGGCCCCGGCGTCGGCGGCGTTCTTCGACGACGTGGCCGCGTTCCCGCCGGCCACGGAGGTCTACCGGCGCAACACCCGGATCGCCGCGCGCCGCGTGCGGGAACTGGTGGACGAGGGCGTGGCCGTCGGCGAGTTCCGCGACGTGCACGCCGCGTTCGTCGCCGACGTGGTCACCGCGGTGATGGTCCGCATCCAGCAGCGCGCGCTCGCCGAGGCGACCGGGCTCACCGACGGTGAGGCGTACGCGAACCTGGCCGAGCTGCTCCTGCACGGGCTCGCGGCGCCCGTGGACGGCGCAACCCACACCGTGAGTGCTGAATAACCGGCTGTGATTTAGGGTTCCCGAAGGCCAACCCGAAGGGCGAACCGGCCACTGAACCGGTTACGGTGTGTCGCGCGCCGGTCAGGGTGCCCCCTGCCGTGTCGCGCGCCGGCGGCCGTCGCGCGGATACCCCTCCACCCCGGCGGCCGCCGGCCCACCACTCCGTTCGGCGCCAACCGGTGCGCGGTTCGCGCCCGGGTGGGCTACCGCCCGATCGGAGTAGTCGTGTCCTCGATTGGTGCAGGACAACGGGACCTTCCCGGCAACCTACGCGACGGCCGCGCGATTGTCAGATTCGCGCCATCCCCATCGATAAGCGTCACAGCCGGGCAACGCGGCCGGAGGATGCGCCGCGTGAGCAATCAGATCAGGAATCGATAGGCCGTGCTGCCGGGAGCGACCAGCTGGATGCGCAGGGGACTGGCCTGCATCCGGCCCCACAGTGGCTCGTACCCGTCGCGGCTCGCGATCTCGATCCCGACCAGTGCCGCGCCGGTCTCCCGGTTGTCGCGCTTGATGTACTCGAACAGCACGATGTCGTCGTCCGGGCCGAGGACCTCGTCCAGGAACCGGCGCAGCGCCCCCGGCTCCTGCGGGAACTCGACCAGGAAGTAGTGCTTGAGCCCGCGGTGCACCAGCGAGCGCTCGACGACCTCGCCGTACCGGCTGACGTCGTTGTTGCCGCCCGAGAGCAGGCACACGACGGTCTGGCCCGGCTGCACCCGCACCGCCTCGCCCAGCGCCGCGGCGGCCAGCGCGCCCGCCGGCTCGGCGATGATCCCGTCGACCTGGTAGAGGTCCAGCATCTCTGTGCAGACCCGGCCCTCGGGCACGCTGACCAGCTCCGCGCCGCTCGCCCGCACCAGCGGCAGGCTGGTCGCGCCCACCCGGCGCACGGCGGCGCCGTCGACGAAGGTGTCCAGCTCGGGCAGCTCGACCGGCTCCCCGGCGGCCAGCGCCGCCGCCATGCTCGCCGCACCCGCGGGCTCCACGCCCACGATCCGCACACCCGGGTGCTGCGCGGCCAGCCAGCCGCCCACCCCGGCGGCCAGCCCGCCGCCACCCACCGGCAGCACCACCACGTCCGGCGGACCGCCCAGCTGGGCCACCACCTCGACCCCGACCGTGCCCTGCCCGGCGATCGTGCGGACGTCGTCGAAGGCCGGCACGACCGTCGCCCCGGTGCGTCGGGCCCACTCGGCCGCCGCGGCCGCCGCCTCGTCGTAGGTGTCGCCGCCCACCACCAGCTCCACGGCGTCACCGCCGAGCGCCTGGATCCGCTCGCGCTTCTGGCGCGGCGTCGTGCTCGGCACGTGCACCCGCCCCCGCACGCCCAGCGTCCGGCACGCGTGCGCGACCCCCTGGCCGTGGTTGCCGGCGCTCGCGCACACCGCGCCGGCCGCGCGCTCGGCCTCGTCGAGCTGGGCGAGCAGGTTGTAGGCGCCGCGCAGCTTGTAGGACCGCCCGACCTGCAGGTCCTCCCGCTTGAGCCAGACGTCGGCTCCGGTGGCGGCGGACAGCCGGTCGTTGCGCTGCAACGGGGTGGTGTGCGCGACGCCGGCCAACCGGGCAGCCGCCGCGCGGACGTCGGCGGCGATGTCGGCCAGGAGCTCGGGGACCACATCGGGCGGGAGGGACACTGCGGGGGTCACCGAGCGATTCTCCAGGATCCGCCGACCCCGGCGGACCGGGGTCAGCCCGCGGGGCGGACCGTGCGGGGGCGCAGCGGGAAACCCGCGGCGCGGTAGGCGGCGTCGACGAGCTCCGCGCTGGCCACGGCGTCGTCGGCGCCGGTGGCGATCGACCGGCCGGTGCGCACGGCCTCGGTGAACGCCTCGAGCTGGTAGGTGTAGGACGACCGGCGCCCCAGCTCCTCGACGCGCTGCTCGCCGTCGACGGTGACCAGCACGCGGTCGTCGAGGTGGGGGAGCACGAAGCTGGGCACGCCGACCTCGCCGCGGGAGCCGACGACGCGGCAGGAGAAGTCGAGCCCGTCCGCGCACATGGACGTGCGCACCAACCCCGTCGGGCCCGCCGGGAAGTCCAGGTCGATCTCCATGAACTCGTCGACGCCCGGCGCGCCGGCCCGTTCCCGGCCGCGGGCCGCGCCGACGGTGGGCTCGCCGCCGGCGAACCGGCCGAGCACGCGGTGCAGGTGCAGGCCGTAGCAGCCGACGTCCATGACCGTGCCGCCGGCGAGCTCGAGCGACCAGCGCGGGTCGCCCTCCGGCGGGGCCGGCATCTCCATGCGCACCTCGACGTGGCGCAGCTCGCCGATCTCGCCGGAGGCGACGATCTCCAGCAGCCGCTGGGCGACCGGGTGGTACAGGTAGTGGAAGCCCTCCACGAGCAGGACGCCCGCCTTCGCGGCCGCGTCGCGCGCGTCCCGGGCCTCGGCGGCGTCGCTGGCCGACGGCTTCTCGGTGAGCACGTGCTTGCCGGCCTCGACGGCGGCCAGGTTCCACGGCCCGTGCAGGCTGTTGGCCAGCGGGTTGTAGACGGCCTCGACCTCCGGGTCGGCGATCAGTTCGGCGTAGGAGCCGAGCACCCGCTCGACGCCGTGCTCGTCGGCGAAGGTCTGCGCGCGACCGCGGTCGCGGGCCGCGACGGCGACGAGCCGGGTCCCGGTCAGCCGGGCGGGCGCGGCGATGGCGGCGCCGGCGATGCGCGCCGCGCCCAGTACCCCGATGCGAAGTGGCTCCACGGCCCGCATCCTGCCCCTCGACGGGGTCGGTCAGTGCAGGTGGTCGCGCCAGTCGGCGGGGACGCGCTCGGCGGGGCCGGGGACGGTCTGCTCCAGCGGGCGGTGCCGGGGCGCGGCCAGGTCGGGGCCGGAGTACGCCTCGCCGGTGCGGTAGTCCCAGAACCAGACCTCGTCCGGTTCGAAGCTGGTGACCAGCGGGTGGCCGGTGGCCTGGTAGTGGCCGGTGGCGTGCTGCGCGGGCGAGGTGTCGCAGCAGCCGACGTGGCCGCACAGCGCGCAGCGGCGCAGGTGGACCCACCAGCCGCCGTTCTGCTCGCACTCCAGGCAGCCGGTGCCGCTCGGCGGGACGGTGGGGTCGATCTCGTTGGGTGCCGTCATCGCGTGTCCCCGTTCTGCGTGCTGGTGGGCCAATCATCGCCGGACACCGCGCATTCGGCCCCCCGGGGGTATCGGTACCGTGCGGTGGGCACTGTGCGTGACCGAGCGTGAGGCCACGGTGCCCGCGACCATCCGATCGCCGGGTGGTCCGGGCCCGCTGTCGGCCACTCCGGGTGAAGGGTGCGGCGAACGGATGGACGGATCGGGGACGCCGCTGCGCGTCGCGGTGGTCGGTGCCGGCATCGGCGGGCTGACCCTGGCGATCGCGCTGCGCGACGCCGGGATCGGGGTCGAGGTCTACGAGCAGGCGACGGAGCTCGGTGAGGTCGGCGCGGCGGTCGGCCTGGCCGCGAACGGCGTGCGCCTGCTGACCGGGCTCGGGATGGGCGCGCGACTGGCCGCGCACGGCGCCGAGCCCACCGAGGTGCAGTTCCGCCGCTGGGACAGCGGCCGGCTGATCCGGTCGTTCCCGATGGCGGAGAACTACCGCACCCTGTTCGGTGCACCCTTCCTCGGTGTGCACCGCCGGGCGCTGCAGAAGGTCCTGAGCGACCGCCTCGGCGACGGTGTCGTGCGCCTCGACCACCGGGTCGTCGAGGTCGCCGACGGGCCGGCGGAGGCCGTGCTGACGTTCGCCGACGGTCGGCGGGCCGTCGCCGACGTCGTGGTGGGCGCCGACGGCATCCACTCCGCGCTGCGCCGCACGGTGGCCCCGGACGCCCCGCGCCCCCGGTTCACCGGGCAGGTCGGCTTCCGCGGCCTCATCCCGGTCGACCGGCTGCCGTCGCTGCCCGACCCCGGCGCCCTGCAGTTCTGGGCGGGCCCCGACGCCCACCTGCTGCACTACGCCATCGAACCGGACGCGGGCAAGGTCAACTTCCTGGCGGTGGCGCCCCGCGCGACGTGGACGGCGCCCACCTGGCGCGAACCGTGCGCGGCGGCCGACGGCGTGGCCCGCTTCGCCGGCTGGCACCCGGCCGTCACCGAGATGATCGGCGCGGTCGAGGTGGAGGCGGCCTGGTGGGGCCTGCACGACATCGAGGCGTTCGGGACCTGGAGCGCCGGGCGGATCGTGCTGCTCGGCGACGCCGCCCACGCGATGCTGCCCCACCAGGGCCAGGGCGCGAACCAGGCCATCGAGGACGCCGTCGTGCTCGCCCACGAACTGGTCGCCGCCCCGGACGACCCGCGCGCCGCGATCCGCGCCTACGTGCGGCGGCGCCGCGCCCGGACCCGCAACGTGCAGCGCTACTCACGGCTGGCGGGCACCCTCGTGCACGTCCCCGACGACCGCGCCGACGAGCGCGACGCGCTGCTGGCCACGCTGGCCGAGGACGTGGGCTGGATGCACGGCTTCGACGCCCGGCGGGCGCTCACCCGCCAGCCGGTCGACGCCTGAGTGCACCCGGCCCCCCGGCGGGCCTGGAACGAACCCCGCGACCGCGCATAGGGTCCGGGCACCAGCCGGAGGGAAGAGGGACACATGGCAGCGAAGCCGTTCGCGTCGTCGGCCGACACGGCCGCCAAGGAGCAGACGCTCGAGGTGCTCGCCGACGGCGTCTACGCGCTGACCGCGGAGGGCGACCCCAACATCGGGGCCGTCGAGGGCGAGGACTTCCTGGTCTGCTTCGAGGCGCTGGCCACGCCGGTGGTGGCGGCGCGCTGGCTGGAGAAGCTGCGCGAGCACACCGACAAGCCGATCCGCTACCTGGTGCTCAGCCACTACCACGCGGTGCGGGTGCTGGGCGCCTCCGCGTTCGACGCCGAGGTCATCGTCGCGCACGAGAACACCCGGGCGCTGGTGGCCGAGCGCGGCGAGCAGGACTGGGCCAGCGAGTTCGCCCGGATGCCGCGGCTGGCCGAGGGCGCCGACACGGTGCCCGGCCTCACCTGGCCCACGCTGACCTTCTCCGACCGGCTCTCGATCGACCTCGGCGGCGACCGCGGCGACCTGGTGCTGCAGTACTGCGGGCGCGGGCACACCGAGGGCGACATCGTGGCCTGGCTGCCGCGCCACGGCATCCTGTTCGCCGGCGACCTGGTGGAGGCCGAGGCCGCGCTCTACACCGGCGACGCCTTCCACCGCGACTGGGCAGGCGCGACGCTGAACAACGTGGCCGCGCTGGGCGCGCACACCCTGATCGGCGGGCGCGGCGGGGTCAGCCGCGGGCCGGAGGCGGTGGCCGCGGCGATCGGCCAGACCCGCACCTTCCTGCAGACCATGATCGAGCACGTGGGCGCGGTGCAGCGGGCGGGGGGCACCCTCAAGGAGGCGTTCGAGCGCACGCACGCCGCCCTCGTCGACGACTACGGCCGCTGGCCGATCTTCGAGCACTGCCTGCCGTTCGACGTCTCCCGGCTGTGGGACGAGCTGTCCGGGATCGAGCGACCCGTCATCTGGACAGCCGAACGCGACCAGGAGGTCTGGGCGCAGCTGCAGTCGTGACGACCCCCGCGACCGGCGCCCCCACCGGCGCCCCCGTCGACACCCCGGTCGACACCGACCCGATCGCGATCATCGGCAACGGCCCGGTCGGCCAGACCACCGCGCTGCTGCTGGCCCGCTGGGGCGTGCCGACCGTGCTGCTCGACCGCCGTCCCGAGCGCGACCCGGTGGGCTCCAAGGCGATCTGCCAGCAGCGTGATGTGCTCGACATCTGGTCGGCGGTCGGCGCGGGGGAGCGGATCGCGGCCGAGGGCGTCACCTGGACGACCGCGCGCACCTTCCACCGCGGCCGCGAGCTGTTCACCTACACGTTCGCCGAGTCCGGGCGCGCGGCGTTCCCGCCGTTCGTCAACATCTCCCAGTCGCGCACGGAGGAGATCCTCGACGAGCGGGTGGCCGCCGAGCCGCTCGTCGAGGTGCGCTGGGGTCACCCGGTCGCCAAGATCGACCAGGACGCCGACGGCGTCACCCTGACCTGCGTCGACGGCACCACCGTCGCGGCGCCGTTCGCGGTGCTGTGCGCCGGCGCGCGGGCCGAGGAGTTGCGCGCCATGCTGGGCGTCACCTTCGACGGCCACTCCTTCGACGACCGCTTCCTGATCTGCGACATCCGCACCGACCTGCCCGGCTGGGCCACCGAGCGGCGCTTCCACTTCGACCCGGAGTGGAACCCCGGCCGGCAGGTGCTGGTGCACCCCTGCCCCGACTCGACGTTCCGCATCGACTGGCAGGTCCCCAGCGACTACGACATCGACGCCGAGGTCGCCGACGGGTCGCTGGACCGCCGCATCCGGCAGGTCATCGGCGACCGGGCGTACGAGGTCGTCTGGAAGTCGGTGTACCGGTTCCAGTCGCGCTGCGCCGACCGGCTGCGCGTCGGCCGGGTGCTGCTGGCCGGTGACGCCGCGCACCTGTACTCGCCGTTCGGCGCCCGCGGGCTCAACTCCGGGGTCGTCGACGCCGAGAACGCGGCCTGGAAGCTCGCCTTCGTGGCCCGCGGCTGGGCGGGCGAGGGGCTGCTGGAGAGCTACCACGCCGAGCGGCACGCGGCCGCCGCGGAGAACCTGGAGATCACCACGGCGACGATGGACTTCCTGGTCCCGCAGTCGCCCGCGGCCGCGGCGCACCGGGCGGCGGTGCTGGAACGCGCCGCCGAGGACCCGGCGGCCCGGGCGATGGTCGACTCCGGCCGGCTCGCCGAGCCGTTCTGGTACGTCGACTCGCCGCTGACCACGCCGTCGCCCGCGCGCCCGTTCGCCGGCCGGCCACCGCGCGGCGACGTGCCGGCGCCCGGACCGGGCGTGCTGGTGCCGGACGCGCCGGTGCCCGGTGGGCGGCGCTTCCGCGAGCTGGCCCGCGAGGGGTTCACCCTGCTGCTGGCCCCGGGCGCGGACGGGGCCGCGGCTCGCGCGGCCGTGGCGGGCGGGGCGGTCCCGGTCGCGGTGCTGGAGCTGGCCGAGGTCGACGTCACCGGGGCGCTGACCGCCGCGCTGGACGCCCGGCCGGGCGAGGTCTGGCTGCTGCGCCCCGACGCGCACGTCGCCGCCGTCCTGGAGCACCCGACCCCGGACGCCCTCTCGGCGGCCCTCACCCGCGCCCTCGGCGGCTGACCCCTCCGTCGAGAACGAACTTGTCGTGATCAACAGGGCTTGTCGATCACGACAACTTCGTTCTCGACGGGGTCAGACGAGCAGGGTGCGGGCAGCGCTCTTCCAGACCCTGAGGTGGGGGTCGGTGCGCGGGTCGCGGTCGTGCAGCGCGTAGCTCATCCCGACCCCGCGCATGCTGGTCAGCACCAGGTCGCGGACGGTCGGGTAGTACGGGTGCGCGGCCAGCTCGGGGCCGTAGTACTTGGCCATGCCGTCGCGGATGACCGCGCCGAGCTCCTGCTCACCGGGCAGCAGCGCGGCGCGCAGGTCGTCGTTCGTGCGGGCCGCGGTCCACAGCTCGACGGCCGCCCAGAAGTGCGGCTCGGAGAAGGTCTCCCAGATCAGCTCGATGACCCGGTCGAGGCGCTCGTCGGGGGACAGGCCGTCGGGGATGTCGCGCAGCCGCTCGTCGGTGCGCCGCATCCGCTCGATCGCCAGGTGCCGCGACGCCGCGACCAGCAGCTCGTCGCGGGACGGGAAGTGGTGCAGCAGCCTGCCCCGCGACACCCCGGCCCTGGCCTGGATGCGCAGCGTCGTCGCGCCGCGGTAGCCGGACTCGACCAGGCACGCCACCGCGGCGTCCAGGATGCGGGTCCGGCTCGTGGCGGTGCGCTCCGCCCGCCGCCCGCGGGGCGGTGCGGCCGGGGGTTCGGGCGGGGAGGCCATCCACGCAGCGTAGCGAGCCCGCCGATGGGCCAGTTGGCGCCGACGGTCAGGGTGCCGGTGGCGGGCCCGTCGTGGTCCCGATGCGCAGGCGCACCGGCAGCAGCACGTCGGCCGGGGTGCGCCCGGCGACCAGCTCCATCGCCGCGTCGGCGGCGGCCCGACCCTTCTCGTCGCTGGGCTGGACGACGGTGGTCAGCACCGTCGACCCGAGCCAGTGCAGGTCGGCGCCGTCGAAGCCCACGACGGAGACGTCGCCGGGGACGTCGAGCCCGAGGTCGGCCGCGGCCCGCAGCACGCCGGCCGCGAGTACGTCGCTCTGCGCGACGATCGCGGTGGGCCGCTGCCCGGCCGGCGCGTCGAGCAGCGCCCGCCCGGCCATGGCGCCCTCGTCGACGGCGTTGCTGGCGGTCTCCAGGGTCGGCACCGCGCCGAACACGTCCTCCACGGCGAGCATCCGCTGGCGCACGTCGCGGTAGTGCAGGCGGGCGCGCCGGGCCGGGTCGACGGGGCCGCGGGTGCCGTCCAGGCGCAGCGGCATGACCACCTGCGCCACCCGGCGGTGGCCGAGGTCGTGCAGGTGCCGGGCCAGCTCGCGGGTGCCGCCGAGGTCGTCGACGTCGATCAGGACGACGCCGTCGACGTCGGGTCCCTCCACCGCCACGACGGGCACGCCGCGGGCGCGCAGCGCGCTCATCGCCGGGTCGTCCTCCAGGCCGCAGGTGGCGAAGATGGCCGCGTCGAGCGGCATGCGCGAGATCAGCTCGGGGGCGGGGCGGCCCTCGTCGCCGGCCAGCAGCAGCAGCCCGACCCCGTGCGCGCCCAGCACCTCCGCGATGCCGTCGAGCAGTTGCGCGGCCACCGGGTCGCGGAAGGCGTAGCGCAGCCGTTCCCCGACGAACGCGCCGATCACCCCGCTGCGGCCGCGGCGCAACGAGGCGGCGATCGGGTCGGGGCCGGCGTAGCCGATGTCGGCGGCCGCGGTGAGCACGCGCTCGCGCGTCGCCTCGGCCACCCGGGGGCTGCCGGAGAAGGCGAGCGACGCCGTCGACGCCGAGACCCCGGCGCGCGCGGCCACGTCCGCGAGCGTGGGACGGGTGGACACGGCCGCAGGTTACGCGGACCGGTGCGCGTCACAGCGGAACGGGGTTGAGTCGGGCGCGGCCGGCGGCGTACCGTCGACCAGGATCGAATCGATTCGATCGAGCCGCCCGGCCCCGCGCCGCACGACGAGGAGAGCTTGTGAGCACCGACCCGACCACGACGACGGAGCCGGGTCGCGCCGACGCCGCGCTCCGCCGCGCGCGCATCGCCGTGGTCGTCGCGTTCCTGGGCAACGGCCTGGCCTTCGCCACGCTGATCGCCCGCACCCCGGCGATCCGCGACACCCTGGACCTGTCCTCCGGCCAGCTCGGCCTGCTGCTGCTGTGCCTGTCCGGCGGCGCGGTGTCCGGGCTGCCGCTGTCCGGGCCGCTGGTCAGCCGCAGCGGTCCGGCCCGCGGCGTGCTGCTGGGCATGTTCGCCGTGACCCTGGGCATGGCGCTGGTCGCCACCGGCCTGTTCACCGTCACGATCGCCCCGGTCGCGATCGGCCTGGCGTTCTGCGGGCTGGGCAGCGGCGTCTGGGACGTCTCGATGAACGTCGAGGGCGCCGACGTCGAGCGCAGGCTCGATCGCTCGCTGATGCCCCGGCTGCACGCCGCGTTCAGCATCGGCACGGTCGCCGGCGCGGCCGTCGGCGCCGCCGCGGCCGCGGCCGGCCTGCCGCTGCACTTCCAGCTGCTCCTGGTGGTGGTCGCGCTGCCGATCGCGGCGTTCCCGACCACCCGGGCGTTCCTGGGCCGCGCCGGCACGGCCGCGACCGACGAGGAGACCGGCGAGCGGCGCAGCGCGCTGGCGGCGTGGCGCGAGCCCCGCACCCTGCTGATCGGGCTGCTGGTGCTCGGCTTCGCGTTCACCGAGGGCTCGGCCAACGACTGGATCGCCATCGCGTTCGTCGACGGCTACGGCGCCGGCGAGACGGTGGGCGCGGTCGCGTTCGGGTTCTTCGTCACGGCGATGACGATCGGCCGGATGTTCGGCGGGTCGATGCTGGAGAGGTACGGGCGGGTCGCGGTGCTGCGGGTGACCGCACTGCTGGCCGTGGCCGGGCTGCTGCTGGTGCTGCTCGGCGGCAGCACCCCGGTCGGCCTGGTCGGCGCGCTCCTGTGGGGGGTGGGCGCGTCGCTGGGCTTCCCGGTCGGGATGAGCGCCGCCGCCGACGACCCGGCCTTCGCCGCGTCGCGGGTGTCGGTGGTCAGCTCGGTCGGCTACACCGCGTTCCTGGCGGGTCCGCCGCTGATCGGCCTGCTGGCCGAGCACACCGGCATCCTGCGGGCGCTGTTCGTCGTGCTGGGCGCGCTGGTGCTGGGCCTGCTGGTGGTCGGCGCCGCCCGCCCGCTGCCCGGGCCGGAGCCGGCCGAGCGCACCCACTGACGCTCCGCCGGAGTTCAGGAAAGCCACGATGCTGCCCGCAGAGGGCAGCATCGTGGCTTTCCTGAACCAGGGGTGAGGAACGCCGAGGTTAACGCGTGTTTCGGGACCGTTCGGGCCCTTGACAGCGGGCCGGGTCGACGCGAACCCTGTTGCGGGTGACGCACCTTGTTCCGTAGTGCGCACCGAAAGCGCTCACCGTCCGCGCACCCGATGGGGCCTGAAATGATCCACGTCTGCTCGCTGGCCGACCTCCCCCGCGGCAGCGCCCGCCGCCTCCCGCTCCGCCCCCCGGTCTCGGTCTTCCACACCGACGACGGCGAGTTCTACGCGATCGACGACACCTGCACCCACCAGGACGCCTCGCTCGCGGACGGCTGGCTGGAGGGCTGCGAGGTCGAGTGCCCGCTGCACGCGGCCATCTTCGACCTGCGCACGGGAGAACCCGACGGGATGCTGGCCCGCGAGCCCGTGCGCACCCACCATGTGGTCGTGAGCAACGAAGCGGTCTACGTGGTCCTGTCCGGCACCGAGCAGCTCGACGCGGCGTCATGACCGGACCCCGGGTCGTCGTCATCGGGGCCGGGGTGGTCGGCGCGGCGGTCGGCGACGAGCTGACCGCCCGCGGCTGGACCGACGTCACGGTGCTCGACCGCGGCGAGCTGCCGCTGCCGGGCGGCTCCAGCTCGCACGCCCCGGGCCTGGTGTTCCAGACCAACCCGTCGAAGACCATGGCCGGCTTCGCCCGCTACACGGTGGAGAAGCTCTCCGCGCTGGAGCTCGACGGGCAGCCCTGCTTCAACCGGGTCGGCGGCCTGGAGGTGGCCACCACCCCGGAGCGGATGGGCGAGCTGGCCCGCCGGCACGGCCTGGCCACCAGCTGGGGCATCGGGTCGCGGCTGGTCGACCCCGAGGAGTGCGCCGCCCTGCACCCGCTGCTGCCGGCGAGCAGCGTGCTGGGCGGCTTCCACATCCCGACCGACGGCCTCGCCGCCGCACCGCGCGCGGTCGCCGCCCAGCTGGCCCGGGCCCAGGAGCGCGGGGCCACCGTGCGCGGCGGGGTCCGGGTCCTCGACGTCAGCACCGCCGGTGGCAGGGTCACCGGCGTCGTCACCGACCAGGGCGAGGTTGCGGCCGACGTGGTCGTCTCGGCGACCGGGTTCTGGGGCCCGCGCACCGGGGCGCTCGTCGGCCTGACGATCCCGCTGCTGCCGATGGCCCACCAGTACGCCCGCACCGGCCCGCTGGCCGAGCTGGCCGGGCGCAACCCGGGCACCACCAACCCGTTCGACGCGTCCGCGCCGATCCTGCGCCACCAGGACCGCGACCTGTACTTCCGCGAGCACGGCGACCGCGTCGGCATCGGCTCCTACGCCCACGACCCGATCCCGGTCTCGCTCGACCGGCTGGGCGCCGACCCGATGCCCAGCGTCCTGGACTTCACCCCGGACGACTTCGCGCCGTCCTGGTCGGACGCGGTCGAGCTGCTGCCCGCACTCGCCGCCACCGGCGTGGAGAGCGGCATCAACGGCATCTTCTCGTTCACCCCGGACGGCAACCCGCTGATCGGCGAGCACCCCGGGCTGAGCGGGTTCTGGGTCGCCGAGGCCGTCTGGGTGACGCACTCGGCGGGCGTCGGCCGCGCGCTGGCGCACTGGCTGACCGCCGGCGAGCCCGACGTCGACCTGCACGAGTGCGACCTCAACCGGTTCGAGCCCGTCCAGCTCACCCCGACGAACGTCGCCGCGCGCAGCACCCGCAACTTCGTCGAGGTCTACGACATCCTGCACCCGCTCGACCCGCCGGAGGTGCAGCGCCCGCTGCGCACCAGCCCGTTCCACGCCCGCCAGGTCGAGCTGGGCGCGGTGTTCGACCAGTCGGCCACCGGGTGGGAGCGCCCGCGCTGGTTCGCCGCCAACGCCGAGCTGCCCGAGGTCGACAAGATCCCGACGCGGGGCGCGTGGGCGGCCCGGCACTGGTCGCCGATCGCCGGGGCCGAGGCGCTGGTCACCCGCGACCGGGTGGCGATGTACGACATGACCCCGCTGAAGCGCCTCGAGGTCACCGGCCCCGGCGCCCTCGACCTGCTCGACGGGCTGACCAGCAACAACCTGCGCAAGAAGGTCGGCTCGGTCAGCTACACGCTGCTGCTGGAGCCCTCCGGCGGCGTGCGCAGCGACCTGACCGTGGCCCGGTTCGGCGAGCAGACCTTCCAGGTCGGCGCCAACTCCAACCTCGACCTCGACGCGCTGCTGCGCGCGGCCGGCCCGGGGGTGCACATCACCGACGTCACCGGCGGCACCTGCTGCATCGGGCTGTGGGGGCCGAAGGCGCGCGAGGTGCTCGCCGCCGTCACCACCGACGACATCGGGTTCGGCTACTTCCAGGCCCGCGAGCTGGACGTCGCCGGGGTGCCGGTGCGCGCGCTGCGCGTGTCCTACGTCGGCGAGATGGGCTGGGAGCTCTACGCGAGCGCCGAGCTGGGTCTGCGGCTGTGGGACGTGCTGTGGGACGCCGGTCGCCGGCACGGCGTCATCGCCGCCGGGCGCAGCGCGTTCGACTCGCTGCGGCTGGAGAAGGGCTACCGGTCCGCCGGCGCCGACATGACCACCGAGCACGACCCGTACGAGGCCGGGCTCGGGTTCGCCGTCCGGCCGGGCAGCTACCCGGGCGCCGACGCGCTGGACGCGGAGCGGGCCCCGGCCCGCCGGCTCGTCCCGCTGCTGCTGTCCGACCGGAACCAGGTCGTCATGGGCAAGGAGCCGGTCTTCCACGACGGCACCGCCGTCGGCTACGTGACCAGCGCCGCCTACGGCTACTCGATCGACGCCAGCATCGCCTACGCCTGGCTGCCCGCCGCGGCCGCCGAAGCGGGCACCGGCGTGCAGGTGGAGTACTTCGGCGAGCGGCTGGACGCCGTCGTCGCCACCGAGCCCCTCTACGACGCCGAGCGGAAGAAGCTGCGCGGATGACCGCACTCGAGTCCGGCCCGGACGTCGCCACCGGGTCGAGCTTGATCCCGACCCTGCCGGGCTCGGCCTACACGGACCCGGCCGTGTTCACCGCCGAGCAGGAGCGGATCTTCGAACCGGCCTGGGCGTGCGTCGCGCTGGCGAGCGACCTGGACAAGCCGGGGGCGTTCCAGAAGGTGCAGGTCGGGCGGGAGAGCGTGGTGCTCGTCCGCGGCCGCGACGGCGCGATCCGGGCGTTCCTCAACGTGTGCCGCCACCGCGGCGCGCAGCTGTGCACGGAGGAGTCCGGCGCACTGCGGCGCAACCTGCAGTGCCCCTACCACGCCTGGACCTACGACTTCACCGGCAAGCTGGTCGCGGCGCCGAACCTGACCTCGATGCCCGACGTCGACCGCGTCGAGCACGGCCTGCACAAGGTGCACGTCACCGAGTGGCTCGGCTACGTGTGGGTGTGCCTGGCCGAGCAGCCGCCGTCCTTCGACGACGAGGTGCGTGCCGAGGTCACCGGCCGCCTCGGCACGCCGGCCGCGATCGACGCCTACGACGTGGGGCGGCTGGCGCTGGGCCGGCGCATCACCTACGACGTCGCGGCCAACTGGAAGCTCATCATCGAGAACTTCATGGAGTGCTACCACTGCGCGACGATCCACCCCGAGCTCACCGCGGTGCTGCCGGAGTTCGCCGACGGCTACGCCGCGCAGTACTACGTCGGCCACGGCGCCGAGTTCGCCGCCGACGCCCAGGGCTTCACGGTCGACGGCCGGGCGGGCGAGCAGCGCCTGCCCGGCATCGCCGACGACCAGGACCGCCGCTACTACGCCATCACGATCAAGCCCGGCGTGTTCGTCAACCTGGTGCCCGACCACGTCATCGTGCACCGGATGGTCCCGCTGGCCGCCGACCGCACGAAGGTCGTCTGCGACTGGCTGTTCGCCCCGGACGCGGTGGCCTCCGGCCGCGACCTGGGCGCCTCGGTGGAGCTGTTCCACCGGGTCAACGAGCAGGACTTCGAGGCCTGCGAGCGGACGCAGCCGGCGATGAGCAGCCGGGCCTACCGGGCCGGCGGGGTGCTGGTGCCCAGCGAGCACCACATCGGGCTGTTCCACGAGTGGGTGCAGCAGCGGCTGGCCTGATCCCCGCCTCCTACCCGCGGGTCCGCTCTGCCCAGCGGGCGGCCCCCGGCACGGCGCACCCCGCGGCCAGGAAGATCCCGGCCGCCAGCGTCCAGCCGCCCGCGCCCCAGCCGTCGAGCGCGAGGGTGAACAGCCCCGGCCCGACCATCTGCACCGTCGCCGTGGCCGCCTCGGCGGCGCCCTGGTAGGCGCCACGGTCCTCCTCGCGCATGTACCCCAGCGAGAGCGTCCACGCGGCCGCCACGTAGCCGAGCTCGCCGGCCAGGTGGAGCACCCCGGCCGCGACGACCACCGCCCCGGCCGCGATCCCGGCCCCGGACGTCGTCCCGGCCAGCAGCAGGCACGCCGCTGCCAGCACGACCCCCGACCACGCCGCCGTCCGCGCGGCCCGGCGCGGTGTCCGGGCGAGGTGCCCACAGGGGACCTGCAGCAGCGCGATCCCCACCGAGCTGAGCACCACGATGGCCCCGGACAGCGCGAGCGGCAGCCGGGTGTGCCCGGCGATCCACAGCGGCAGGCCGGTCGACAGCATCGCCCAGCACAGCGACAGCACCGCCGTGACGCCGACGAGCGCGCAGTACGGCCGGTCGCGCAGCACCGACCGCAGCCCCCGGCGCGCCCGCGGCTCCGGCCGGGTGGGTGAGGGCACACCGAGGGTGGACACGGCCAGCGCCAGGAACGCGACCACGTTGGCGATGATCGCGAGCCGGTAGCCGGACGGCTGGTCGGAGACCAGCACCAGCGAGCCCACGGCGGCGCCGACCGCGTTGCCGGCGTGCTGGGCGGCGCGCTGACCGGCGAGCGCGCGCACCCGGGCCACCGGGTCGGCGACCAGGCCGGCGACCAGGGCCGTGCGCACCGCGGAGCCGCCGTTGGCCAGCGCCACGAACACGACGGTGACCAGCAGGAACACCGGCAGCGACCCGGCCAGCAGGTAGCCGCCCATCGCGGCGGAGCGGACGGCCGTCAGCGCGACGAGGAGCCGGCGCGCGTCGAGCCGGTCGGCCAGCGCGCCGATGGGCGCTGCCGCGGCCAACCCGACCGCCCCGGCCACGGTCATCCCCAACCCGACCGTGGCGGGGGAGTGGCCCAGCACCCGGGTCAGGTAGAGCGCCCAGATCGTGAACCACAGCCCGTCGCCGATGGCGGACACGCCGCGCCCCCACAGCAGCCGGCGCAGGCCGGCGTCCACCGCTGTCCGCACCGCCATCGGTCCACCCTTCACAATTTGATGAATTGTGACCGTAGGGTGCGGACATCGTTCAGGCAACTTTGAACGGTGGTAGCGTGGGGTCGTGGCGGGCTGGACGGACCTCGACGAACCGGTGCTCGCCTCGGCGACCGCACTGGCCGCCGAACTGGCCGACCCGATCCGGCTCACCACGCTGCAACTGCTGGCCGCGGAAGGCCCGCACACGATGAGCAGGCTGGTCGCCGCCCTGGAGGTCAGCGCCCCCCGGCTGGGCAACCACCTGGCCCGACTGCGCGCCGCCGGCCTGGTCGACGTCGAGCACGCCGGCCGCCACGCCATCTACCGCATCGCCCGCCCCGGCCTGGCCGACGTGCTCGCCG
The DNA here is from genome assembly GCF_018531445.1 of Pseudonocardia lacus. Taxonomy (GTDB): domain Bacteria; phylum Actinomycetota; class Actinomycetes; order Mycobacteriales; family Pseudonocardiaceae; genus Pseudonocardia; species Pseudonocardia lacus. The sequence continues at coordinate 26,490 of NZ_JAHDTH010000081.1, forward strand.
CACTGTCGCGCTACGCCGGCGACGCCCTGCCGACCGCGCGCCCCGGCCGCGAGGTCACCCCCGACGACATCGCGCACACCTGCTACGACCACGCCGCAGGCCGGCTCGGCGTCGCGCTGCTGGGGCACCTCGTCGAGCGTGGCGCGCTGACCGCACCCGACGGGCGCGGGGAGGAGTTGCGGCTCGGTCCGGACGCTGAGGCGCTGGTCGCGCTCGGGGTCGACCCGGGGGAGGTGGACGCGAGCCGGCGGAAGCCGGCCACCGCGTGCCTGGACCGCATCCACCGGCTCCCGCACCTGGGTGGCGCGCTGGGGGCACGGGTGCTCGACCGCCTGGTCGAGCAGGGGCTGCTGGTCCGCGAGGAGGGCACCCGCGTGCTGGTCGTCACCGCGGCGGGCTGGCGCGACCTGCCGCGGATGGTGCCGGGTTTCTCGCCGCGGGCTTGACCCTCACGTCGCGTGAGGCCCGAAGGTGGGGTCCGTGAGTGACTACTACGACGCGTTCGAGATGAGTCCCGTGCCCGACCCCGGCCCGGACGCGGTGGCCCCGCAGCCCTACCGCGGCATCTACGCGATGCCCGCGTTCGTGACGATCCCCACGGCCGACCTGGCCGCGTCGGCGGAGTTCTGGACCCGCGGGTTGGGGTTCATCGAGCTGTTCGCCGTCCCCGGCGCGGTCGTGCACCTGCGCCGGTGGGCGTTCCAGGACGTGCTGCTGGTCTCCGCGACCGACGTCATGGCGCAACCGCCCGCGATGACCTGCACGTTCGCCTTCGTGCTCGACCAGCTCGACCCCGTGGTCGAGGCGTGCCGCGAGCTGCGGCCGGACTCGGTCGACGGCCCGCGCGACACCCCGTGGAACACCCGCGACGTGGAGGTGACGACCCCGGAGAACGCCCGGATCGTGCTCACCGCGGCGAAGCAGTTCGATCCGGACAGTCAGGTGGCGCGCGACTTCGCCGCCGTCGGGATCAAGGCGCCCGGCGCGGGTGTCGGCCACGATGCGGGGCATGGCTGATTCCGATGCCACCGACGCCGTGGACGACGCCGACGCCGTCGACGGCCTGACCGTCGGGCAGGTCTCGTCCCGAGTGGGCGTGACCGTCCGTGCGCTGCACCACTGGGACGAGGTCGGGCTGGCCCGGCCGTCGCGGCGCACCGCGGCCGGGTACCGGCTCTACACCGCCGCCGACCTCGAACGCCTGCACCGCGTCGTCGTCTACCGCGAACTCGGTCTGGGCCTGGACGAGATCCGGGCGGTGCTGGACGACCGGGCGGCGGACGTGCCCGAGGCGCTGCGCGCACAGCGCGACCAGGTCGCGGACCGGGTCGAGCGCCTGCGGCGGCTCGGGGCCGGGCTGGACCGGATGATCGAGGCCCACGAGCGCGGCCTGCTGCTGAGCGCGCAGCAGCAGGCCGCGCTCTTCGGCAGCGACTGGGACCCGGACGAGCACGCCCGGGCCCGCGAGCGCTACGGGGACACGCCGCAGTGGCGGCAGTACGCCGAGCGCTCCGCCGCGCGTGGTCCGGAGGAATGGCGGGCCGTCGCCGAGTCCGTCGCCGAACTCGACCGCGCGCTCGCCGACGCGATGGACGCCGGCGTCGCGCCCGGCAGCCCCGAGGCCGACCGGCTCGTCGAGCGGCACCGCGAGGTCTTCGCCTCCTACTTCCCCCTCACCCGGCAGATGCAGGTCTGCGTGGGGCGCCGGTACGAGGCCGATCCGGGTTTCGCCGCCCACTACGACGGCATCCGTGCCGGGCTGGCTACGTGGTTCCGCCGGATCGTCGACGCCAGCGCGCGCAACCACGGCATCGACCCCGACACCGCGACCTGGCGGTAGCGCGCGGCCGGTCCGGTGACCGGTCAGTCGCCGAACCAGCCCATCCGGCGGCTGATCTCGCCCGCGCCGGCCACCAGTTCGTCGATCCGGTCGAGGAGCAGTTCGGGGGTCAGGCGGTAGGACGGTCCGCTCAGGCTGAGCGCGGCGACCACCCGGCCGGAGCGGTCCACGACGGGGGCGGCGGCCGCGTTGAGGCCGAGTTCGTACTCCTCGCAGGCGATGGCGTAGCCGCGCAGGCCGACTTCTTCGATCTCGCGCGCGAGCGCCTCGGCGGAGAGGGTGTGCGGCGTGACCGGTTCGGTGTCGCTCGCGGCGAGCACTGCGGCCCGCTGGGTGGGCGGCAGTCCGGCCAGCAGGACCTTGCCGCTCGACGTGCAGTGCAGCGGGGTCAGCCGGCCGACCCAGTTGCGGGTGGCGACCGTGGAGGGGCCGAGGGCCTGGTCGACGTTGACCGCGTAGTGCTCCTGCAGGATCGCCAGGTTGATCGTCTCGCCGAACTCGTCGGCGAGCCTGCGGCACACCTCGCGGCCCTGGCGGGTGATGTCGAGCCGGTCGGAGACCGCGCCGGCCAGCGGGATCAGGCCGAAGCCGAGGCGGTACTTGCCGCGCTCGCCGGTCTGCTCGACCAGGCCGCGGCCCTCCAGGGCGCCGAGCAGGCGAAACGCCGTCGACTTGTGCACGTCGATCTCGGCGGCGACGTCGCTGACGCCCACTTCGCCGCGTCGGGCGAGGATCTCCAGCACCGAGATCGCCCGGTCCACCGACTGGACACCCCCGTCCCGGCTGCCCGGTCCGCTCTTGTTGCCCATGGCGAAACTATATGCGGCAAAACGAACACCAGCGCTTGACGTGGGCGGGGCAGGGTGCACGATCTCCTCGTGCCCAGCCTCTACATCGACGGAGCGTGGACCTCGGGATCCGGGGGCGTCGCGGATGTCCTCAACCCGTTCGACGGCAGCGTCGTCGAGACCATCGACCAGGCGGGAACCGACGACGTCGAGCGCGCGGTGGCGGCCGCCCGCGCCGCCTTCGACTCGGGCCCGTGGCGCACCAGCACCGTCGCCGAGCGCAGCGCGCTGCTGCACCGCGTGGCCGACCTGCTCCAGCGCGACAAGGAGCGCATCGCCCGCACCGAGACCCTGGACACCGGCAAGACGCTGCGGGAGAGCCGCATCGACGTCGACGACGTCACGGCCGTCTTCCGCTACTACGCCGACCTCGTGGCCGCGCAGTCGGCCGGGCGGCTGGTCGACACCGGGCAGCCCGCCGTCGTGTCCCGGGTCGTGCACGAGCCGGTCGGCGTCTGCGCGCTGATCACGCCGTGGAACTACCCGTTGCTGCAGCTGTCCTGGAAGGTCGCGCCCGCGCTGGCCGCCGGCAACACCTGCGTCATCAAGCCCAGCGAGGTCACCCCGCTGACCAGCGTGCAGCTGGTCGAGCTGGTGGCCGAGGCGGGCGCCCCGGCGGGGGTGGTCAACATCCTGCTGGGCGACGGGCCCACCGTGGGCGCCCCGCTCACCGCGCACGACGACGTCGACATGGTCAGCTTCACCGGTGGCCTGACGACCGGGCAGTCGATCATCCGGGCGTCCGCGGCCACCGTGAAGCGGGTCGCGGTCGAGCTGGGCGGCAAGAACCCCAACATCGTCTTCGCCGACGCCGACCTGGACGCCGCCGTCGACGGCTCGCTGACCGCGGTCTTCCTGCACTCCGGCCAGGTCTGCTCGGCCGGCGCCCGGCTGATCGTGCACACCTCGCTGCACGACGACTTCGTCGCCGAACTGGCCCGCCGCGCCGAGCTGATCCGGCTGGGCGACGGCCTGTCCGACGACGCCGAGGTCGGGCCGCTGGTGTCGGCGGCGCACCTGGCCAAGGTCGAGGCCTACGTCGAGTCGGCGAAGGCCGAGGGCGCCACCCTCGTCACCGGCGGCGCCCGGCCCGACGACCCGGCGCTGGCCAAGGGCTTCTTCTACCGGCCGACGATCTTCACCGACGTCCGCCGGGACATGCGGGTCGTCCGCGAGGAGACCTTCGGCCCGATCCTGACCGTCGAGCGCTTCGAGACCGAGGCCGAGGCGATCGAGCTGGGCAACGACACCGAGTACGGGCTGTCGGGCGGGCTGTGGACCGCCGACGCCGGTCGGGCCGAGCGGGTGTCGGCCGCGCTGCGCCACGGCACCGTGTGGATCAACGACTTCGGGCCCTACGTCCCGGGGGCCGAGTGGGGAGGGTTGAAGCGCTCCGGCAACGGCCGCGAGCTCGGCCCGACCGGCCTCGCCGAGTACCAGGAGCACAAGCACATCTGGCACAACACCGCGCCGGCCGCGATGCGGTGGTTCCGAGGGGAGTAGGTGCTGGTGAGCGAGTTCGACTTCGTGGTGGTCGGCGGCGGGTCGTCCGGGTGCGCGCTGGCGGCGCGGCTGTCCGAGGACCCGTCGGTGACGGTGTGCCTGCTGGAGGCCGGCCCGACCGACGTGGACAACCCGGCGATCCTGCGGCTGACCGACTGGATGGCGCTGCTCGACTCCGGCTTCGACTGGGACTACCTGGTCGAGCCGCAGGAGAACGGCAACTCCTTCCTGCGCCACGCCCGGGCCAAGGTGCTGGGCGGCTGCTCCTCGCACAACTCGTGCATCGCGTTCTGGACGCCGCGCGAGGACCTCGACGAGTGGGCCGCGATGGGCAACACCGGGTGGAGCGCCGAGGAGTGCTGGCCGCTGATCCGGCGCCTGGAGACCAACGACGGCCCGTGGGACGGGCACGGCCGCTCCGGCCCGGTGAACCTCATGCAGGTGCCCGCGGACGACCCGTGCGGCGTCGCGGTGCTGGAGGCCGCGGCCGCCGTCGGGCTGCCCACGGTGCGGTTCAACGAGGGCGAGACGGTCCGCGAGGGCGCCGGGTTCTTCCAGATCAACCGGCTGGCCGACGGCACGCGGGCGTCGTCGTCGGTGAGCTACCTGCACCCGGTCATGGGCAGCCGGCCCAACCTGGAGGTGATCACCGGGGCGTGGGCGTCGAAGGTGCTCTTCGACGGCGGGCGCGCCACCGGCGTGGAGTACCAGCAGGACATCGGCCCCGGCCGGCGCACCGTCACGGCCCGCCGCGAGGTGGTGCTGTCGGCCGGCGCCATCGACACCCCGAAGCTGCTCATGCTCTCCGGGATCGGCCCGGCCGAGCACCTGCGCGAGTTCGGCATCGACGTGCTGGTCGACGCGCCGGGCGTGGGATCGAACCTGGACGACCACGTCGAGGGCCTGGTCATGTGGGACGCGGCCCGGCCGATGGTGGAGAAGTCCACGCAGTGGTGGGAGATCGGGCTGTTCACCCGCACCCGGCCCGGCCTGGACCGGCCCGACCTGATGATGCACTACGGCTCGGTGCCGTTCGACCTGAACACGGTGCGCTGGGGCTACCCGACCACCGACAACGGCTTCTGCCTGACCCCGAACGTCACGCGCGGCCGGTCGCGCGGCACGGTGCGGCTGCGCTCGCGCGACTTCCGCGACCGCGCGCGCGTCGACCCCCGGTACTTCACCGACCCCGAGGGCCACGACATGGCGGTGATGACGGCCGGGATCCGGCTGGCCCGCCGGATCGCCGAGCAGCCCGCGCTGCGCGAGTGGGTGGCCGCCGAGCTGGCCCCGGGCCCGGACGCGGTCACCGACGACGACCTGGCCGACTACATCCGCAAGACCCACAACACCGTCTACCACCCGGCGAGCACGGCGCGGATGGGCCCGGACGGCGACCCGGGGGCCGTGGTCGACCCGCAGCTGCGGGTGCGCGGGGTCGACGGGCTGCGGGTGGCGGACGCCTCGATCCTGCCGTTCCTGCCCGCGATCAACCCGAACATCACCTGCATGATGATCGGGGAGAAGGCGTCCGACCTGCTGCGATGACGGATTTGCCGGACATGTCCGACAACTCGTTCCGGCTTGGCAGCGATCGGCGTGAACCCGCCTCGCGCGGCTCGCGGAGCGGGCCCCTGGGGCGGTGGGACCCGCGTCACCGTGCGGACAATGCCCCGTGCTGTTCGCGCGTCGGTGGGGTGCTCCGCGCCTCCATTACAAGATTGCGAAAAACGGCAAGTCATTGACGACTTGGACGCCGCTGCACAAGGGCAGCGGCGGGGAATTCGTCCTCGACGGGATCTCCTACCGGATCGACCGGCTGGAAACCGGCGCCGACGCGGTCCTGTCCGTCGTCGACGGCCCGTCGGTGGCGGTGGCCGAGGGGCTGGGGCGCACGCCGTGGGCGGTCCGGACCCACGACCGGTTCTACACCTTCGACCGCACCATCGACCGCTGGACCGAGCAGCAGCTGGTCGTGCGCGGGCGATCGGTGGGCGCCGTGCGCCAGGCCGGGCGGTCCGGTCGGCACGCCGCGGCCGAGCTGCCCGATGTGCCCGACCCGGTCGCGGTGTTCGTGATGGCGCTGGTGCTCGACATGTGGCGCGAGCACGAACGCCGCGCGCGCTGACCCCCCGCGCGGGCTGCCAGGACGCGGGCCGTCCTGCCGGGCCCGGTGGCGGTGTCACAGTGGCGGTGTCACGGCTGCGCCGGCGCGGCAGAACGACGCGACCGCCGCCCGGCGGGACGTTCGAGCAGCTCGGCGGGGTCCTCGACGGTGCCCCGCCGGTGCTCGGCGGCGAACGCCTCCGCGCCCATCACCGCCGTGGCCGCGGCGGTGACGCGGTCGACGTC
>NZ_JAHDTH010000082.1 GCF_018531445.1 Pseudonocardia lacus
CGCTTGTCGCGCTCGATCGCGGCCACCTCGCCCGCCGCGACCCACCGGGTGGCCGCCTCGACGGCGAACGCCGTGGCCGCCCACCCGCCACCGCGCACCGCGGCGGCGATCCGGGCGACCAGCGCCGGCGGCGCCACCAGGTAGCCGAGGCTGAGGCCGGGGGCCACCCGCTTCGACAGGCTGTCCACGACGACCGTGCGCCCCGGCGCCCACGCGGCCAGCGGCGCCGGCTCCGGGCGCAGGAACGCGTTGACGCGGTCCTCGACGGCGGGCAGGTCGAGCCGGTCGAGGACGGCGGCGAGCTCGGCCCGGCGCCCTTCCGACATGGTCGTCCCGAGCGGGTTGTGCAGGGTGGGCTGCAGGTAGACCGCGCCGACCGGACCGCAGGCGGCGAGCGCGTCGGGCCGCATGCCCTCGTCGTCGACGGCGACGGGCACGAGGTCGACGCCGAGGCGGCCGGCGATCCCGCGGACCACCGGGTAGGTCAGCGCCTCGACGGCGAGCCTCCCGCCGGTCCCGACGAGCGCGCTGACCGCGGCGGCGACCGCCTGGCGGCCGTTGCCGGTGAACACGACGCCGTCGGGGTCGGGGCTCCACCCCGGCACGGACAGCACCTCGACGGCGCCCGCCCGGGCGGCCGCGGTGCCGCCGACCCCGACCGCCCGCAGCCCGGCGTCCAGCCCCCCGTCTCGGAGCAATTCCTGCATCGCTCCGACCAACCGCCCGGCCTGGCCGGGCAGGACGGGGAAGTTGAGTTCGAGATCGACCCCGGACGTCGAGGGCTCGGTGGGCACCGGCGCCGCGTCTCCGCGGCCGGCCCGCACGAACGTCCCCCGACCCACCTCGCCGACCACGACTCCCCGCCGCACCAGCTCGCCGTAGACGCGGGACGCCGTCGATACGGCGACGCCGTGCTCGCGCGCGAACCGGCGCTGAGTGGGCAGCCGGTCGCCGGGGCGCAGCCTCCCCGCCGCGACGTCGGCGGCCACCGCGTCGGCCAGGCCGCGGAAGTCCTCCATCATTGCTCCGAGCACATTGTCACCATTGAATTTGCAGAATGCTCGGATCAGGATCGGGGTGTCAACCCCGGAAGGACGCCCGTGCGCACTCTCGCCCTGACCACCGCCACCCTCGCCTACGACGACCTCGGCCCGGCCTCCGCGGAGCCGCCGTTGCTGTTCGTGCACGGCCACCCGTTCGACCGCTCGATGTGGCGCGGCCAGCTCACCCGGTTCGCGTCCCGCCGGTCCATCGCCCCCGACCTGCGCGGCTACGGCGCCAGCACGGGCGCCGTCGAAGGCTGGTCCGACCTCGCCGACGACCTGGTCGACCTGCTCGACGCGGTGCGGGTGCCGCGGGCGGTGGTCGTCGGGCTGTCGATGGGCGGCCAGATCGCCCTCGACCTCGCCGTCCGCCATCCCGACCGGGTGGCGGGACTGCTGCTCGCCGACACGACGGCCGCCGCCGAACCCGACGTCGCCGGCCGCCGCGCCGCCGCCGACCGGCTGCTGCGCGAGGGCATGGACCCGTACGCCGTGGAGAACCTCTACCGGATGGTCCGGCCGGGCTCGCCGGAGGGCGTCGCCGAGCACGTCCTGGCGATGATGCGCGAGACCGACCCGGTCGGCGCCGCGGCGGCCCAGCGCGCCCGCGCCGACCGCCCCGAGCTCCGGCCCGCCCTCGGCGCCCTGGACGTGCCGACGGTCGTCGTGGTCGGCGCCGACGACGCGTTCACCCCGGTCGCCGACGCCCGCGCCATCGCCGACGCCATCCCCGGGGCCGAGCTCGTCGTGATCCCCGGCGCCGCTCACATGCCGAACCTCGAACAGCCCGACGCCTTCGACGCCGCCCTGACCCACCTGCTGACCCGCATCCCCTGACCCCCCTCCCGGGATGCCAGGAGGGGCGGGACGGCTAGCGGGCGAGGATCTGGGTGAGGACGCGGGAGAGGTCGGCGGCCGGGTCGTCGGAGGCGCCGGCGGAGCGCCAGGCGACGTGCGCGTCGGGCCGGACCAGCACGCAGCCGGCCTCGTCGACCTCCCGCGCCCGCGACCAGTCCTCGTAGAGGTCGATGTGCTCGCGGCCGGGGCCGATCACGTGCGCGACCAGTTCGACGCCCAACTGCTCGGCGACCTTGCCGGCCGCCTCCGCCCACGCCTCCCCGGCGATGCCGGTGAGCAGGCTGAACCGGCCGCCGCCGACCAGGTCGTGGGTGGAGACCTTGCGCCCGTCGCCGGTGCCCAGCCAGGCGTGCGGCAGCCGGGCTCCCGGCCAGGTGGTGGGGTGGTAGTACAGCTCGGGGTCGCGGTCGAACGGGGGCTCGGGGGTGCCGTCGGGGACGACGGCGTTGGACGCGTAGCGCTGCCCCAGCTCGACGCCGTGCGCGTTGAACTCGTAGTCCTTGAGCTCCAGCGCCTTGCGCAGCGCCTCGCGCTGCGCGGCGGCCTGCGGGGTGTTGTCGGCGCGGGCGGCGATGTGCTGGTTCATGAGCTCGGGGTCGCCGCCGTCGACGCCGAGCGCGGCGAAGATCGGTCCGAACTCCTCGATGCTCTTGTTGGCCCGCAGCACGATCTGCTTGCCGATCGGGGAGCGCTCGGCGTCGTAGGAGTCCAGCAGTGCCTCGCCCGCGGTGCCGCGCAGCACGTAGGCGAGCTTCCAGGCCAGGTTGTAGGCGTCCTGGATGGAGGTGTTGGAGCCCAGCCCGTTCGACGGGGGGTGGCGGTGGCAGGCGTCGCCCATGCAGAACACCCGCCCGGCCCGGTAGCGGGTGGCGTACATCTTGTTGTTGCCCCACAGCGAGGTCGAGCGGATGGTCACCGCCAGCTCCGGGTCGCCGACGAGCTCGCGGACGATGCCGATGGCCATCTCCTCGTCGACGTCGGGCGGCGGCTGGGTGATGTCGTAGCCCCAGACGATCAGCCACTCGTTCCACGGCCGGACCATCCGGACCAGGCCCAGCCCGATGCCGCCGACGTCGCTGCCGGGCTGCAGCACCCAGTACAGGACGCTCGGCCGGTGCGCGACCAGGTGCGACAGGTCGGCGTGGAAGACGATGTTCATCGAGCCGGCGATGTCCATCCGGCCCTCGAACGGCAGGCCCACGTCGGCGGCGACCTGGCTGCGCCCGCCGTCGGCGCCGATCACGTACTTGGTCCGGATGGTGTACTCGCGGTCGGTGACCCGGTCGCGGACGCGCACGTCGACGCCGTCGTCGTCCTGGGTGAGGCCGATGTACTCGGTGTCGAAGCGGACCCGGCTGCCGCGGCCGGCCGCGGCCCCGACGATGATCGGTTCGAGGAACGTCTGCGGGATGTCGCAGTGCGACGACGGGCTGGCCAGGGTGTAGTCGGCGCGGCGGGCCGGGTGCGTGCCCCAGGTGCGGACGCGGCCGATCTCGTCGCCGGTGAGGCTGGTGCAGAACACGGTGTCGCCCATGAGCTCGTTGGGCGTGCCCTGGGCGATGACCTCGTCCTCGATGCCGAGGTCGCGGAAGATCTCCATGGTGCGCTGGTTGGTGATGTGCGCGCGCGGGGTGTTCGCCGTCCACCGGTACTTGGTGATCACCATGTGCTCGACGCCGAGCGACGCCAGCGCGAGCGCCGCGCCGCCGCCGGCCGGCCCGCTGCCGATCACCAGCACGTCGGTCTGCAGGTCCGCCGTTGCTCCGGTGGTGCCTGATGCGGTCACTGGAGGTGCCTCCAACGGGTTCTGTCGCCATTTCGCCACTACGACCTGCGGAGGCTAGTGCGTGATCGCCCTCCGGGGGCCGGGTGATCGGCGTTACCGCCTTTTGCCGCACCTCCGTAGGGCCGGACGCGCGAGAACCCGGGCCACGCGCGCCGCCCCCCGGTCGGCGCGCGTGGTCCGGGTCGATCGGTCGTGCGGGTCCCCGGCCCGCACGACCGGGATCAGGGCGTGGCGCGGCGCAGGACCAGCCAGCCGGCCGCGGCGAGCGGTACGGCCAGCGCCAGCGGGTAGCCGGTGCTCAGCGCGAGCGGCGGCTGGGCGGCGAGCCACGCGCCCACCGCCGACCACCCGTCGGCCAGGGTGACCAGCACCGCCGCCCCGCCGAGCACGGCGAGCACGGCCACGACCAGTGCGTAGACGCCGACGGTGGCCCACCTGGTGTAGAGGGCGCCGACGAGCGCGCCGACCATCGCCAGCACCACGATCGGGGCGCCGTAGACGAGCCAGTGCAGCAGCGGGTTCGCGGTCGAGCCCAGCTCGTCGAGCCGGAAGAGCGCCAGCCCCAGGCCCCATCCGTCGGTGGCCCACTCGACCAGCCGCAGCACCCCCAGCAGCGCGCCGTACCCGGCGGCGTCCAGCACCGCCAGCACGATCACGGCCACCGCGAACGCCCGCCGGGTGACGCCCATGCCCAGCACGAAGCGGAAGGTCTGGGTGGTGATCTGGATGTAGCCCAGGCCGACGGTGAGGTAGAGCGTCAGCATCACCGACGTGAAGGGGCTCTCGTCGCTGCTCATCCGGTTCACCACGAGCACCGCCATGTTGAGCAGCACGACCGCGCCGAAGCAGGCGAGCGGCAACACCATCCCGAAGCGGACGTTGTGCAGTTGGAGGCGCACGACGCCGAGCACCTGATCCACGGTTCCCCCCTCCCTACGGGATCGCCCGGCGGATGGCCAGCCAGCCCGCGCCACCCAGCAGCAGCGCCAGGACCAGCGGGTAGCCGGCGAACAGCGCCAGCGGGGTCTGCTCGGCGAACCAGCCGCCGAACGCCGGCCACCAGTCCTGCAGGGTGATCAGCACGACCGCGCCGGCCAGCCCGACGCCGAGCGCGATGGTCAGCGCGTACACCCCGGCCTGGCCCCAGCGCTTGAACACCACGCCGACGAAGACGGCCATCGCGGAGAGCGCGGCGAACGGCACGGCGTAGATCAGCCACTGCAGCAGCGGGTTGTCCACGACCAGGAAGGCGATCGCGAAGAACTTGATCCCGAGCCCCCAGCCGCCGCTCGCCTGCTCGACCACCTTGAGCCCCAGCAGCAGCGCGCCCGCGGCCGCGGCCTCGATGGCCACGAGCAGCGCCGTGCCGGCGTAGAAGGCGCGCCGGGTGACGCTCAGCCCTAGGGCGAAGGGGAAGGACTGCGTCATGGCCTGCAGGTAGCCCACGGCCACCGTGATGTAGATCGACAGCACCCCGCCGGTGGTGCGCCCGTCGGGCGGGATGATGTCGCCCATCGAGCCGAACAGGGCCAGGTTGAGCACCAGCACCAGGGCCAGGATGGCGACCGGCATGATCCCTATGAACCGCCAGCTGACCAGGTGGATGCGGACGACGGCGAGCGACTGCTTCATCACCGGCCCCCGTTCCCGTTGCCGGCCCCGACCGGTCCCCCGGTCGCCGCCCGCCGCCGGCCGCCCTCGTCGCCGCGGCCCTGCGCGGTGCGCACGACCAGCTGCTGCAACGAGACCGGCTCGAACGACAGCCCGCCCAGTTCCGGGCGCTCGGTCACGCCGCGGACGGTGGCCCGGGTCATCCCGCCGACGTCCTCGCGGTGCAGCACCTCGTGGCCGGAGACGAACGAGGTGACCACGCCCGACGGCCCGGACACCGTCACCGCGTCGCCGCGCAGCGTCTCGGCGTCGCCGTCGAGCAGGACGCGGCCGCGGTCGAGCAGCACGACGTGCTCGATGAGGTCGCTGACCTCGTCGATCAGGTGGGTGGACAGCACGACGGTGCGCGGGCGCTCGGCGTAGTCGGCGAGCAGCCGGTCGTAGAACAGCTGGCGGGCCACGGCGTCCAGGCCCAGGTAGGGCTCGTCGAAGATGGTCAGCGGGGCCTGCGCGGCGAGCCCGATCACGACGCCGACCGCGGAGAGCTGGCCGCGCGACAGCTTCTTGATCCGCCGGTCGAGCGGCAGGTCGAAGTCGTCGACCAGGTGGCTGGCGAAGGTCTCGTCCCACCCCGGGTAGAGCAGCGCGGCCGCCTTGAACGCGTGCCGGACCGCGAACCAGTCGGGGTAGCGCTGGCTCTCCTTGACGAAGCAGACCCGGCGCAGCACGCCGGCGTTCTCGTAGGGGTGCTCCCCGAACACCCGCACGTCGCCGGCCGTCTCGAACGCCTGGCCGGTCAGGATGTGCATCAGCGTGGTCTTGCCGGCGCCGTTGCGGCCCAGCAGCCCGTGGATCGTGTTCTCGGCGAGCTCGATGCTCACCCCGTCCAGCGCGGCCACCTCGCGGTAGCGCTTGGACACCCCGGTCAGCGAGACCGGGTTCGCGGCGCTCATGACGCCTCCCCCCACACGTCGATCAGCTTCTTGACCTGCTCGGCGTCCATGCCGAGCTTCTGCGCCTCCGCCATCAGCGGGGCCAGGAACTGGCGGGCGAAGTCCTCGCGCCGGCGTTCCAGCAGCTGCGCTCGGGCGCCTTCGGCGACGAACATGCCGATCCCCCGTTTCTTGTAGAGCACGCCGTCGGCGACGAGCTGGTTGATGCCCTTGGCCGCGGTGGCCGGGTTGATGCGGTGGAAGGCGGCCAGCTCGTTGGTCGACGGCGCCTGCGCCTCCTCGGCGAGCGTCCCGTCGACGATGGCGTTCTCGATCTGCTCGGCGATCTGCCGGAAGAGCGGCTGCCCGTCGTCCCTCATCCCGACCACCCGTCCCCGGGGTCAGTCGGTTCGTTACTCATGTAGGTAACCATGCAACCCAGGAGGTCGCGTGTCAAGAACGAGTGCCGAGCGGTCAGCGGCGGATGTCGACCCACCAGCTCAGCAGGGCCGCCCCGCCCACGGCGGACAGCCCCACCAGCGCGGGCCCCACCGGGACGCCACCGCCCGAGCTGAGCGCGTGCACCGCCGTGCCGACCGGCGGCAGCCAGGGCTGCACCGCCGTCACCACCACGGCCGTCGCGCCCAGGCAGAACGACCAGCCGACCCGGGCGACCAGCGGGCGCGCGCACAGCAGCCCCACGGCGGTGCCGGCGCTCGCGCACGCCAGGTGCGCGACCGCCCCCAGCACGAGCGTCGCGGGCGGGTACTCGTAGCGCCCGGTGACCAGCGGGAACAGCACCGCCACCGCGACCAGCAGCAGGTCGGCGACGAGCGCCACCAGCGCCGTCGCCGCCGCGACGGCACCCCGCCCGCCCGCGGCGCTCACCGTGATCGTGCGCTGCACCGGGTCCTCGACGTTCGCCACGACCAGCGCGACCCAGGCCGCGGTCGGGTAGATCGCCAGCGCGGAGGCCGCCCACGGGGTGGGCGGCGGCCCCGGGTCGCCGCCGAACAGCACCCCGAGGACCGCCAGGAACGCCACCACGGGCAGCAGCACGCGCAGCTCCCCGACCAGCAGCGCGAGCAGGTAGCGGGCCGCGGCCGACGTCCGACCGATCACGGACCCCGCCGCACGCCGACCACCGAGCAGCCCATCGCCAGTGCCGCGGCCAGCAACGCGTCGCAGCGGGCCGCCGGCAGCCGCAGCCCCAGCAGGCCGTCCTCGTCCCAGGAGTCGGCGACCGGCGGCAGCGCGGCCAGCGCCGCGGCCGGCGCGGAGGGGCAGCGCAGCAGGACCGTGGCCCAGGTGTCGGGCTGGCCGCGGGGGACGTCCTCGGGCTCCAGCAGCCCGCCGGACAGCCGGTACGTGCGCGCGCCCGCGAGCTGCCCGGCCCGCCCGGTGTGGTCGGCGACCAGCAGCGGACGCCCGGCGCCCACCCAGCCGGCCAGCTCGCGCCCCAGCGCGACGGCGGCGTCGGCGTCCAGCGCCGTCCACGGCTCGTCGAGCACCAGCAGGGGCGGCTCGCCGGGGTCACCGGGGGCGTCGGGGCCGGCGCAGGCCAGCGCCCGGGCCAGCCCGACCTTCTGCAGGTTGCCGGTGGACAACGCGACCAGCGGGCCGGCCCGGTCGCCGGTGAAGCCGAGTGCGTCCAGCACGGCGGTGGCGGTGGTGGGGCCGGCGGCACCCGCGCCGTGCATGGCGGCGTGGTGGCGCAGGTAGGCCAGCACGGTCATGCGGGCGGGTGGTGGCGCGGCCTGCGGCAGGTAACCGACGACGGGCGGGCGGCCGCGGACCCGTCCGGCGGTGGGCGAGGCGCAGCCCGCCGCGATCCGCAGCAGGGTGGACTTGCCCGCCCCGTTGCCGCCGACCAGGCTCACCGGCTCACCGGGCGCGACCTCCAGGTCGACGCCGGCGAGGACCTCACCGCGGCCGCGGTAGCGCTTGCGCACCCCCGCCAGCCGCACCACGCGGCCATGCTCCCGCACGGTGCGGGACCGCGAGCCGCTGGGTCGCGGGGCGGGCGCGGAGGGTCAGACGGCGGCCGCGGCGGCGAGGTCGGCGACCCGGTTGAGCAGCTCGGTCGGCCCGAACGGCGTGGCCAGGAAGGCGTCCGCGCCGGCCTGGAACGCCGCGACCCGGTCGGTCCGCGACCCGACGGCCAGCGTGGGCACCGCGGCGTCGCGCACCCGCAGCACCTGCACCAGCTCCAGCGCGTCGCGGCTCATGTCGGTGATCAGCACGTCCGGCCGGACCGCCGGCAGCACGGCCAGCGCCTGCGCCGGGGCGGCCACCGCGGTGACCTGCAGCCCGGCCGCCCGCATGGCCGCGGCCATCGCCCGGCGGCCGTCGTCGTCGCCGTCCACGAGCAGGACGCGGGATGCCGCCCGGGGACGGGCGGCGGGGCGGTCGAGCAGGACGGTCGAGACGGTCATCGGGGTCTCCCGGTTCGGTGCCGATGGGGTGGATCGGTGCTTCTGTGATCCACCCTGTCCGCGCCACCTGAGAGGAAGCCGTGAGCCGTCTGGTGATCGGGTGAGAGGGTCGTGCGGCTCCGGTGAAGATCGGAGCCGGAACGGTCAGATCTCCGCGCGCCGCTCCACGAGCGTCTGCGCCACCCGCGACAGCTTCACGTTCAGCGCCTGCGACGCCCGGCGCAGGATGTCGAACGCCTCGTCGGCCGACACGCCGCGGCGCTCCATCAGGATGCCCTTGGCCTGCCCGATGACGTCGCGGCTGCTGATCGCCTCGCGCAGCTGGGCCATCTCCAGCTCGGCCGAGGTGTGCGCCATGCTCGCCCCGAGCGCCGTGGAGGCGTGCGCGGCGAGCACGAGGGCGAGGTCGCGGTCCAGCTCGTCGAGGCCGCCGGCCACCCGGGAGTAGATGTTGAGCGCCCCGTAGCGCGGGGACTCGCCGCCGGGGAACAGGCCCACCGCGAGCACGCTGTGCACGCCGAGCGCGGCGGCCTCCGGGCCGAACCGCGGGTACTCGCGGCCGGCGCCGAGGTCGGCGGAGAAGGTCACGGCCGTGCCGGGCGTGCGGGTTGCCTCCACGCACGGGCCCTCGTCGAGGCGGTACTGCACCTGGTCGAGCGCGTGGGCGAGCTCGTCGGTGCGGGCCGGGGTGTGGAAGCCGCCGTTCGCGCGCAGGGTCACGCTGACCAGGTCGGCCCCCGGGACGGCGGCCAGCGCGGCCTCGCAGACCCGGCTCAGCACGCCCTGCACGGTCGTCGCGCCGGCCAGGTTCGCCGCCAGCCGGACGAACTGCTCGGCGAGCGGCCCGACCGTCGCGGCCAGGTCGTCGACACTGCCGTTCGGGGGGACGACGGCGAACCGCAGCCTGTCCTCGCCCCACTCGTGCTCGCTCGCCACGTGCCCGCCCGCTGTCCGTCCGATAGGCCGCGCGGAGCTTCGCCCGTGCGGGGCCCGGAAGGCAAGCCCGCGGCGCCGAGCAGCCGGGCCGGACGGTCAGTCGGCGGCGGGCTCGCGGCTGCGCACCTTGCGCACGACCAACCAGATGAGCCCGATCACCAGCAGCCCGATGACCACGTAGCTGACCGGCCCGAACCACTGCTCGACGTCGCTCCACCGCTCGCCGAGGATCCAGCCGAGCGCGACGAACACGGCGTTCCACACCCCGCTGCCGATCGTCGTCAGCGTGACGAACTTGACCAGGCCCATGCCGACGACCCCGGCCGGGATCGACACCACGCTGCGCAGGAACGGCACGCACCGGCCGAGCAGCACCACCTTGCTGCCGTGGTTCTCGAAGAAGTCCTGGCCACGCTCGAGGTCGTTCTGGCTGGTGATCACGAACCAGCGGTGCCCGGCGAGGCGGTGCAGCCGGTCGTAGCCCAGCCAGGCGCCCAGGCCGTAGAGGAGCAGCGCGCCGACCACGGAGCCGGCCGTCGACCACACCCACACCGCGACGACGTTGAGCGCGCCCGTGCTGGCGCGGAAGCCCGCCAGGGGGAGCACGACCTCCGACGGGATCGGGGGTATCAGGTTCTCCAGCAGGATCAGCAGCCCGACGCCCAGCGAGCCCATGCGGTCAACGATCGAGAACACCCAGTCGGCCACCCGCCCAGATTGCCCGATTCGGCCGGCTCTCAACCCCGGGGTTCACCGGGCGTCGACTTTGGGCACTATCTGCCCGTGCGAAGCGTGGGGGTCGAGGAAGAGTTCCTGCTGGTCGATCCGGAGACGGGCGCTCCGGTCGCGATGAGCGGCGCGGTGCTCGCCGAGGCGGAGCGGGCCGGGGAGGTCGAGGACGAACAGGGCGCGGGCCTCACCAAGGAGCTGCAGCGCGAGCAGCTGGAGACCGGCACCCGGCCGTGCACCGAGCTGGACCAGCTCGCCCACGAGCTGCGGGCCGTGCGCTCGGAGGCGATCGCCGCGGCCGCCGACGCCGGCGCGGGCCTCGTCCCGCTGGCCACCTCGCCGCTGCCCGTGGAGCCCACGCTGACGCCGTCGCGGCGCTACTACGAGATGGCCCGCCGGTTCGGCCTGACCGTCTCCGAGCAGCTCACCTGCGGCTGCCACGTGCACGTCGCGATCGACTCGCCCGAGCAGGGCGTGGCCGTGCTCGACCGCATCCGGCCCTGGCTGGCCCCGCTGATCGCGGTCAGCGCGAACTCCCCGTTCTGGCAGGGCGAGCAGTCCGGCTACGCGAGCTTCCGCAGCCAGGTGTGGACCCGCTGGCCGTCGTCGGGGGTCTACGAGGCGTTCGGGTCGGTGCAGGGCTACCAGGAGTTCGTCGACACCGCGCTGGCCACCGACACCCTGCTCGACGAGGGCATGCTCTACCTGGACGCGCGGCTGTCGCGCACCCACCCGACCGTCGAGATCCGGGTCGCCGACGTCTGCCGCGACCCCGACGACGCCGTCCTGGTGGCGGGGCTGGTCCGCGCACTGGTGGAGACCGCGATCGACGAGTGGGAGGCCGGGACGCCGCCGCGGGCCGTGCGGACCGAGGTGCTGCGGCTGGCCACGTGGCGCGCGGGGCGCGACGGGGTGGACGGCGTCCTGCTCGACCCCCGCGACTGGCGCCCCGCCCCGGCCGCCGTGGTGCTCGGGGCGCTGGTGGAGCACGTGACCCCGGCGCTGGAGCGGACCGGCGACCTGGTCACGGTGCGCGAGCTGCTGCAGGCGGTCCTCGACCGCGGCCCGGGCGCCACCCGCCAGCGCGCGGTGTTCGCCCGCACGGACTCGCTGGCGAAGGTCGCCCTCGACGCCCTGCCGGGGGTGGCCGGGACGTGAGTGGTCAGCCCAGCAGCTCGGCGACCGCCTCCACGGCCTCCTGCCGGTCGGCGCCGTAGCGGAAGTGCCCGGTGCCGGCCGAGCCGCGCTGGCAGAAGTTGTCGTCGCGGTTGCAGAACGAGACCACCGAGTCGGTGAGGTCGCCGAAGGCGCCGGTTGCGCGCGGGAAGATGCCGTTGGTGCCGACCCGGAAGCTGCCGGTAGCGAACGGCTCGCGGCTGGTGAACGCCGGGTCGCCGAACATCGCGATGGCGCCGATCCGGTCGGCCGCCGGCACGTCCCCCGAGGCGATGGTGTCGCCGATGACGTCGGCGCCCTGGGAGTAGCCGATCAGCACGAACTCGGTGCCGGGGCACTCGGCCGAGGTCTGGGCGAGCCGCGCCCGCAGCGCCCGCACGCCGGCGCGCTTGCTCTGCTGGTAGGCGAACGACGCCGGGTAGACCAGGTCGTGGGTCCGCACCGTCTGGTCGAGCTGGTCCTGCAGCGCGGAGGCCAGCGGGCCGGCGACGATGCCGCCGCCCTGCCGCTCGGTGGTGCCGCGGACGGCGATCGTCTCGACCTCCGGGCAGCCGTTCGCGGGCGCGTCGGCGACGAGCCGCGGGGCCGCGACGACAGCGGGGGCGGGGGCGGGGGCGGTCGGAGCCGCGGGGAGGCCCACGACGGCCAGCGTGCCGACGCCGATGGCGACGGCCACGCCGGTCACGAGGGTGGCGAGGCGACGCCGGGGGTGGGGGGAGCGCTTCATGCGGGGTGACCTGCCTTCACGGTCGAGCCGCCGCACCTGATGCGGCGGGCCCTACCGAGAAGTACGCACCACCACTGCAGCTTTCTCAGCGGCGTCCCCGGCGATGGCGGCCATGCGCCCCTCCATCACGAACGTGTAACGCCGGCGGGCCGCGTTCCGATGGCGCACGGAAGGCGGCCCGCCGGCTGCTGCGGACGGATCAGGCGGCGGTCGCCTGAGCGGCCCTGGACCGCAGGCTGTCCGGCACCCGGAAGCGCTCGCCGTACTTCTCGGCCAGCTCGTCGGCGCGGGCCACGAACCCGGCCACGCCGCCCGGGTAGCCCTCCACGTACTGCACGACGCCGCCGGTCCAGGCCGGGTAGCCGATGCCGAAGATCGAGCCGATGTTGGCGTCGGCGACGGCGGTCAGCACGCCCTCGTCGAAGCACTTGGCGGTCTCGATGGCCTCGATGAACAGCATCCGCTCGGAGAGCTCGTGCACGTCGACGTCGTGGTTGGTGGCGCCGAACCGCTCGCGCAGCCCCGGCCACAGCCGCGTGCGCTTGCCGTCGACGTACTCGTAGAAGCCCGCCCCACCGGACTTGCCGGGCCGCCCGGCCTCGACCAGCCCGTCGATGATCCGCTCCGACGGGTGCGCCTCCCAGGTGCCGCCGGCCGCCTCGACCGCGGCCTGCGCCTCCTTGCGGATCTTCTGCGGCAGGGTCAGCGTCAGCTCGTCCATCAGCTGCAGCACCGGGGCCGGGTAGCCGGCCTGCGAGGACGCCTGCTCGACGGTCTGCGGGTCGATGCCCTCGGCGACCATCGCCACGCCCTCGTTGATGAACGTGCCGATGACCCGGCTGGTGAAGAACCCGCGGCTGTCGTTGACCACGATCGGCGTCTTGCGCATCCCGAGCGTCACGTCGAACGCCTTGGCCAGCGCGGCGTCCGAGGTGCGCTCGCCGCGGATGATCTCGACCAGCGGCATCTTGTCCACCGGGGAGAAGAAGTGCAGGCCGATGAAGTCGGCCGGACGCTCGACGCCCGCGGCCAGCTCGGTGATCGGCAGCGTGGAGGTGTTCGAGCACAGCAGCGCGTCGGGCTCGATGACCTTCATCGCCTCGGCGAAGACCTGCTGCTTCAGCTCGACCGACTCGAACACGGCCTCGATGACGATGTCGCAGCCGGCGAGGTCGTTGTAGTCGGCGGTCGGGGTGATCCGCGCCAGCAGCGCCTCACCCTTCTCCTGCGTCGTCCTCCCGCGCTTGACGCCCTTGGCCACCAGCGCCTCGGAGTAGGCCTTGCCCTTCCGCGCGGCCTCCGCCGTGACGTCCTTGAGCACGACCTCCCAGCCGGAGAGCGCGCAGGTGTAGGCGATGCCCGCGCCCATCATCCCGGCGCCGAGCACGGCGACCTTGCGCGGCTGCCACTGCTCGTGGCCGTCGGGGCGGGAGCCGCCGCCGTTGATGGTCTGCAGGTCGTAGAAGAAGGCCTTGGTCATGTTCTTGGCGACCTGGCCGGTGACCAGCTCGACGAAGTAGCGGGCCTCGATGCGGAACGCCGTGTCGATGTCGACCTGGGCGCCCTCGACGGCCGCCGCGAGGATGTTGCGCGGCGCCGGCATCGGCGCGCCCTTGAGCTGCTTGCGCAGGTTCGCCGGGAACGCCGGCAGCAGGCCGGCCAGCTGCGGGCTCGACGGGGCCCCGCCGGGCATCCGGTACTTGGGCTTGTCCCACGGCTGCGCGGCGTCGGGGTTGGCCGCGATCCAGGCCCGGGCCTTGTCCAGCATCTCCTCGTGCGACGACGCCAGGTCGTCGAGGATCCCGACCTCCTTCGCCGCGGCCGGCTTGTGCCGCTGGCCCTGCGAGAGCACGTTCAGGAAGCCGTTCATGATGCCGAGCATCCGGGTGATCCGGACGACCCCGCCGCCGCCGGGCAGCAGCCCGAGGGTCACCTCGGGCAGGCCGTAGACGACGCCGGGCGCGTCCAGGCCGATGCGGTGGTGGGCGGCCAGGCCGATCTCCAGGCCGCCGCCGAGCGCGGTGCCGTTCATGGCCGCGACGACCGGGCGGCCCAGGGTCTCCAGCCGGCGCAGCTGGTTCTTGATCGTCATGGACTGCTCCATGACGGTGGGGGCGTCGGCGGGGCCGGCCTTGCTCATCGAGTCGAGGTCGCCGCCGGCGAAGAAGGTCTTCTTGGCCGACGTGACGATCACGCCGGTGATGTTCTCCTTGTCCGCGACGAGCGCGTCGACGCACTCCCCCATCGCGGTCAGGTACCGGTCGTTCATGGTGTTGGCGCTGCGGCCCGGGTCGTCGAGGGTGACGACGACGATCCCGTCCTCGCCCTTCTCCCAGCGGACGGCCTTCTGCTCGGTCACTAGTTCAAGTCCTTCCGGGGGATCAGACGCGCTCGACGACGGTGGCGATGCCCATGCCGCCGCCCACGCACAGCGTGGCCAGGCCGTAGCGCAGGTCGCGGCGCTCCAGCTCGTCGATCAGCGTGCCGAGGATCATGGCGCCGGTGGCGCCGAGCGGGTGGCCCATGGCGATCGCGCCCCCGTTGACGTTGACCTTGTCGGGGTCGAGGTCGAGGTCGCGCATGAACCGCAGGGCGACCGCGGCGAACGCCTCGTTGATCTCGAACAGGTCGATGTCGGAGACGCTCAGCCCGGCCTTGGCCAGCGCCTTGCGGCTGGCCGGGGCGGGCCCGGTGAGCATGATGGTCGGGTCGGCGCCGGACAGCGCGGTGGAGACGATCCGGGCGCGCGGGGTGATCCCGGCGGCCTTCCCGGCGGCCTCGGTGCCGATCAGCGTCAGCGCGGCGCCGTCGACGATGCCCGACGAGTTGCCGGCGTGGTGCACGTGGTCGATCGCCTCGACCCAGTGGTAGCGCTGCAGGGCCACCGCGTCGAAGCCGCCCTGGTCGCCGATCATCGCGAACGACGGCGGCAGCGTGCCCAGCGCGTCGAGGGTGGTGCCGGCGCGGACGTGCTCGTCGCGATCGAGGACGGTGATGCCGTTGCGGTCCTTGACCGGGACGATCGAGCGGGCGAAGTAGCCGTTGGCCCAGGCCTTGGCCGCGCGCGTCTGCGACTCGACGGCGAAGGTGTCGACGGTCTCCCGGGAGTAGCCCTCCAGGGTGGCGATCAGGTCGGCGCCGATGCCCTGCGGCACGAACCCGGTCTGGTAGCTGGTCTCGGGGTCCATCGCCCAGGCGCCGCCGTCGGAGCCCATCGGCACCCGCGACATCGACTCGACACCGCCGGCCAGCACCAGCTCCTCCATCCCGGAGCGGACCTTCTGGGTGGCGATGTTGACCGCCTCCAGCCCGGACGCGCAGAACCGGTTGATCTGCACGCCGGCCACGGTGTGCGGCAGGCCGGCGGCGATGGCGGCGGTCTTGGCGATGTCGCCGCCCTGGTCGCCGACCGGCGAGACGACGCCGAGCACGACGTCGTCGATCGTGTTCGGGTCGAGCCCGGGGAAGCGCCTCCGCAGCTCGTCGATCAGGCCGACGACCAGCGAGACCGGCTTGACCTCGTACAGGGAGCCGGAGGCCTTGCCCCGGCCGCGCGGCGTGCGGATGGCGTCGTAGACGTATGCCTCGGGGATCCCACTCATGCACCTTTGTTACAGCAGCACTGTCACATAGGTCAAGGATCCGCGTACGCTGCCCCACCATGGCCGCAGTACCCACGCCACCGGCGCCCGACGAGGAGCTGCTCACCGTCGACCAACTGGCCGAGCGCACCGGCATCACGGTGCGCACCATCCGCTTCTACGCCGGGCGCGGGCTCATCCCGCCACCCACGCTGCGCGGGCGGACCGGCCTCTACGGGCCCGACCACGTCGCCCGGCTCGGCCTGGTCAGCGAGCTGTCCGCGCTCGGGTTCACGCTGGCCGCCATCGAGGGGCACCTGCGCGCGCTGCCGGCCACCGCGGGCGCGGAGGAACTGGCGCTGCGCCGGGCCCTGCTCACGCCGTGGGCGACCGAGCAGGCCGAGGACGTCGACGCGGCCGAGCTGGAGCGCAGGGCCGGGCGGGCGCTGAGCGCCGAGGAGGTCGACGCGCTGGCCGGGCTCGGCGTCCTGGAGCGCGTCGAGGGGGGCGTCCGGCTGCGCGGCCCGACCTCGCTGCACGAGGGGATGGCGCTGCTCGACTCCGGCCTGCCGATCGAGCTGTGGACCCGCGCCCACCGCATCGTCGAGCGGCACACCGCGGCCATGGCCGAGGAGCTGATGGAGCTGTTCCAGGCCGAGGTCCTGCAGCCCTACCGCGACCGCGGCCGCCCGCCCGCCGAGCGCGGCCGGCTCGCCGCTGCCCTGCAGCAGCTCAAGCCGATCACCGTCGGCGGGGTGGTCACGGCGTTCGGCCGCGCCGTCAACCGGACGATCCGTGACAGGTTGGGCGAGCGGTAGCCTCCGCGCATGGCCGCGCCGCGGGGCCCCACACCCGTCGGCGCCGTGGTCGAGGACCCGTCCACGGTGCGCCACCCGACCTGATCGCGGCCGCGCCGGCCGGACCGGCGCCGCCGCGGCAATGCCTCACGAGCGGTGACGATGACCGAGACGACCACCCACCCGGCCCTGCCCCGGCTGCCCGAGCTGGCCCCCGCACCCCGTGAGCCGGTCGGCGGGCGCAGCGGGCGCGCCGAGCGCACCCGGACCGCGATCATCGACGCCACCCGCGCGCTGTTCCTGGGGCGCGGCTACGCCGCCACCAGGATCAGCGACATCACCGCGGCCTGCGGGATCTCCCGGGCCGGCTTCTACACCTACTTCCGCGACAAGCGCGACATCTTCGTCCTGCTCGGGGCGGCCGCGTACCGGGACATGCTCGACACCGTCGCGCTGTGGGACCCGCTGCCCTCCCCCGCCGGCACCGCCGACGTCGTCGGCTGGGTGCGCGCCTACCTCGGCTACATGGACCGGCACGGCGCCTTCCTGCACGCCTCCAGCTGGTCGGCGCCCGATGACGAGCAGGTCCGCTCCGGCACGCGGCGCATGCACATGCGGGTGGTGTTCCAGCTCGGCATCCGGCTGCGCGCCCGCCAGACCCACCCGACCACCGCCCCGGAAGCGCTGGGCCTGGTGGTGCTCGCAATGCTCAACCGCAGCTGGTACGGCAGCCGGGTCACCCGGCTGCCCGTCGACGACGCCGACATGGTGCGCACCGCGGCCGCACTGATCCGCTCCTGCCTCGCCGCCGAGCCGGCCGTCGACGCGGGCCCGGGCCCCGACCGCGCCCCCGCCCCGCGCCACGGCGACCCGGTCCTCGACGCCGCCCGCGGCCTGTTCGTCCGCCGGGAGTTCCGCGACCTGGCCGTCGCCGACGTGCTCGCCACGTGCGGCATCGACCGGGCCGAGTTCACCACCCGCTTCGGCGGTAGCACCGAGGCCCTGTTCCTGGCCACCGGCACGGCGTCGCTGCAGGAGGTCCTGGAGTCGATCGACGGCTGGGACCGGCTGCCCCGGCCCTGCTCGCCCGCCGACATCGCCGGCTGGGTGGACGACTGGTTCGCCGTCCTGGACCGGCACGGGATCTTCGTCTACCTGTTCGCGC
Source organism: Pseudonocardia lacus (assembly GCF_018531445.1). Classification (GTDB taxonomy): domain Bacteria; phylum Actinomycetota; class Actinomycetes; order Mycobacteriales; family Pseudonocardiaceae; genus Pseudonocardia; species Pseudonocardia lacus. The sequence continues at coordinate 17,777 of NZ_JAHDTH010000082.1, forward strand.
TCGCGGTGCTGCCCGGCACCGAGTGGACGGCGATGGGGATGCGTGGGCTGATGAAGGTGGCCTGGGCCCTCGGCACCCGCCTGCGCTCGCGCCAGGAGGTGCCCACCGTCGCCCCCGACGCCCTGGGCCTCGCGGTGCTCGGCATGGTCAGCGACACCTGGGCCCACTCCCGCGTCGAAGGCCTGCCCGTCCGGCACGCCGACCTCGTCGCGACCCTCGCCGCCGCCCTGCACGACCTGCTCACCACCCGCCCCTGACCCCACCCCGCACACCCCCCCCCCGCCGTCACGCACACGCCACGGCGTGTTCGTGGCGCCCTGGCGATGTGCGTCGGCGCTCGGGGGTCCTCGCAGACGCAGTCGCGTCGCGCAGCCCCGGGTGTGTCGTCGCAACGCGCCGGCGGGCTGCGCCACCCACCCTCAGGCTGCGACGCCCACCACTGCCGGGAGCCATGTCACAATTCAAGCACTTGCATCACAGACTGATGTCCCCGCATGATCGGAGCACGGCGCACGCGAGGAGGCGAGCATGTGGGATTTCGAGACCGAGCCCGAGTACCAGGCCAAGCTCGACTGGGTCGAGGAGTTCATGCGGGAGAAGGTCGAGCCGCTCGACTTCCTCGACGCCAGCCCCTACGACAAGTCCGACGAGCGGATGATGCGCATCCTGCGCCCGCTCCAGCAGGAGGTGCGTGAGCAGGGCCTGTGGGCCTGCCACCTGGGCCCGGAGCTCGGCGGGCAGGGCTTCGGCCAGGTCAAGCTGGCGCTGCTGAACGAGATCATCGGCCGGTCGCGGTTCGCGCCCAGCGTGTTCGGCTGCCAGGCGCCCGACTCGGGCAACGCCGAGATCATCGCCCACTTCGGCACCGAGGAGCAGAAGGCCCGCTACCTCAAGCCGCTGCTCGACGGCGAGATCTCTTCGGCGTACTCGATGACCGAGCCGCACGCCGGGGCCGACCCGACGCTGTTCACCACCCGCGCCGAGCGCGACGGCGACCACTGGGTCATCAACGGCGAGAAGTGGTTCACCAGCAACGCGAAGTTCGGCGCGTTCTACATCGTGATGGCGGTCAGCAACCCCGAGGCCGGCCCGTACGAGCGGATGTCGCAGTTCATCGTGCCGCGGGAGACCCCGGGCGTGGAGATCGTGCGCAACGTCGGGGTGGGCGGCGAGTCCGAGCGCGAGGGCGGGCACGGCTACGTCCGCTACACCGACGTGCGGGTGCCGGCCGACCACCTGCTCGGCGGCGAGGGCAAGGCGTTCGCGATCGCCCAGACCCGCCTCGGCGGCGGGCGCATCCACCACGCCATGCGCACGATCGCCTCGGCCCGCAAGGCGTTCGACATGATGTGCGAGCGCGCGCTGTCGCGGCAGGTCCGCGGCTCGCGCCGGGACACCTCGCTGACGCCGCTGTCGAACCTGCAGATGACCCAGGAGAAGATCGCCGACAGCTGGATCCAGCTCGAGCAGTTCCGGCTGCTGGTGCTGCGCACGGCGTGGCTGATCGACAAGCACAAGGACTACATGAAGGTCCGCAAGGACATCGCCGCGGTGAAGGTGGCGATGCCGCAGGTGCTGCACGACATCGCCCAGCGGGCGCTGCACCTGCACGGGGCGCTCGGCGTCTCGAACGAGATGCCCTTCGCCGGGATGCTGCTCGCGGCCGAGGTGATGGGCATCGCCGACGGGCCCACCGAGGTGCACAAGCTCACGGTGGCCAAGCAGGTGCTGCGCGACTACGCCCCGCACGAGGGCCTGTTCCCGTCCGGGCACCTGCCGACCCGGCGCGAGGCGTCGAAGGCCGTGATCGCCGAGTTGCTCGAGCACGAGGCCGCCCAGGTCTAATAGCGCCATGTCCACCCCGTCGTCGCCGCCGCGCTCGGACACCAGGGCCAAGCTGCTGTCCGCGGCCGAGCACCTGTTCGCCGAGCGCGGCGTCGACGCGGTGAGCCTGCGCGAGATCACCCGGGTGGCCGGGGCGCGCAACGTGATCGCCGTCCAGTACCACTTCGACGACCGCGCCGGCGTGCTGACCGCGATCCTGGCCAAGCACCTGCCCGACGTCGACGCCCGCCGGCACGCCCTGCTCGACGAGATCGAGGCCGCCGACGGCACCCCGACGGCGAGGGCGCTGGCCGGGGCGCTGGTCCGCCCGCTGGCGGCCAAGCTCGCCGACCCCGACGGCGGCCCGGCGTTCCTGCAGATCTACGCCGAGCTGATGAGCCGGCCGAGCCCGCAGGTGCGCCCGGCCGACGTGGTGTCGGACAGCCTGGGCCGCTGGCGCGCGGCGGTCGTCCCGGTGCTCGCCCCGCAGGCGCGCCGGCTGCACCGGCGCTGGACCGCGATCGTGCACACCGGCGTCGAGTTGGCCCGCCGCGCCCGCTCGGCCCCGCACACCGACGACCGCCTCTTCACCAGCTACCTGGTCGACGTCGTCGCGGCCATCCTCACCGCCCCGGTGTCGAGCGAGACGGCCCGACTGGCCGACGAGCGCGACGCCGCCCGAGCCACCGTCGAGAACGAGGTTACCGCAGCTTTGGACCGGTCCAACGAACGATAACCTCGTTCTCGACGGGGCCCTGCGGGCGGGACGGCGAGAGCGTCCACGGCGGCACCCACGTCCCCTCGCCGCCCGGCGCCGGGAGCCGGCCCAGGTGGGCGCGGAGCCGGGCCACGTCCGGGTGCGGGTCGTCGCGGCGCCAGAGCAGCGAGTGCGGGTAGACCGGGGTCGGGTCGCGCACCGGGACGCGCCGCAGGTCGTGCCCTGCCGGCCAGAGCAGCCGCGACCGCTCCCCGACGAACGTCGCCACCTCCGCCGACGCGGCCAGCGCGTCGGCCATCGTCTCGAAGCCGAAGTCGGGCCCGGTCGTGTCCAGCACGATCCCGAACGCGGCGGCGAGCCCGGCGTAGTACGCCGCCCACTCGGTGTCGCCCCCGCCGGAGGGGATCCAGACGCGGTGCCCGGCGAGCCGGGCGGGGGTGACGGCGGCGGCGCCCGCGAGCGGGTGCGCGGGCCCGACCAGCAGCTGCAGCGGCTCGTCGAACACCCGCACGGCCGCGACCTCGTCGGGCAGCAGGCGCCCCGGCGCGGCGACGGCCCGGAACGAGGTGTCCACCGCCCCGGAGCGGACGGCGGCGACCGCCGCGTCGGCGTCGGGCAGGGTCACGACGTCCAGCTCGGCGTCGGGGTGCGCGCGGTGGAAGTCGCGCAGCAGGTCGGCCGGGGCGAGCCGGCGACCGAGCACGTCGACCCGCAGCGCGCGCCGCTCGGGGCGCAGCGCGGTGGTGGCCGCCCTGGCGACCCGCAGCAGGTCGTGGGCGTGCGGCAGGAAGGTGCGCCCGTCGTCGGTGAGCCGGACGCCGCGCGCGGTGCGGACGAACAGCCGGGTGCCGAGGTCGCGCTCCAGCGCGGCGATCCGCTTGGACACCGCCTGCTGGGTCAGCGCCAGCTCGTCGGCCGCCTCGGTGATCCGCCCGGCGTCGGCGACGGCGAGGAAGGTCCGCACGCCGTCGAGGTCCACGGCGGGACCGTAGCCGCACAACCGGCGGTTGTGGCTCACCGGTCGACCGGTTGTTGGCCGCGCGACCCCGTCCCCCGCTGTGATCGGCCCCGTGCGGACGCGGGGGCTGGGACGGCGGTTCGGGTGGCTGTGGGCGGCGTACGCGGTGAGCGCCGCGGGCACGGGGTTGGCCTTCGACGCGCTGCCGTTGATCGCGATCCTGGTGCTGCAGGCCGGCCCGGCGCAGGTGGCGGCGCTGGCCGCGGCCGGTCGGGCGGCGGGCGCGGTGCTGGCGGTGCCGCTGGGGCCGTGGGTGGAGTTCCACCGCAAGCGCCCGGTCATGGTGACGATGGACCTCGTCCGGTGCGCGGCCTTGCTGAGCGTGCCCGCGGCGTTCCTGCTCGGCCGGCTCGGCTTCGCCCACCTGCTGGTCGTGGCGGTCGTCGCGGTCGCCGCCGAGCACGCGTTCCGGGCGGCCGCGGGCGCGTACCTGAAGGGCCTGGTGGCCCCGGGCGACCTGCTGCGGGCCAACGCCCGCTTCGAGGCCACGACGTGGACGGCCACCGCACTCGGGCCGCCGCTCGGCGGGGCCGCGATCGGCCTGTTCGGGCCGCTGACCACGGTGCTCGCCGACGTCGCCAGCTTCCTGCTGTCGGCGCTGGGCCTGCGGGCCATCGGCGGCCGGGAACCACTCCCGACGCGCGCCGGCGCCACCCGGCTGCGCGCCGCCGACCTGCTCGACGGCTGGCGCCACATCCTGGCCGACCCGCTGCTGCGCCCGCTCTTCCTGAACACCCTGCTGGTCAACGGCCTGGTCATGGCCGCGGCACCACCACTGGCGGTGCTCATGCTCGGACCGCTCGGCTTCGCGCCGTGGCAGTACGGGCTGGCACTGGCCGGGCCGTGCCTGGGCGGCCTGCTCGGCGCCCGGCTGGCCGGCCCCCTCGTCACCCGGTTCGGCCAGCACCGCGTGCTGCGCGCGGCCGGGACGCTGCGCGTGCTGTGGCCGATCGGGCTGGCGTTCGTCGGACCGGGGACGCCAGGGTTGGTACTGGTCGCGGGGGTGGAGTTGGCGCTGATCACGTGTATCGGGATCTACAACCCGGTGCTCGCCACTGCTCGGCTCGAACGCACTCCGTCCGGGTTGGTGGCACGGGTGCTGGCTGCCTGGTCGGTGACGGGCGGGTTGGCGACGGCGGCGCTGACGGGGTTGTGCGGGGTGTTGGCTGAGGTTGCTGGGGCGCGGGTGGCGATAGGGGCGGCTGGGGTGGCGCTGGTTGTGACGCCACTGTTGTTGTTGCGGGTTGGTCATGAGGGCGCGGCAGTTGTGCAGGATGTCCGGGTTTGAGGGGCGTCCCGCTTGAGCCGCCTTCGGGTTGTGGGGCCTCCAGCGGCGCCTCCGCGGCGAGCGACCTCTGATCGAGCAGGGGGCCTCGGGGAGTCGTGGGCGCTGGCGCGCCACCTCGGCGGACGAAAGTGGATTTCGTCCGATCTGGTTGGACGAGATCCACTTTCGTCCGGCGCGGGTGGCTGGCGGCGCCTCCGAGGACGCGGCCCCGCGTCCTCGGCCGTTGGGCACCTCGCAGCCCTGGCTAGTCCTCGCAGGCCTCCGCGGCGTCATCGCAGCCCTGAGTGGGTTCTCGCAGCCCGCCGGCGCGCTGCGAGAACCCACCTGGTGCTGCGCGGCCACCCCACATCTGCGAGGCCGCCCGCACGCCGCTGGGCGCACACGCGGCCCGCCTGCGGGCTGTGAGGCCACGGTTGGTGCTGCGCGGTCACCGCTACATCTGCGAGGCCACCGCGCACCGTCGGGAGCCCCACCTCGCAGCCCCTGTCTCAGCCGAGGTCGTAGTCGAACGTGTAGCTGTGCTCCCCGTCCACCAGCGCGATCGTCATCGTGCCGGTGAGCCCGACCAGCTCGTCGGTGCCCGAGTTCGGCACCACGTCGACCAGCATGTCCCCGCCGCCGCCCGCCATCAGCGCCGAGTGCCGCAGCAGGAAGCCGCCCTTGCGGCCGTCGACCGCCGCGGTGACCCGCTCGATCGCCACGTACGTCGCGGTGCCCTCGCCGGCGAAGCCCTGCAGCATCTCGGTGGCGCTCTCCCCGGTGATCCCGCCCTGGAAGGACTTGGTGTTGCGGGCCCGCGCCCGCTTGGTGCCGTCGGCCTCGTCGATGACCTCCTCGTCCCAGGAGGTGAGGTCGAACCGTCCGGTGGTCGTCGTCATGCACCGATCGTCGTCGGCACCAGCCGAGGGGTATTGGACGAACGCGACAGCCGTCGCGCGGCCCGGGCCAGCATCCCCCGCACGACGATCGGGTGGATCGGCCGCACGATCGCGAAGTAGCCGCGGCCCCTGCGGTTGCGCAGCAGCACGACGGTGCTGACGACGACGCGGTCGGCCTCGCGGCGCACGCTCGCCCGGAAGTCGAGGTGGCCGGCGTCGGTGCCGAGCAGCACCTCGTCGTCGGTGCGGGCCAGGGAGTCGAAGGCCGAGCGGTCGCCGCGCTCGATGCCGACCAGCCCGACCAGTGCCTGGCGCACCCCCATCAGCGCGACCACCCAGGCCGGCGGGTCGCGGAAGACGGCATCGGCCCAGGTCTGCGGGTCGCGGGGCAGGCTGGGGCGGGTCGCGACGGCGTGCGCGTCGGCGAAGTCGACGCGCGGCAGCGCGCCGTCCAGCAGGCCGCCGGACGGTACGGGCACCGCGCGGGGGCGTTCCTCGCCGGCGACCGCCCGCAGCAGCCGCACCCACGGCGAGTGCCGCGCCGGGCGCTCGGGCTCGCGGCCGACCGCGCGCTCGGCCCGGTCGAGCAGGTCCTCCAGCAGGGCGTCGTGCAGCCATCGCACGACCAGCGGCCACAGCAGCACCATCGGCCAGCCGAACCGGGCGTCGGCCACGTGCCGCACGACCGAAGCGGACTCCCCATCGGGCTCGACGAGGAACTCGTGCGTGCCGTGGATGCCGAGGTCGGGCTCGAACGCGAACCCGATCCGGCGGCCGGGCTCGTACGCGGTGACCCGGTAGTGGATCGACCCGTGCCCGCCGGCCGCCCCGACGGCGACCGGGCCGTCGAGCACCATCGGCACCCACCGCGGGCTGGGCCACAGGGCGTCCCGGGGGCCGCCCAGCCGGTCCAGCAGCGGGGCCAGCGCCTCGGGCGGCGCGGCCACCCGCCTCTCGTGCACGTTCCGGACCATGGCCCGCCTCCGTACGCCACCGTATGGTACGACCGTACGCTAGCGTACGGAGGTGGCGGAGCGGAAGCGGTTGAGCGCGCGGGACTGGACCGACGCCGCGGTCGTCGCGCTGGCCGAGGGCGGGATCGGCGCGGTCGCCGTCGAGCCGCTGGCCACCCGGCTCGGCACCACGAAGGGCAGCTTCTACTGGCACTTCGCCAACCGCGACGCGCTGCTCGCCGCGGCGCTGGAGTCCTGGGAACGCACCGACACCGAGGAGGTCATCGCCCTCGTCGCCGCCGAGCCCGACCCGCGCACCCAGCTGCACACGCTGCTCACGCTGGCCGTCGGCGGGCGCGACGGGCAGCGGGGCGGCCGGGTCGAGCTGGCCCTGCTCGCCACCCGCGACCACCCGCTCGTCGCCCCGGTGCTGGCCCGGGTGACCGCGCGCCGGATCGACTACGTCGCCCGACTCTTCGGCGGACTCGGCCTACCGCCCGACGAGGCCCGCCGCCGCGGCCTGCTGGCCTACTCCGCCTACCTCGGGCACGCCCAGCTCACCCAGGCCGCCCCCGACACCGTCCCCGGCGGCGCCGACCTGGCGGCCTACGTCGACGCGACGATCGGCCTGCTCACGACTTCTTCGTAGCCTTCGCCAGGTAGTCCGCGGTCCACCCGTCGGTCACCCGGCGCACCCACAGCTCGGCCACGCCCGCGGCCTCGTCCGCGTAGCCGTCCATCCGCTCCACGTGCTCGCGGCGCAGCTGGGCCTTGGTCATCGCGAAGGTGTCCGCCGGCACGTCGGCGGCCAGCGCCCTGGCCTGCGCGATCGCCCGGTCGAGCAGCTCGTCGGCCGGCACGACCTCGTCCACCAGCCCGAACCCGACCGCGTCGGCGGCGGGGTGGGTGCTGGCCCCGATCATCAGCCGGCGCGCCGCCTGATCGCCCACCGCGTGCCGCACGACCTCGATCGGCACCCGCGGGAACGGCACCCCGACCACGATCTCCGGGACCCCGATCCGGCCCGGCCCGTCCGTCATCAGGACCCGGTCGGCGGCCGCGGCCAGCACGGCCCCGCCGGCGATGGCGTGCCCGTTGACCGCCGCCACCACCGGCTTGCCCAGCTCGAACGGCGTGCGCAGGCAGGCGTCGAGCGCGGGCAGGAAGCGCCGCACGTACTCCTCGCCCCCGTCGAGCAGCCGGCGCAGGTCGACCCCCGCCGAGAACGACCGCCCGGCCCCGGTGAGCACGACGGCCGTCGCCGGGTCGCTCGCCAGCCCGGCGAACGCGTCGGCGATGGCCCCGCACAGCTCCAGGTCCATCGCGTTCACCGGCCCGTGCGCCAGCCGCAGCACCGCGACCCCGTCGACGTCCTCGCGCTCGATCATGACCGGAACCTACGTGCCGCGACGGCACCTAACCAGACGCGCAGCGCCGTGCGGCCCCACGGCCGCCCCACCCGTGGAAAGCTCGGCGCCGGACGAGTGCCGAGGCAGCCACAGGAGTCGCAGAATGTCGCAGCAGGTTCGCGGGGTCGTCGCCCTCAAGAAGGGCGAGCCGGTATCCGTCGAGACGATCATCGTGCCGGACCCGGGACCGGGCGAGGCCGTCGTGCAGGTGCAGGCGTGCGGGGTGTGCCACACCGACCTGCACTACCGCGAGGGCGGCATCAACGACGAGTTCCCGTTCCTGCTGGGCCACGAGGCCGCCGGGATCGTCGAGTCGGTCGGCGAGGGTGTCACCGACGTCGCGCCGGGCGACTTCGTCATCCTCAACTGGCGCGCGGTCGACGGCACCTGCCGGGCCTGTCGGCGCGGCGAGCCCTGGTACTGCTTCTCCACCCACAACGCCGCGCAGAAGATGACGCTGGAGTCGGGCCAGGAACTCAGCCCGGCGCTGGGCATCGGCGCGTTCGTCGAGAAGACGCTGGTGCACTCCGGGCAGTGCACGAAGGTCAACCCGGCGGTCAAGCCGGAGGTCGCCGGCCTGCTGGGCTGCGGGGTCATGGCCGGCATCGGCGCGGCCATCAACACCGGCGGCGTGGGCCGCGGCGACTCGATCGCCGTCATCGGCTGCGGCGGCGTGGGCGACGCGGCCATCGCCGGCGCCCGGCTGGCCGGCGCGGCCACGATCATCGCCATCGACGTCGACGACCGGAAGCTGGCCTGGGCCAAGGAGTTCGGCGCCACCCACACGATCAACTCCCGCGAGCAGGACATCGTCGAGGGCGTGCAGGCCCTGACCGACGGCAACGGCGCGAACGTCGTGGTCGAGGCGGTGGGCCGGCCGGAGACGTTCAAGGCCGCCTTCTACGCCCGCGACCTGGCCGGCACCGTCGTCCTGGTCGGCGTGCCCACCCCGGACATGACCGTCGAGCTGCCGCTGGCCGACGTCTTCGGCCGCGGCGGGGCGACCAAGTCGTCCTGGTACGGCGACTGCCTGCCCAGCCGCGACTTCCCGATGCTGGTCGACCTGCACCTGCAGGGCCGGCTGCCGCTGGAGAAGTTCGTCACCGAGACCATCGCCCTCGACGGCGTCGAGGCCGCCTTCGCGAAGATGCACAGCGGCGAGGTCCTGCGCTCGGTGGTGCTGCTGTGACGCCCTCCGGCCCGATCGACCACGTCGTCACCTCCGGCACGTTCTCCCTCGACGGCGGCACCTGGGACGTCGACAACAACGTGTGGATCGTCGGGAACGCCGACGAGGTCGTCGTCATCGACGCCGCCCACGACGAGCTCGCCATCGAGCGGGCCGTCGGCGGGCGGCGGGTGGTGGCGGTGGTGTGCACCCACGCCCACGACGACCACGTCAACCGCGCCCCCGCGCTCGCCGACCGCGTCTCCGCCCCGATCCTGCTGAACCCGGCCGAGAAGCAGCTCTGGGAGATGACCCACCCCGACCGCTCACCGGACCGCGAACTGGTCGACGGCGAGGTGCTGACCGTCGGCGGCGTCGACCTGCGGGTGATCACCACCCCCGGCCACTCCCCCGGCTCCACCTGCCTCTACGCGCCGGAACTGGGCACCGTCTTCACCGGCGACACCCTGTTCAACGGCGGCCCCGGCGCCACCGGCCGGTCGTTCTCCAGCTTCGACACGATCATCTCCTCGATCCGGGAGAAGCTGCTCGCGCTGCCCGGCGACACGGTCGTCCGCACGGGCCACGGCGACTCCACGAAGATCGGCGACGAGGCACCGCACCTGGAGGAGTGGATCGCCCGGGGGCACTGAAGACGCCACGGGCCGGGGGTGGCCGGCGCTACATTCGCGCCCGTGGAGGACAGTTCCGAACCGCTCGACCTGGACGAGCTGCCCGACGGCGAAGCGCGCTACGCCGCTGTGATGGCCGCGGGGAAGCGGGTGCCGGTGGTGGTCCGTGGCCGCGTCGTGGGCTACCTCGTCCCGGCGGACGCTGAGAGTTCGCCGTTCGAGCGGCTGGTCGCGGCGGGCAAGGTGCGCCGCGCGACGCGGCGCGGCATCGCCGACCTCCTGCCCATCCCGCCCGCGGAGCCGGGGGAGAGTTCGCCGTACGAGGAGCTGATGCGGATGCGCGAGGAGGAGAGGTATTGATCTACCTCGACACCTCCGCCCTGCTGAAGCTGGTCTTCCCCGAAGAGGGCTCGGACGCCGTGGCGAAACCCGTCTCCGCCGACGTCGACATGGTGTCCAGCGAACTGCTGCTCGTCGAAGCCCGGCGCGGCACCGCACGACGCGCACCTGGTCGGCCACCCCGGCTCGACCTGCTGCTCGGCCGGGTCGAACTGATCGAGATGTCGCGCGCCGTCCTGGAAGCGGCGAGCCGGCTCGAGGAGCCGATGCTGCGCACACTCGACGCCATCCACGTGGCGACGGCCCTGTCTGACCCCGGCCCCGGATCCGTCGAGAACGAAGTTGTTGCTCGTTGGACCGGTCCATAATCACGACAACTTCGTTCTCGACGGCTTCTGGGGGCGTGGTCGCGGGACCAGGACGGTGAGGGCGCAGAGCACCGCGGCCACGCCGAACGCGACCCGGAAGCCGAACGGGTCGGCCAGCGCCCCGAGCCCGGTGGCGCCGACCCCGGTCCCGCCGTCGAAGGCGATGTTCCAGGCCGCGCTGGTGGCGCCGTAGCGGGCCGGGCCGTACACCGCGAACAGGGTGGTCAGCGAGTCGTTCTGGACGGCGCCGAACCCGGCGCCCACCAGTGCCGCACCCACCAGCACGCCGGCGGCGCTGGTGTCGAGCAGGCCCGCGGCCAGGCCGGTGCCCAGCGCGGTGAGCAGGGTGGCCGGGCCGAGGATGCGCCCGCCGATGCCGAAGCGGTCGACGAGCAGCCCCGCCCCGACCCGGCCCGCGAGGCCGCCGGCCGCCATCACCAGCAGGGCCGTCGGGGCGAGCGCGCCCGGGGCCACCGCCAGCGGCAGGAACGTGACCAGCCCACCCTGCGCCATCGAGCAGACCACCATCGCCAGCAGCGGCCGCACCCCCGCCCCGACCCCCACTTCCCTCTCCTCCTGCGCCGCGGTTTCAGCGGCGGGGGCGGACGCGGCGGCGGGCACCCGGATGAACGGGACGAGCAGCGCCCCGAGCACCGGCGCCGCCCCGCCGGCCACGAAGACCGGCAGGAACCCGAGCCGTTCGACGGCGGCCACCCCGATCGCCAGCAGCACGAGTTGCGGCGCGCCGACGGCGACGCCGTAGCGCCCGGTCGCCCTGCCGTGCTGCTGCGGCGGCACGAGTTCGGCGACCAGCGCCGCCCCGACCACCGTGACGAGTCCGAATCCGATCCCGCGCAGCGCCGACACCGCGACCAGCGCCGGGGTGTCCGCCGACAGGGCGAACAGCGGGGACGGGGCACCCAGCAGTACGAGCCCGATGCCGAACACCCAGCGGTGCCCGATCCGGTGCAGCAGCCAGGGCACCGCGAGTTGGGTGAGGACGGTGCTGAGCATGAGCGCGCCGGTGGTGACGCCGGCGCCGAGGGCGCCCGCGCCGCCGCGCGCGGCCCAGAGCGGGACGACGGGCAGCAGCAGCGCGTAGCCGCCGAAGCCGAGGACCGATGCGCCGAGGGTCAGCCGGAAGGACGCGCCGCGGATGCCGTCCGCGGCACCCAACTCCAGCACCGCGCCAGCGTAGATCAGGGTCGTGCGCCCGTATCGGATTGAGACGTCGCCGACAGGGAACTACGGCTAGTCTACGAATCCGCTTAGTCTGCGCTAATCGTGGTGTTAGAGGAGGCTAACTCGTGCTCCGTCGGTGCCTGACCTGGCTCCTGCTGGCGGTCGCGCTGGCCGGCTGTGCCGCGCCGGCGGCCAGCCGCGCCCCGGTCGTCGACCGCCCGGTCAAGGTCACCACGACCACCAACTTCATCACCGACGCGGTCGCCCGCATCGGTGGCGACCGGGTCGTCGTCACCGGCCTGATGGGCCCCGGCGTCGACCCGCACCTGTTCCGGGCCAGCGCCCGCGACGTGGCCACCCTGCGCGACGCCGACCTGATCCTCTACGGCGGTCTGCAGCTGGAGGGCCGGATGGGTGAGCTGTTCGGCGAGCTGGCCGAGCGCCAGCCCACCCTGGCGATCACCGACGACATCCCGCGCTCGGAGTTGCTCGCCCCGGCACCGGGCACGAACGAGGAGTACGACCCGCACGTCTGGTTCGACGTCGGGCTGTGGGGGCGGGCGTGCCGCACGATCGCCGCCGCGCTGACCGAGCGCGACCCCGCCCACGCCGCCGACTACCAGCGCAACCTCGATGCCTACCTGGCCGAGCTCGACGCGCTCGACCGCGAGATCAAGGGCCTGATGGCCACCGTGTCGCCGGAGCGCAGGCTGCTGGTCACCTCGCACGACGCCTTCGAGTACTTCGGCCGCCGCTACGGCCTGGATGTGGCCGGGATCCAGGGCATCTCCACGGCGGCCGAGGCCACCACCGCCGACGTCGAGCGGGTGGCGGCGCTGATCGCCGAGCACCGGGTGCCGGCGGTGTTCGTGGAGTCCAGCGTGCCCCGCCAGACGATCGACGCGCTCATCGCGTCGGCCGCGCGGCGCGGCGCCGAGGTCCGGGTGGGCGGCGAGCTGTTCACCGACGCCGCCGGCCAGCCGGGCACCCCGGAAGGCACCTACATCGGCATGTTGCGCGCCAACGCGCACTGGATCGCGGCCGGCCTGAACGGCGAACCGGAGGGATGAGGCAGATGTTCATGACGTCGCCTGCGCAACAGGCCACGGTCACCGACACCGCGCTGGAGGTCCGCGGGCTGACGGTCTCCTACCGGTCCGCGCCCGTGCTCTGGGAGGTGGACGCGCAGTTCCCGGCGGGGCGGCTGTGCGCCGTCGTCGGCCCGAACGGCGCCGGCAAGTCGACGCTGCTCAAGGCCGCGCTGGGGCTGGTGCCCAGCGACGCGGGGCAGGTCCTGATCGACGGCCAGAGCGGCCGCGCCGGCCTCGACCGCGTCGCGTACGTGCCGCAGCGCGAGTCGGTCGACTGGGACTTCCCGATCACCGTGCGCGAGGTCGTGGAGATGGGCCGCTACCGCTCGACGGGCTGGTTCCGCCGGGTGTCGAAGGCCGACCGCGCGGTCGCCGACGAGTGCCTCGACCGCGTCGGCATGGCCGGCTTCGAGCGCCGCCAGATCGGCCAGCTCTCCGGTGGCCAGCGCCAGCGCGTGTTCCTGGCCAGGGCGCTGGCCCAGCAGGCGCCGGTGCTGGTGATGGACGAGCCGTTCGCCGGCATCGACGCGCGCACCCAGGCCGACCTGCTCGACCTGCTGCGCGCCATGCGCTCGGACGGCGCATCGGTGATCGTCGTGCACCACGACATGGCCCAGGTGCGCGCCGCGTTCGACTGGACCCTGCTGCTGAACGTGCGGGCGCTGGGCTGCGGGCCGACGGCCGAGGTGCTGACGCCGGAAGCGGTGCGCGCCGCGTACGGGGTGCCGGGCACCGACGTCGAGACCGCCGACGTGTGGAGCGGTTGATCCGTGTTCGACCTGCTCACGCGATTGGGGTTGCCCTACACCGACAGCGTGGTCGTCGCCGGTGCCCTGGTGCTGGGGCTGACCAGCGGCGTCCTCGGCGCGTTCGCGGTGCTGCGCGGGCGCAGCCTCGTCGGCGACGCGGTGGCGCACTCGACGCTGCCCGGGGTGTGCGTCGCGTTCATCGTGTCCGGGGTGAAGGACGTTCCCGGGCTGCTGGTGGGGGCGGCGGTGGCCGGGCTGGTGGCGGCGTTGCTGATGGTCGGCATCGAGCGGGCCGGGCGGATCCGCCCGGACGCCGCGATCGGCGTGGTGCTCTCCGGGTTCTTCGCGCTGGGCGTCGTGCTGCTCACCCACATCTCCAACACCCAGGACTCCGACCAGGCCGGCCTGGAGAACTACCTGTTCGGGCAGGCCGCGGGGCTGCTGGAGAGCGACGTGGCGGTGATGGCCGCGCTGGGCCTCGCCGCGCTCGCGGTGGTGCTGGTGCTGCGCCGGGCCCTGGCGACGACGCTGTTCGACGCCGGCTACGCGGGCTCGATCGGGCTGCCGGTGCGCGCGCTCGAGGTGCTGATGACCGCGCTGCTGGTGGTGGCGATCGTGATCGGCGTGCGGGTGGTCGGGGCGATCCTGATGGTGGCGATGCTCGTCGTCCCGACGGTCACCGCCCGCCAGCTCGCCGACCGGTTCCCGGTGGTGCTGGGGTTGGCCGCGCTGGTCGGCGCGGTCGTCGGGGTCACCGGCTCGCTGCTGGCGACGCGGGCCGCGCTGCCCACCGGCCCGGTCGTGGTGCTCACCGGCTTCACGATCACCCTGGCCGCGGTGCTGTTCGCGCCCGGGCGCGGCGTGGTGTGGCGGGCACGGCGGCTGGCCACGCGCCGGCGACGGGTGCTCCGGGAGGCGGTGCTGGGCGCGCCGGAGGTGGTGCGCGGCGGCCTCGCCGACGC
>NZ_JAHDTH010000083.1 GCF_018531445.1 Pseudonocardia lacus
GGGGCCAGCTCCGCGTCGGGCACGACGACGGCGGCGCGGTCGGTGGCCGGGGCCGCGGTGGCGGCCGGATCGGTGCGGTCGGGGGCGTCCCGCGGCCAGAGCGCGAACACGCCGAGCGCGACCAGCAGCACGACCACGACCGTGCTGACGACCTCCGCCCGACGCACGCCCTGCCGCGGAGCGGTCACGGGACGTCCCGGTCGGCGGCCGTGCGCGGGGCGGGCGCCGGGGCGTCGTCCTCGGTGAGCCCGACCAGCGCCAGCAGGTGCGGCCGGGACGGGCCCTTGACCAGCTTGGCGGCCTGGATCGGGTCGGTCGGGCCGGTGCCGTAGGAGGGGCAGTCGGCGGCGAGCGTGCAGGCGCCGCAGGCCGGCTTCTTGGCGTGGCACACGCGGCGGCCGTGGAAGATGATCCGGTGCGAGGCCATCGTCCAGTCGCGCTTGGGGATCAGCTCGCCGACCGCGTGCTCGACCTTGACCGGGTCCTCCAGGTCGGTCCAGCCCCAGCGCCGGACGAGCCGGCCGAAGTGCGTGTCGACGGTGATGCCGGGCACGTCGAAGGCGTTGCCCAGGATGACGTTGGCCGTCTTGCGGCCGATCCCGGGCAGCTTGACCAGCTCGTCGAGGGTGTTGGGCAGGACGCCGTCGTGCTTCTCGACGACCGCGGCGCCCAGTCCGATCAGCGAGTTCGCCTTGTTCCGGAAGAAGCCGGTGGAGTGGATCATCTCCTCCAGCTCGGCCCGGTCGGCCTGCGCGTAGGCCAGTGCGGTCGGATAGCGCGCGAAGAGCTTCGGCGTGACGGCGTTGACGCCCTTGTCAGTGCTCTGCGCGGACAGGATGGTGGCCACGGCCAGCTCGAGCGGGGTGGTGAAGTCGAGCTCGCAGTGCGCGTCGGTGTGGGTGGCGGTGAGGGTGCGCAGCATCCGGCCGACCCGGCGGGCGCGCCCCAGCGCTGGCTCGCCCGCGGCGATGCGCTTGGCGAGCCGGGCCGCGTTCCGCAGCGCGTCGGCGCCGTGGGTGGTGGGAGCCGCGGGGGAGGGGGTCACGCTCCGAGGGTACGGCGGCACCCGGACGGTCCGGTCGGGCGCGTTCGCCCGACCGGCCGGGACTGTGCGCGAGGGCTCGTCACCGGGCGTCACCGGCTTTGTCACGATCGCGTCAAGGTCGCGCGCAACGCCGACCCCGCCGACGCATGATCGGGCACGGTGCGGGAACATCAGGCCCGACATGACTGCCTGGTTGTCCGTCCTCGTGCCGCTGCTGGTGATGTTCTTCGCGCTCGGAATGGAGCGGGTGGAATCCAAGCTGCGGGAGTCGACCGTGCGCCCCGAGGAGCTCGAAGAGCTCCTCGAACGACCGCGTCCGGACGAGGTCCGAGCCCTGTTCCGGCAGGGTACGGGCCGCGCCCTGGAGCTGTTCCGGCTGCGTTCGCGCGGCCAGCGGGGCAAGCGGGGAGTCCGCCGCAGCAAGGCCGCCTGAGCCCCGGCCGAGCGCCCGCCCCCGTCCCCCGGACGGTGGGTCGCTCGGACGTGCGGACGAAACGACGCGCACAGCGTCACAGAGGGTGCGTGCAGCCCCTAGACTGGCGCGCCGGTGATCCGCCGCGGGGCAGCGGCCGGTATGAGGAGCGGTGCAGTGGACGAGGTTCTTAACCGAGCAGGGATATTCCAGGGTGTGGAGCCGTTCGCGGCCGATGCGTTGGCGCAGTCCCTTGAGCCGGCCGAGTTCCCCCGCGGTCATGTGATCTTCGCCGAGGGCGAGCCGGGCGACCGGCTCTACATCGTCGGCAGCGGCAAGGTGAAGATCGGGCGCAAGTCGCCGGACGGCCGGGAGAACCTGCTGATGGTCGCCGGGCCGTCGGACATGTTCGGCGAGCTGTCGATCTTCGATCCGGGCCCGCGCACGTCGTCGGCGACGGCGGTCACCGAGGTCCGCGCGCACACGATGGACCGCGCCGCGCTGCGCGAGTGGATCGGCAAGCGCCCGGAGATCGCCGAGCAGCTGCTGCGGGTGCTGGCCCGCAGGCTGCGCCGGACGAACAACATGCTGGCCGACCTGATCTTCACCGACGTGCCGGGCCGGGTGGCGAAGTCGCTGCTGCAGCTGGCCCGCCAGTTCGGGTCGCAGGAGTCCGGCCTGCTGCGGGTCACCCACGACCTGACCCAGGAGGAGATCGCCCAGCTGGTCGGCGCCTCCCGGGAGACGGTGAACAAGGCGCTGGCCGACTTCGCCCACCGCGGCTGGCTGCGGCTGGAGGGCAAGAGCGTGCTGATCCTGGAGCCGGAGCGGCTGGCCCGCCGGGCCCGGTAGCCGCGCCCGGTCGGGGGCGTCGCACCGGGTGCCCTGGTCGTCCGGGGAGGGTGAACTCTCACTCGTACGGGCCACACACACCCGCCCGCACTGCGCACAGCCCACCGCGCCCCGCACATCTCGTGGTCGCCGCCCACACGTCGTGACGTGTGCGCGGCGACCTCCGCGTGTGCGGGGACGGGGACGTGGCGGAAAGAACTGGTACGGGCGTACCAGAATGTGCGAACCTGGTCGTCGTGCCCGACTCCTCGATCCGCGCGTACCGCGAGGCCCTGACGACCCCGGGCGCCGGCGTGCCCGCGCTGTTCTCCGCGCTGGGTCGGCTGCCGATCGCGATGGTCGGGCTGGCGATGCTGCTGTACGTGCAGCAGGTCACGGGCTCGTTCGCCATGGCGGGCCTGGTCGGGGCGGGAGGGCTGGTCGGGGTGTCGGCCGGGTCGGTGGTGCAGGGCCGGGTGATCGACCGGATCGGCGCCACCCGGCCGCTGCTGGTGGCCTCGGCGCTGTTCGCCGTGGCGGTCACCGCGCTGGTCGGTGCCGTGCAGGCCGGGCAGGGGGTGGCGCTGCTGGTGGCGCTGGCCGTGCTCACCGGCATCACCCAGCCGGCCGTCGAGGGGGCCGCGCGGGCGCTGTGGGGGCGGCTGATCCCGGCCGGCCCGGTCCGCGACGCCGCCTTCACCTACGAGGCGATCAGCCTCGAGGTGTTCTTCATCCTGGGCCCGGCGCTGGCCGCTCTGCTGGTCGCGGTCACGCCGTGGCCGGGAACGGCCGTGGTGGTCGCGGCGGGCGTGATGGTGGCCGGGTCCGTCGGGTTCGCGCTGACCCGGCCCGTGCGGACCGAGCCGGCACGCGTCGCAGGCGACGGACCGAAGCTGGGCCTGCTGGGCGCGATCGCCCGGCCCGGGATGCGCACGGTCGCGCTGGCCTCGCTCGGCTTCGGCATGGTGGTCGGCACCGTCGAGGTCGGCGTGCCGGCGGTGACGGCGCAGGCGGGCTCGGCCGCGCTGGGCGGCGTGCTGCTGTCGGCCTGGTCGGTGGCCTCGGTGCTGGCCGGCGTCCTGTACTCGATGCGGCCCTGGCCGCGGCCACTGCACCTGCGGATGCCGGTGCTGCTCGGCGCCTTCGCGGTGCTGGTCGCGGCGATGTCGCTGACCGGCCCGCTGGACTCGCTGACCGCCCTCGTGGTGGCCATGGTCGCGGCCGGCGCGTTGATCACCCCGCAGGTGACGGCGCACTCCCTCGCCGTGGACCTGGCCTCACCGCCCGGCACCGCCGCCGAGGGCTTCGGTTGGGTGGTCACCGCGGCCACCCTGGGCCTGGCCGGGGGCCAGTCGGCCGGCGGCGCGGTCGTCGAGGCCGTCGGGCCGCCGGCGGCGTTCGTGGTCGGCGGGGTGGCCGGGATGGTCGTCGCGGTGGTGCTGTGGGCCCGCCGCGGCACCCTGGCCCCGCAGCCCCGGCCGGTGCCGGTCTAGGCGCGCAGGTAGTCGAGCTGGGCGCGCACCGAGAGCTCGGCGGCGCCCCACAGCGTCCGGTCGACGTCGACGTAGACGACCTCGACGACCTGGCGCGCGGTCGCGGTCGGTCCCAGCGCGGCCAGCGCCGCGCGGACCTGGTCGAGGCGCTGCTCGCGGTGGGCCAGGTAGTGGGCGGCGGCCTTCGCGGCGTCGGCCAGCTCGGGGCCGTGGCCGGGCAGCACGGCGGTGTCCGGGGCCAGGTCGGCCAGCCGGTGCAGCGAGTCCAGGTAGGGGCCCAGGGAGCCGTCGGGGTGGGCGATGACGGTGGTGCCGCGGCCGAGGATGGTGTCGCCGGTGAGCACCGACGCCGCGGTGTCGGGTCCGCTGAGCAGGAACGACAGCGAGTCCGACGTGTGCCCCGGCGTGCTGATCACCCGCAGCTCGACGCCCGCCGCGGCCACCACGTCGCCGTCGCCGAGCGCCTCGGAGCCGAGCACGAGCGACGGGTCCAGCGCCCGCACGGGCGCCCCGGTCAGCTCGGCGAACCGGCGCGCGCCCGCGGCGTGGTCGTGGTGGCGGTGGGTGAGCAGCACGATCGCCACGGGCCCGGCCGCGGCCACCCGCTCCAGGTGCTCCGGGTCGTCGTCGCCCGGGTCGATGACGACGCAGCTCTCCTCGCCGGGGGCGCGCAGCACCCAGGTGTTGGTGCCCTCCAGCGTCATCGGCGACGGGTTGTGCTCCAGCAGCACCGACGCCAGCGGTGTCACGGCCCGCAGCTCCCCGTAGGCGGGCCCGGTCACAGCGGGCCCCCCTCGGCGATCGGCATCCGGGCGACCGGCATCCGGACCTCGGGCTGCTCCCCGACCTCCAGGACGATGTCGCCGCCGTCGCGGCGGGCCTGCGGGATGATCGGCCGGATGGTGCGGCTGTCGGCCGCGGCGAACAGCGAGGCGCTGTCCGGGTGCTCGGCGATCTGCTCGAGCGTGCGGTAGGTGGGGGCCATCAGCTGCATGCCGCCGCGCTCCCACTCGCGCAGGGCCTCGTCGGGGTGCCACCAGGCGGCCTCGACCGCCTCGGTGGTGTGCGCGTCGGCGCTCTGCCCCTCGGGCACCACGGCCACCAGGAACGCGGTGTCGTAGCGCCGCGGGGAGACCGGTGGCGTGATCCACCGCGCCCAGGGCCGCAGCAGCTCGGCGCGCAGCACCAGCCCGGTCCCGGTGAGCAGCTGGCCCAGCGTGCGGCGGTGCGCGACGAGGTCGGCGCGGCCGTCGGCGAGCAGCGTGTGGTCGGCCCGTCCGGGGCCGGCCAGCAGCACCCCGCACTCCTCGAACGTCTCCCGCACGGCCGCGCACACCAGCGACCCCGCCAGCTCGGGGTCGCAGCCGAACCGCTCCCCGAACCAGCGCGGGTCCGGGCCGGTCCAGGCCGTGGGATCGGGCAGGTCGGTCGGGTCGACGGCGCCGCCCGGGAACACGGTCATCCCCCCGGCGAACGCCATGCCGGCCACGCGGCGCTGCAGGAAGACCTGCAGCGGCGACCGGCCCGGCTCCGGGGCGTCCCGGACGAGGATCACGGTGGCGGCGGGGCGCGGGACGACGGGCGGGCGATCGGTGGACATCATCGGACACTAACCCGGCCCCGGCGATCGGCACACGTCCGAAGGCCATGGTGCTGGTCTCGTTGCCGCCCGTGGTCAGCCGGCGTCGGGCGGGGTTTCCTCGTCGTTCTCGGACTCGGCGTTGCGCTTGCGGCGGGACGCGAACGGGTTGAGCCGCGACCCCTGGCGGGCGGACCCGTTGGTGCCGTTGCGCTCGGGCCCGAAACGGCCGGTGCCGGTCACCGCCCCGTTGGCGCCCGTGCCGGTGACGGCCGGGTCGCCGGGGCCGGCGCTGCCGTTGGTGACTCCGTTGGCGTAGCCCTTGCTGTAGCCGTTGCCGTTCGGGTGGATGCGGTGGGCCGCGGTCCCCGACCCGTGCGGGCCGGAGCCGTTGCCGTTGCGGGCGACGGCGCCGTTCGCGCCGGTGCCGTCGACGGCGGGGCGGTGCGGCGGCTCCGGCGCGCGGTCGTCGCCGCGGGGCACGCGGCCGCTGCGCAACTCGGCCTGCAGCTTGGCCAGCAGGTCGAGGTCGGCCTCGCCGAGGCGGGCCAGCGACTCGGGGCGCAGGCCGAGGTTCGGGTCGTGCTCGAGGTCCACGGTGCGGTCGTCGGGGATCTGGCGGCGCTCGTCGGCGTGGGCGTCGTGGTCGCGGCCCTCCCCGGAGGGCATCGGGATGGCCGGCCTGGTCGGCGTCTGCGGCACGCCACCCGTGGTGGCCGGCGGCATCGGGATCGCGCCGTTGGCCGCCGGGGGCATCGGGATCGGGCCGCTCGCCGGCGGGAGCGGGATGGGACCGCTGGCCGGGGGCATCGGGATCGCGCCGTTCGCGGGGGGTCCGGGGTTGGCACCGTTGGTGCTCGGCACGACCGGGTGCGCGCCGGTACCGGCCGGGGGCAGCGGGATGGGGCCGGAGCCCGGCGGCACCGCGGGGTGCGCGCCGGTGCCCGCGGGCGGGAGCGGGATCGCCCCGGAGCCCGGACCGTCGACGCGGGCCTGCTGGCCGCCGTCGGCGGGATCGCCGGTGGCCGGCTCGCCGTCCACGGGCTCGTCGGGGGTGCGCAGGTAGCGGTGGCGGGCCGAGCGGCGCCCGATCGGGCGCGGCGGGGTGATCTCCCGGTCCTGCTCGGAGCCGTTGCCGCCGTCGCCCTCGGACGGCATCGCCCACGCACCGGACAGCCAGTCGCCCGACCAGCTCTCGTCGGAGACCGGGCCGTCGTCGGAGGGCCTGCCGTCCGGCGCCGGGGTGACCAGGCCGATCGGGCCGGTCAGCGGGGGCGTCGGGTCCAGCAGCGGGGGCATCAGCGGGCGGCTGAGCGGGTCCTGCAGGGGGTCGAAGTCGGAGCCCGCGGTGTCGTCGGGCCCGTCGTGGCCGACCGGGGTGAGTGGGCGGCGGCCGTTGGTCCCGCGGCGCAGCAGCGGGATGGGTGTCGGGCCGGTCATCGAGCTGCGGTTGATCGGGGTGACCGGGGCCGGCAGGACCCGCGGCTTCGGCCGGGCCACTGGCCGCGGCTCCGGATCGCCGGACCCGTTCGGGCCGGCGCGGTGGGAGGCGCGGCGCGACCGGCCGAACTCCTCGGGGTGGAACTCGGGCTGGGCGTCGTCGCCCTCGTCGTCGCCGTGGGACTCGTCGAACAGCGTGGGCACGGCGGTCAGCCGGCCGGCGCCGCGCGGGGCCTCCTCCTCCGGATCGGCGCTCGCCGCCGGCGCCTCCCGGTCGGGCCGCTCGGGACGCTCGGACGGCGGCGGGGTGGGCGTCGGGGAGTCGAACAGCGGGGTGTCGGAGTGCGAGGCCCCGAACGGCGGTGCGGCGGAGATCGGCTGCGTGGTCTCGTTGAGCCGGTGCGCGGCGCGGCCGTCGCGGGACGCCAGGCCGGCGTCCTGGTCGGGCTGCTCGGTGCGGCGCTTGCGGGTGGGCAGCGCCGGCACCGCGACCGTCGCCTCGGCGGCGCGCGTCACGGACGGGCGCTCGTCCGGTGCGCGTTCCCCGGCGGGCGCCGGCGCCTGCGGGCGGCGGTCGAGCCGGAGCTGGCGGGCGGAGCGCATCGCCTCGGCGTGGTAGGCCGGGACGCCGCCGCCGACGGTGAGGACCTCCACCGAGCAGACCACGCCGGAGCGCTGCAGGGCGACGGTGAGCTGGTAGGCGAGCATGTCGGGGCGGCGGGAGCCCGGCTCGACCTCGACGAGCAGCACGGGGTGCGGCAGCGGCCCGGGAGCGGCGCCTGCCGCGGTGCGCCGGTGGGTGAGCAGCACGCGGCAGCCCTCCAGCTGCCGGGCCGGCAGGCTGACCAGTACCGTCGCCACCGGCCCGGCCAGCGACTCCTCGGCGGCGAACCGGTGCTCGGTGGCGTCCTCGGCGGTCGCCGGGCGCAGGGCGGCGTCGACGTCGAGGTCGATGCGGGCCGAGCGGGCCAGCTCGACCAGCCGCCCGCGCACGATCGGGGGCAGCGCGACCCGGTCGGCGGCGAGGCTGGCGGTGAGCATCTCCACGGCGTGCGCGTCCTCGCCCACGGCGACCAGCTCGCGCGCCCAGCCGAGCAGGTCGTCGTCGACCCGGCCGGCCAGGGCCAGCAGCAGGTCGTGCGTCGCGTTCTGGGACGTGCTCTCCACCGGGCCCCTCCCTTCCGGTCTACCCGTCGTGCCCGACGGACACGGGCGGCCGCCAGATTCTGCTTTCCTCGATGATGACGGCCCGGTGGTAGGGCGGTAGCTCACTGTGCGACGGAAGCACCTCCACGCACGGTGTGCGGTCGCCGTGGGCGCGCAGGACGCGTTGCAGGGTCCCGGTGAGCGTCCACGGCCGTTCACCGCCGAGCACCACGACGACGCGCTGCTCCCGCCGACCACCCAGCCGCCACGCCTGGTGCAGCGCCACGCAGCCCGGGTGGCCGCGGACGACGGCCAGCACGCTCAGCGCGGCCGTGTCCAGGCCGGTGTCGGAGGTGCGGAAGGTGGTCGTGACCTCGTCGGTCGGGTCGGTGGGCAGGATCGCGTCGAGGAGGTGCCGGGAGGCGTTCCACTCGCCGACCGAGCGCTCCAGCAGGTCGCGCTCGTCGTCGGTGAGCCCGACGCGGTGCCGGAGCAGCTCGCGGGGCAGGGTCGCGGCCAGCGCGTCGGCGCTGCCGGAGGCCAGCCAGTCGCGCATCCGCCAGAGCAGGTCGTCGGGGAGCCGTCCGGCGAGCCGGACGAGCAACCCGTGGCACGCCTCCTCGGCCGCGCTCATGACGCCCCCGGCGCGGTGCTCACGACCCGGACACCTCCACGACCAGCTCGACCTCGACGGGCACGCCGCGGGGCAGCTCGGCGACGCCGACCGCGGAGCGGGCGTGCGCGCCCGCCTCGCCGAAGACCTCGGCGAGCACGTCGGAGGCGCCGTTGACGACCTCGGGCTGGTCGGTGAAGCCGGGGGCGGAGGCGACGAACCCGACGACCTTCACCACGGCCGTCACGGCGTCGATGCCGACCAGGGCGTCGACGGCGGCCAGCGCGTTGAGGGCGCAGATGCGGGCCAGCCGCTGCGCCTCCTCGGTACTGATCGCGTCGCCGACCTTGCCGGTGGCGGCGAGCTCGCCGTCGACGAAGGGGACCTGCCCGGCGGTGAACACGAGGTTCCCGCTGCGCTTGGCGGGGACGTAGGAGCCGGCGGGTGCGCTGACCGCCGGCAGTGCGATGCCCAGCTCGCGCAGGCGCTCGCTCGTGCTCGCCATCAGCCCTGCACCGGGCGCTTGAACCAGGCCACGAGCTGCTCCGCGTTCAGCCCGGTGGTGACCTGGACCAGCTCCCAGCCGTCCCGGCCGAAGTTGTTCAGGATCGCCTGGGTGTTGTGGATCAGGACGGGAGCGGTGAGGTACTCCCACCTCTGGACGGTGCCGTCGCTCATGACCGGGGACTGTAGCCAGCGCCTCATCGGCTCGGGCGGCCGGTCGGGCCGATGCTCCGTAGCCTGGGATCGTGACTCCCACCGGTTGGCCAGCGGCGTTGTCGGGCGCCCGCCTGCACGTCGTGACGGGCAAGGGCGGGACCGGCAAGTCCACCGTGGCCGCCGCGCTGGCGTTGGCGCTGGCCACGGGCGGCAAGCGCACCCTGCTCGTGGAGGTCGAGGGCCGCCAGGGCATCGCCCAGCTGTTCGACAGCCCGCCGCTGCCCTACGAGGAGCGCAAGATCGCGGTCGCCCCGGGCGGTGGCGAGGTCAGGGCGCTGGCGGTGGACGCCGAGGCGGCCCTGCTGGAGTACTTCGAGCTGTTCTACCGGTTGGGGATGGCCGGGCGCACGCTGCGCCGGATGGGCGCGATCGAGTTCGCCACCACGCTGGCCCCGGGCCTGCGCGACGTGCTGCTCACCGGCAAGGTCAAGGAGTGCGTCAACCGCACCGGCCCCGACGGGCGCCCCGCCTACGACGCCGTCGTCCTCGACGCGCCCCCCACCGGGCGGGTGGTCAGCTTCCTCGACGTCACCAAGGCCATGGCCGACCTGGCCCGCAGCGGCCCGATCCACACCCAGGCCGAGGGCGTCGTCCAGGTGCTGCACTCGGGGCTCACCGCGATCCACCTGGTGACGCTGCTGGAGGAGCTGCCGGTGACCGAGACCCTGGAGACCGTCGACGAGCTGGTCGCGGCCGACCTGCGACCCGGGGCGGTGATCGTCAACCGGGTCCGCCCGCGGTGGCTGCCCGACCGCTCGGTCGCCGCGGCGGCCAGCGGCCGGGTCGACGCCGAGCGCATCCGGGCCGGGCTGTCCGGCGCCGGTGTCGACCTCCCCCCGGACGTCATCGACGGCCTCGTCGCCGAGACGGTGGAGCACGCCGTCCGGGTGAACTCCGAGTCCGCCGCGCTGCAGCGGCTGTCGGAGGGGGCCGACCGCCCCCGCCTGGAGCTGCCGCAGCTGGTCGACGGCGTCGACCTCGGGTCCCTCTACGACCTGGCGGCCGCGCTGGTCGAGCAGGGAGTGGCGGTCAGGGCCCTGAGCGGGGCCGGCGCATGACCCCGGTGCTGGACGTCGACGCGCTGATCGACGACCCCGGGACCCGGGTGATCGTGTGCTGCGGTTCCGGCGGGGTCGGCAAGACGACCACCTCCGCGGCGCTGGCGGTGCGCGCCGCCGAGCGCGGCAGGCGCACCGTGGTGCTGACCATCGACCCGGCGCGGCGGCTGGCCCAGGCGCTGGGGCTGGAGGCGCTGGAGAACGAGCCGGGCCGCGTCGACCACGTCGACACGGTGCCGGGCGGCGAGCTGCACGCGATGATGCTGGACATGCGCCGCACCTTCGACGAGATGGTGCAGACGCACTCCACGCCCGAGCGGGCCGAGGCGATCCTGGCCAACCCCTTCTACCAGACCATCTCCACGTCGTTCTCCGGAACGCAGGAGTACATGGCCATGGAGAAGCTGGGCCAGCTGGCCGCGACCGGCCAGTGGGACCTGATCGTGGTCGACACCCCGCCGTCGCGCTCGGCGCTGGACTTCCTCGACGCCCCGCAGCGGATGTCGAACTTCCTCGACGGCCGGATGATCCGGCTCCTCTCGGCGCCCGCGAGGGCCGGTGGCCGAGGGCTGCGCAAGATCGTCAGTGCCGGGTTCGGGCTGTTCGCGAAGGCCGTCTCCACCATCCTGGGCGGCCAGATGCTGGCCGACGCCTCGGCGTTCGTGCAGGCCTTCGACACGATGTTCGGCGGCTTCCGGGAGCGCGCCGAGGCCACCTACGCGCTGCTGCGCTCGCCGGGCACGGCGTTCCTGGTGGTGGCGGCGCCGGAGCCGGACGCGCTGCGCGAGGCCGCGTACTTCGTCGACCGGCTCTCCGCGGAGGAGATGCCGCTGGCCGGGCTGGTGCTCAACCGGACCCACCCGGTGCTGGCGCCGCTGTCGGCCACCCGGGCCCGCGCGGTGGCGGAGAACCTGCGCGGCGCCCCGCTGGCGGCCTCGGTGCTGCGGCTGCACGCCGACCGGGTCGACCTGGCCGAGCGCGAGGAGCGGCTGCTCACCCGGTTCACCGGGGCGCACCGCGAGGTCGCGGTGACCAGGGTGCCGGTGGTGCCCGGGGCCGTCGCCGACCTGGACGGGCTGCGCGAGATCGGGGCCCGGCTGGCCGCCGACGGCGACACCGGGCGGGTGCCGGCCGGGCTGCGCTCCGCGCGCTGAGCCGGGCCGGTCACGGCTGGGGGGTGTCGGCGGTCTCGCGGCGGTAGTGCGCGGTGCGGGCGTCGGTGAGCAGGTCCATCCAGTCGTCGACGTCCGGGCGCCTGCGCAGCAGGGCCCGGCGCTCGCGCTCGGTCATCCCGCCCCAGACGCCGAACTCGATGCCCTCGTCGAGGGCGTGCGCCAGGCACTCGGTGCGCACCGGGCAGGTGCGGCAGAACAGCTTGGCCTCGCGCTGCTGCGCGCCGACGACGAAGAGGTCCTCCGCGTCGGTGGTGCCGCACTTCGCCGCAACCCGCCAGTTCCACTGCTCGGTCATGGTCGCCTCCGTCGCTCGCGGTGTTCCGCGCCGGTCGGTGGTGGGGGACCCCGTCCTGACCGGCATGGATGAATTCTGCGAGCGCCCGGTGGCGCCGGGTACCGAGCAAAAATACTCAACCGGCCGGCCGGGGCGGACCTGACGAGGGGGTGACAGGGCGCGGCGTAGGCTCGCCATCCGTGAGGTCCCCAGGTGCCACCCGATCGATCGCGACGCTGCTCGGGCTGTGCGTCCTGGCCGGCGTGCTCGTCGCCGGCATGGTGTTCCCGGCCGCCGCAGGCGTGGGCCTGGTGGCCAGCGACGCGGGCGACAGCGTGCAGGCCGTGTCGACCGACCTGCTGGACGGCCCGCTGCCGCAGACCAGCGTCGTCACCGACAGCGAGGGCAACCCGATCGCCCGGTTCTTCGAGCCCAACCAGAACCGCGTGGCGATGCGGCCCGACCAGATCTCCCCGGCGATGAAGGCGGCCATGGTCGCCATCGAGGACCGGCGCTTCTACCAGCACCAGGGCGTCGACTGGCAGGGCACGATCCGCGCGGTCGTCACCAACCAGGTCTCCGGCGACATCCAGCAGGGCGCCTCCACGCTGACCCAGCAGTACGTCAAGAACTACATGCTCTACGTGGCCGCGGAGACCGAGACCGAGCGGCTCAAGGCCACCGAGCAGACCCCGGCCCGCAAGCTCAAGGAGGCCCAGATCGCCCTCCAGCTCGAGCAGCAGCTCGGCAAGGAGGAGATCCTCACCCGCTACCTGAACATCGTCTCGTTCGGCAACGGGGCCTCCGGCATCGCCGCGGCGGCGCGCACCTACTTCGGCACCACGGCCGACCAGCTCACCGTGCCGCAGGCGGCGCTGCTGGCCGGCAACGTGCGCAACCCCAGCGCCACCGACCCGGTCAACAACCCCGAGGACGCGCTGGCCCGCCGCAACACCGTCATCCAGCAGATGCGCGACCAGCAGATGATCGACGAGGCGCAGGCGAAGGAGGCGCTCGACGCCCCGCTGGGCATCGTCAGCCCGCTCAACGTCCAGCCGGCCGGCTGCATCGGCGCGGGCGACGCCGGGTTCTTCTGCCGCTACGTGGAGACCTACCTGGCCGGTGCCGGGTTCTCCACCGAGCAGATCAACCGCGGCGGCTACACGATCAAGTCCACGCTGGACCCGGCCGCGATGCAGAAGATGAAGGCCGCGCTGGACGCGGAGGTCCCGCCGGACCAGCCGAACGTCGCCGACGTGATGTCGCTGGTGCAGCCGGGCAAGGACAAGCACCGGGTGCTGGCGATGGGCTCCAGCCGGGTCTTCGGCCTGGACGGCGAGAAGCTGGAGACCAGCTACGGGCTGCCCTACGAGCCGGTGCCGCTGGGCGCGGGCTCGACGTACAAGGTGTTCACCGCGGCCACCGCCCTGGAGAAGGGGCTGGGCATCAACTACCAGCTCACGGTGCCGCCGTCCGGCTACGCGTCGCCGATCTACACCGACGGCGGCGGGCGCCCGCTGCCGGTGCAGAACTCCGGCAACTACTCCGAGCGCATGACCATCACCGACGCGCTGGCCCAGTCGCCGAACACGGCGTTCATCAAGCTGATGGAGTTCACCGGCGTCCCGGACGTGGTGGACATGGCGGTGCGGCTGGGCATGCGCTCGCTGGCCACCACCCCGTTCAAGGACCCGAACACCGGCCGCAACACCGACCGGTCGATCGCCGAGGTCACCAAGTCCCAGAAGCAGGCCTCGTTCACCCTCGGCGTGAGCCCGACCAGCGTGCTGGAGCTGGCGAACGTGGGGGCGACGCTGGCCAGCGAGGGCATGTGGTGCCCGCCCAGCCCGATCGAGTCGATCACCGACCCGGCCGGCAACCCGGTGCCGGTCACCGAGGCGCCGTGCGAGCAGGTCGTCGACCCCGGCCTGGCCAACACGCTGCTGACCGGTATGAGCAAGGACGACATCCCCGGCGGGACGGCGGCCAGGGCGGCCGGTGAGGTCGGCTGGAACCGGCCGATGGCCGGCAAGACCGGCACCACCCAGCAGCACAAGTCGGCGGCGTTCCTGGGGGTCGTGCCGCAGGCCTCGGGCGCGGTCATCGCGTTCGACAACTCCAACGCCCCCAAGCCGCTCTGCGACGGCGCGGGCGCCCCGTACGCCTGCCGGTCCGGCAACATCTTCGGCGGCAAGACCCCGGCCGAGACCTGGTTCGGCACCATGACGGCCTACCTGGAGGGCCAGCCGGTGCTGCCGCTGCCCCCGACGGACCCGCGCTACCTGGAGGGCGGCGCCGAGTCCCGGGTGCCCGACGTGGTCGGTCGCGGCCAGAACGACGCGCGGGCCACCCTGGAGGGGGCCGGCTGGGCCGTCACCACCCGCACGGTGGACAACGCGGCGTCCAAGGGCACGGTGGTCGGGCAGAGCCCGCGGGGCACCGCGCTGCCCGGCGAGACGATCCTGCTGAGCGTCAGCAGCGGCACGGTCCCGCCGCCCCCGGCCGCCCCGGGCGCCGATGAGTCGGGTGGCGGCGCCCCCGACGACGGCGGGGACGGCGGGGACGGTGGCGATGGTGACGGCGGCGACGGCGACGGCGGTGGCGAGGACGGCGGTGGTGACGGCGACGGCTGAGGCCGCGCCGTCCCCTGTCCGGGGGCGGTACGGGAGCGGCCCGCGTTGCGCCCAGCGCCGGGTCGGCGGTCGGCCTACCATTCGGCGGCATGACCGGACGTCTCCGCGGAGCAGGACCCGCCGGTGACGCCGCCCAGCCGGTCCCCGCCATCGGCGCCGTGACCGGCTGGCTGGGCCGGCTCGGCGACGCACTGCGCGGGCCCGGGCGGGCCGAGCCGCCCGCCGGCATGACGGTCGCCGACCTGGTGTCGGCGCGCGGCCTGGACGCGGCGCCCCCCGCCCCCGCGACCGCCGAGCCGGCGCCGGTCGAGCGCGGTCCTGGACCCGCCGTCGGCGAGCCCGCGATCGTCCACGACGGAGCCGAGGACTCCGCGGTCGTCGAAGTGGCCGTCGACGAGCCCGTCGTCGAGGACTCCGAGGCCGCCGATCCGGACGTGGGACCGGCCGCCGCCGTCGCCCGTCGCGATCAGCCCTTCGCCGTCGCGGAACCGGCCCCCGAACCGGCGCTGTCCACGGCGCTCCCGCCGCCGTCCGACCCCGACCTGCTCGCCCCGCCGTGGGTGCGCGTCGCCCCCGCCGAGCCCGACCGCGACCCGGTCGCGGTCGCCGTGCTCGTCGAGGAGCCCGACCCGGCCGTGGCCACCGACCGGCTGACCCACCCGCCGCCCGCCGTCATCGCATCCACGCCGGCCCCGGCCCCGCCACCGATCCCGGCGCCGTCCGCGCCGCCCCGGCGGGCACCGACGCGGTTCTCCGTCGCGCCCCGCCCCACCGTCGTCGACGACCTGTCGATCACCGGCCTGACCCGGCGTTCCCGCAGCCTGTGGGGGTCGCGGCTGTTCGCCCTGTTCTTCGCGTTCGTCTACCTGACGATCCTGGTGCAGCTGGTCGACTCGCTGCTGCACCCCGTCTACCGGTGAGGTCGGGCCGTCCCGACTGAGATGGCGCTGAGCACCGCTGGCGCCGCGGGGGTGACTGCTCCACTAGCCTGACCCCAGCTGGGTATCCCCGGTGCGAGCAGGGCCCGCCGGCCCGACCCCCAGGACCGGCGCGCGCCGACGGGAGGTGAGCCGCGATGGAGTCCGCCGACGCCCCCGCGGGCACCCGGCCGGCGCCGCCCTCGCTCGGCGCGCCCACCGCGCACCGCGTGCGCAGCGTCCTGGCCATCCCCGCCTTCCGCAGGCTCTGGCTGGTGACCTCGGTCGCCGGCACGTGCGACTGGCTCAGCCTGCTCGCGCTGTCCGCGCTGGCCACCCAGCTCACCGAGGGCCACCAGGCGCAGAGCTTCGCGCTCGGCGGCGTGGTGGCCACCAAGCTGCTGCCCGCGCTCGTGCTCGGCCCGCTGGCCGGGGCGCTGGCCGACAAGCTCGACCGGCGCCACGTCATGGTCGTGTGCGACGTGCTGCGCTTCGGCCTGTTCGTGTCCATCCCGCTGGTCGGGTCGCTGTGGTGGCTGTTCCTGGCCACCTTCCTGATCGAGATCTGCGCGCTGTTCTGGATCCCGTCCAAGGACGCCTCGGTGCCCAACCTGCTGCGCAGGCCCGACCAGATCGAGACGGCCAACCAGCTGGCCCTGGTGATGACCTACGGCGTCGCCGTGGTCACCGCGTCCGGGCTGTTCACGCTGGTGTCCAGCGCCGGGCGGTGGTTCGGCGGCGACAGCGGCGCGATGCCCACCGTGATGCTGACGCTGGTGCTCAGCGGCGTCGCCTACCTGGTCACCGCGCTGACGGTGTGGTTCGGCATCCGGGAGATCTCCGGGCGGGGCGCGGGCGGGGAACGCCCACCCACCCCCGGCGTCGTCGCCATGATCCGCGACGGGGCCGCGTTCGTGGTGCGCACGCCGCTCATCCGCGGCCTGGTCGTCGGGATCATCGGCGCGTTCGCGGCCGGTGGCACGGTGGTCGGCTCGGCCACCCTCTACGCGGCCAGCCTCGGCGGGGGCAACGCCGCCTACGGCATCCTGTTCGCCTCGGTGTTCGTCGGGCTCGGGATCGGCATGGGCCTGGCCCCGCGGATGGCCCGGCGCGTCCCGCACAACCGGCTCTTCGGGGCCGCGATCGTGGCCGCCGGCCTGGCCCTGGTGCTGGTGGCGCTGGCGCCGCACCTGTTCGTGGCGATCGGGGCGGTGATGCTGGTCGGCGGATTCGCCGGCATCGCCTTCCTCACCGGCCTGACGATCATCGGCTCGCAGGTCGCCGACGAGATCCGCGGCCGCATCGTGGCGTTCGTGCAGTCGATCGTGCGGCTCACCCTGCTCGGCTCGATGGCGCTGGTGCCGCTGCTGGTCGGGCTGGTCGCCGCGCGCACCGTCGACGTGCTGGGCGTCGCGCTCGTCATCGACGGCACGCGGGTGGTGATGCTGGCCGGCGGGGTGGTCGCGGCCTGCGTCGGCATCCTGGCCTACCGCCAGATGGACGACCGCAGCACCGAGCCCATGCTGCCCGACCTGCTCGCCGCCGTGCGCCGCGGTGAGCCGCGCTCCGGCCCCGGCGTCCTGGTGGCGGTGGAGGGCGGCCCGGCCGAGGAGACCACCGAGCAGGCGGCCCGGCTCGCGGCGAACCTGCGCGCGGCCGGCTACACAGTCGTCGTGCCGGACGGCAGCGACCGCGACCGGCAGCGCTGGGCCGCGGCCACCCGGGAGGCGGCGCTGTCGGGCCTGCGGGCCAAGATGCTCGCGGCGGCGGCGGTCCGCGCGGACGAGGTCGAGCGGGTCATCCGCCCGGCGCTGGAGGGAGGGGCGGTCGTGGTGGTCGACCGGTTCCTGGCCAGCCCGCTGGTCGAGTTCGGCGTCGTCGCCGACCGCGCCCGGTCCGAGCTCGAACCGGCCGAACTCGACAGCCTCGCCCTGTGGGCCACCAACCGCCTCCGGCCCGACATCTCGGTCCTGCTCGACCGCCCCCCGAGCGGCGCCACGCCCCCTCCCGGCGGCGTCGTCGGCGAGGAGCACCTCCGCGTGCGCAGGCTGCTCACCCGGATGGCCGCCGCCGAGCCCGCCCGCTACCTGGTCGTCGACACCGACGGCGGACCCGACGAGGTCGCGGACCGGGTGTGGGAGGTCCTGCGCCCGGTGCTGCCCGCCCCCGCCGCCGCCCCCGGCCGGCAGGTGCCGCCCGCCGAGCAGCCGACCGACCGGGTCGTCGCGCCGTGAGCGCCTGGGACGAGGTCGTCGGCCAGCCCGAGGCCGTCGAGGAGCTGAGCCGGGCCGCGGCCGAGCCCACCGCGATGACCCACGCCTGGCTGTTCACCGGCCCGCCCGGCTCCGGCCGCTCGGTGGCCGCGCGCGCCTTCGCCGCCGCGCTGCAGTGCCCCGACAACGGCTGCGGCCACTGCGCCACCTGCCACACCGTGCTCAGCGGCACCCACCCCGACGTGCGCGAAGTCGTGCCGGAAGGGCTGTCGATCAGCGTCTCGGAGATGCGCGCGCTGGTGCAACTCGCCGCCCGCCGCCCGGCCACCGCACCGCACCAGATCCTCGTCATCACCGACGCCGACCGGCTCACCGAGGGCGCGGCCAACGCGCTGCTCAAGGCGGTGGAGGAGCCCCCGGCGCGGACGGTCTTCCTGCTGTGCGCGCCGTCGGACCACCCCGATGACGTGCCCATCACCATTCGCTCCCGGTGCCGCGTGGTGCCGCTGCGCACGCCGTCGGCCGAGGCCGTCGCCGGCGTCCTGACCGAGCGCGACGGCGTCCCGCCCGACATGGCGGCCTGGGCCGCGTCGGTGTCCGGCGGGCACGTCGGCCGGGCCCGCCACCTCGCCCGCGACCCGGAGGTCCGCAAGCACCGCGAGGCCGTGCTGGCGATGCCGATGCGGATGCGCGGGCTGGGCGAGGCGTTCTCATTCGCCGGCGACCTGGTCCGCACGGCGAAGGCCGAGGCCACCGCGCTCAGCGAGACCCGCGACGTCACCGAGCGCGAGGAGATGGCCGTCGCCATGGGCGCCGGCGGCGTCGGCAAGGGCGTGGCCGCCGCGGCCCGCGGCGCCCGGGCCGCCGAGCGCGAGCTGGAGCGGCGCCAGAAGTCCCGCAACACCCGAACCCAGCGCGACGCGATCGACCGCGCCCTCGTCGACCTGGCCGGCTTCTTCCGCGACGCGCTCGTCGTCGGCAGCGGCGCCGACGTCGCGCTGACCAACCCCGACCGCGAGGCCGACGTGCGCCGCGCCGCGACGGAGTGGCCCCCCGAGTCGGTGCTGCGCAGGCTGGAGGCCGTGCTGGCCTGCCGCACCGCGCTCGACCAGAACGTCAAGCCGGAGATCGCCGTCGAGGCGATGATGACGGTGCTGCAGCGCGGCTGAGCCTCAGGGCTTCCGGAAGAAGATCATCGGGTTGTCCCCGGCCCCGCGCACCGGCGCCAGCCCCAACTCCTCGCGCAGCGCGGTCAGCTCGTCGTAGACCGCCCGCGCCCGCGCCCGTGACGGCGTGAAGTACGGCGTGTCGCGCTCGGCCAGCCACCCCAGCACCACCTTGCCCTCGTGGAAGGGCAGCGGGAACCGGAAGTGGAAGACGTCGTGCACGCTGGTCGGGATGCCGTCCGGGACCCGGGGGAACAGCTCGGCGAGGTACCAACGGGCGAACCGGGCGCTGTGCGCGGCGTCGACGAACAGGTAGCCGGTGTCGGCGGGGATCTGGTCGAGGTTCTGCCGGATGTCGCCCCGGACGAACGTCCACCGCCCCTCGGCCAGGTCGCGCGGCACGTTGCGCAGCGCGTTGTCGACGATGTCGAAGCTGTACAGGTGCCCGGACCCGGTGTCGCGCAGCGCGCTGAGCAGCCACGACGTCGACCAGCCGTGCAGCGTGCCGATCTCGACGACGGCCGCGGGCCGGGTGGCCCGCAGCAGCAGGTAGGTGATCTCGGCTTCGAGGTCGTCGAGCTGCGGGGTCATCGTCCCGCGGCCGGCCTCGGCGAACTCGCGCTGCGTCTTGCCCACGGCGGCGAGGTCGTCGGCGTACTCGCGGTAGAGGTCGCGGACGTACGCCAGGTCGATGGGCGAAGCCGGGGCGGGGGCGTCCATGCGCGCCGACTGTAGCCCCCACCGGCCACGACGACCCGCGGACTCACGGGACGACCGCGGCCGGCCACTCGGTGAACTGCGGGCTGACCGGCGGCCACACCCACGCCATCACCAACTGCCCGACCCCGACCGCGGCGAGCGCGCCGAGCACGCGGCGCCCGGTGCGGCGCGGCACCGACGTCAGCGCGACCAGAGTGAACAGCAGGTAGCCGGTCACCGGGCTGAACCGCAGCCCGATCCACACCGCCACCCCTCGTCGACGAGCACCTCGCCGAGCCCATGATCGCTCCTGACCCGCATGCAGAACACTCGCTCGGAGGTCCCCGGGTGTCGCGGTGAACCGGGCAAGTCCCCACGAGCGGGTGACGGGACCGGGTGCGCGGGGGGTGCGGGGCGGGTCGCTACACTGTCCACTGCAACTGCCGCCTTAGCTCAGTCGGTTAGAGCGACGCACTCGTAATGCGTAGGTCTGGGGTTCGACTCCCCAAGGCGGCTCCACTGTTTTCCCTGTTCAGCGCCCTATGGGGTGCTGAACAGTCTCATTTCAGCGGTCCGCGCTGGCATCATTTCTGGCATCACGGCGTCCGGTAGCCCTACCGTTGCCGCATGTCACGGGGTCCATCGAGACTCTGCGCACCGGCTTCCGCGCCCGCGTCTACGCCGGCTTTGACCCCGTGACCCGCAAGCGGACCTACCTCCGCGGCGAGACCCGCCGCTACCGCCGCGACGCCGAACTCGACGCCGAGCGCCTGGTCGCCCACGTCGAGGCCGGCCGTCGACCGGATTTCGTTGCGCAGGATCGCTGGATGATCGAATCTGGCTGGCCTGGTGGTGGATCATCGGCGCCTCTTCGGCCGACCGGTGTCGTGCGGTGCGTGAGGCTCGTCGTTCAGCGGGAGGTGTCCAGTTGACCGGCTCGACCGCGTTGTCGAGGAACTCCGACGTGGTGGGCATCGGCCGGACGAACGGCGAGTCGGCCGGGGCCAGCGGGATTGGTGAGGGCCCTGCGTAGCTGAGCGCTGATGGCCGGAGTGCGTGTCGAAGTCGAGCATGCCGTCGAAGGGCTCGGGCTTTTGGTGTCCAGTCCCTGAAGAGGACCGGTGCCAGGTGACGGTGGTGCAGGATCACGGTCCCGGCTCGTCGGTTCTGCCCGAACCAATGCTGCGGAGAGGACCGTGGTGGTGCAGGACGTCTACCAGGCCGCGCCCGGCGTCGGCTACCAGCGGATGGTGGCCGCCGGCGTGCGGCGCTAGTGATCGACTTTCCGCTAACGGTCGAGTTGTGCGAATCGAGATCGCCCGCCGCGAGTCCACCCAGGTCACCACCTTCGCCGGTCTCTGACCGCCTCGGTCCTGAACCTCCGGCCGAGCCCCGAGCTCGGCGACGGGGTCAGCGGACGGGGGGCCAGGCGGCCGGGTCGGTCGGGTCGTCGACCAGGGGCATGTCGCTGAAGGCCGCCACCGGGTCCGGGGCGAGGAGTATCCACGTGCAGTCATGGGCGCCCCACACGATCAGGCTGTTCTCGGAGTGCGGGCTGAGCCGGGCCGGACGGCCGTCGACTGTCGTGTTCGGGGTGCCTTCGCCGCCCGGGTCGGGAACGACCCGGCCGGGCTCCCACCGCACGTTCACATCCGCCATTCCGTCGGTGGGGTCGTCGGTGGAGTAGACCACCGAGACGCTCCACCGGGCCCCGGCGGTCGTGTCGATCCGGTCGTCGTCGACGAACTGCACCTCGGTCCCCGTGGGCGGCAGGCCGGCCAGGCTCCCGTTCAGCGCGAACGGGAGCCGCACCGGTTCGGCGACCGTCAGCGACACCGACTCCGCCACCCGGCGGACCACCGCCGCGGCCGCCTCCGGCGTCGGGCCGGCGCTGCCCGCGTAGGACACCTGCGCCCAGGCGTCCGGGGCGTACTGCCAGCGCAGCGCGGTGCAGGTCGGAACGAGGGGGTCGCTGAGGCACTCGGCGGTGCTGCCGCGGACCGGGTCGGTCGGGTGCCGGACCGCATCGCGGGGCACTCCGTAGGCGGCGGTCGAGAACTGGTCGACGGCGCGCCCGCGGCTGAGCACGGTGATCGCCAGCCCGTGCTCGACATCGTCGTAGGCGCCGTCGGTGGCGACGTAGGACTGCTCGTGCACCCGCACGGTGGCCGTGGCGAGGTTGAGGCCGCCGGGGACCCAGCCGACCGCCAGGCTCCTGGTCAGCGGGTCGAACACGTCCGGTGCCTCGGCCCGGGCGCTGCCGTGGGCGACGAGCTCCGCGGGCGGGGGCCCGTCCGGCCGAGCGGCCGGAGCGACCGGCGCGGCCTGGTCCGGGGCCCCGACCGGCGGGTGGCTCGGCGGCCCGACCTGGACCACGGTCACCACCGCCACCGCCACCACGGCGGCCACCGTGCCCAGCACCTGGCGGCGGGCGCGGGCCCGCCGGCCCGCGGCGATGATCGTCGGCACGTCCGGGACGACGGCGGATTCGGGGTAGTCGAGCGACGCCCGGAGCCGGGCGAGGTCGTCACGGGTGGTCGGGTTCATGTCCGCACCTCGGTCCTGGGGTCGTCGGGGAGGTCGGCCAGCTCGGGCGAGAGCCGCAGCTTGGCCAGGGCCCGCGCGCACGTGCTCTTGACGGTGCCGGCGGGGATGCGCAGGGTCGCGGCGATCTCCGGGACGGTGAGGTCCTCGTAGAACCGCAGCACGATCACCGCCCGCTCGCGCCGGGTCAGCGGGGCCAGCGCGGCCAGCACCGCCTGGCGCCCCGCGACCCGACCGGCCGGATCGACGACGGTCGAACGCACTTCGGGCGCGGCGACCGGGCGCTCCCACGACGACCGCCGCCGCCACCAGTCGGCGTGCGCGTTGACCAGGCCCGCCCGGACGTAGCCGACCGGGTTGTCCTGGGCGATGCGGTTCCACCGCTGGTAGGCACGGACGAGGACGGTCTGCAGCATGTCCTCGGCCCGGCCGCGGTCGCCGGTGAGCAGCTCGGCGACCCGCAGCAGGCGCCGGTGGTTCGCGTGCACGAAGACGGTGAACTCCTCGTCCGTCGAAGGCGGGCAAGGCGACGTGCGCGAATGCTCGTCGAGCACTTCGTCGGGTATCGGCACCGGGATCACCGCGGCCCGGCGGCGCTGAGGTCCATGTCCGCTAGACGCACCCACCGCCCCCGAACGTTCACCCCTCGTGACCACCGGGAGGAGGGGGCAGAGCTCAGGCGGTGAAGTCGGCGGGGCGGTCGGCGTGACCGAGGAGCCACGCGACGGCCTGGGCGCCGCGTTCGGCGGCCTTGCCGTCGCCGAACGGGTTCGCCGTGTCGGGACGGCCCCAGTCGCCGCCCAGGACGCTCTTCGCCGACCCGACGGTCAGCTCCGGGTCGGTGCCGACCAGCTTCGCCCAGCCGGACCCGACGGCCTCCTTGCGCTCGGTGACCTCGCGCAGCACCAGCACCGGCCAGCCGGCGCACGTTGGCCAGCAATCGGCGGACGCTGAAGCCGGCGCTGGGGACTGGCAGCTGCGCAAGCTGCAGCACCGGGTGGACGTCCTCGACCGGCTCTACACGCACCTGCGCCGCTGCAACATCTGCGACTCCAGCCCGGCTGCAGCCGGCGGAGAGCCCCACATCTGCAAGCCGATGTCGCCGGGTGCGATTCGGCGGCTGAACGCGATCCTGTAGGCCGCGCTGAACTACGCCATCTCCTACGGGTGGATCGAGCGGAACCCCGCCGACCACGCCCACCCGCCCAAGTTGCCTCGTCGCCGCGCCCAGCCGCCCCAGCCGGAGCAGGTCGCCGAGCTCCTCAACGCTGCGGTGGATCAGGTCGGTGCCGGGTGGGCGGCGAGGAAGCGCTGCCCCCGGCGCGCGTCCCACGCGGCGAAGACGCAGGCAGCGCCGAGCGCGACCGCCGGCCCGGTCGCTGTCCAGGCGCGCCACACCGACGGCGCGGTCAACGCCTGGCCGACCTGGGAGAGCAGCAGGCCGACGGAGCCCAGCGCGAGCCAGCGCTGGTGCACCAGGCGCTCGGCGAGGTTGCGGGCCACCGCGAGCCGGGCCGGGTCGACCGGTCGCCGCCCGCGGACCTGGCCGAGCAGTTCCCTGCGCTGGGCCCGGTCCAGGAGCAGGGTCGCGTCGCGCGGGCCGCCCAGCCGGCGGAGCTTCCACAGCCCCGTCCCGAACCCGGTGCCGACCAGTACGAAGCCGATGAGAACGAGCACGACGGCGGTGAGCTCGCGCGGCGACCCGACCTCGACGTCGGGGAGGCCCGCCACCAGGACGGCGACGGCCACCAGCAGGGAGACGCCGACCACCACCGCCGCGCCGACGAGGTCGCGGTGCCGCCGTCGGGCGGTCGCGGCGGGGTCGGGGGTCGGCCCGGGTTCCTCGTCCGACCACCGTGCGTCGTCGTCGGCGGCTCGCGCGTCCACGGCCCCCACCCTGTCAGGAGCGCGCGCGACCCACCGGCGGTGATCGGCCGGTTCCCTTCCGCCGTTCGGGCCTACTTCGTGGGGGCGGCTCGGTGGCAGCCCGTGGACGAGCGCGCGCAGCCCGAACTCGAACGCCTGCTCCGGGCCGGCGGTGTGCTCCGTGGCCGCGGGGCTGTCGAGGCGGCGACACAGCCGCGGGAACCGCTCGGCGACCTCGCGGGCCCTGTCCATGGTCTCGGCGAACCGGGCGGCGGCGTCGCCGTCCTGGCCGAGCCTGCGGGTCAGGGACGCTTCCGCGGAGGTACCGAGGACGCGTAGGAGGCGGCTGCCGCGGCGGCCGAGCTTCCGGAACCCGGCCGGTTCGTCGAGGTCGAGAACGAGGAGGGCCGCATCGTCCGGGTCGGGGAGTGGACCGACCGGGGCGACGGCTTCTGGGCGCTACGGCTGCCGATCGGCAAGCTGTCCCCGGAGCCATGCGTTCGATGAGCGAGCACTGCACCAGACTGTGCAGTGCTCGCCCACCGAGCCGGTTGAGCGTCGGGCATGCGGCTCCGCCGGCGTGGCCACGGGACGAGCATCCCGGCTGTGTCAGGCGACGGATAGCACTCAACGGAGCAAGCACTGGAGCCGGTCGACCCGGGTTCCGGCCAGGATGCGCCGGTCCTCCACAGCCCACGGCGTCCGTGACTCACAGGCGCATCCACATCAGCGCCATCATCTTCACCGTCGAGGCGGTGAAGACCGAGGACCACCCCCGCTACGACCCTCCGCTGCCCGGCGAGCAGCACAGCTACGCGCGCGCCGCCCTGACGTTCGCGAGCGCTCGTCGCCGCGGTCGCTGGGGTGGCTCGACCAAAGCTCCACGACGGACGGCCGGGAGTGATTATGGTCTTGGAACGGGGCGTGGGAGCGCCCGGTGACGTACGGTCGTGCGCGGTGTGCCGGGAAGTCTGGTCGGCGATCGTCCGCTGACGCCCTGCGAAGGAGCCGACCATGGGCACACCCGCTCGTCGACCCGCGATCCTCGGTCGGGGCAGCTGGCCGGAGGCCTCGCGCATCGCCGAGGTGCTGCGCGCCGAGACCGTCGGTGGCCTGCTGCTCGTCGCCGCCGCGGCGGTCGCGCTGATCTGGGCGAACTCCCCGTGGGGTGAGGCCTACCGGGCGCTGAGCGCGCTGCGGGTCGGGCCGGCGGACCTGCACCTCGACCTGACCCTGGCCCAGTGGGCGGCCGACGGGCTGCTGGCGATCTTCTTCTTCGTGGCCGGGTTGGAGCTCAAGCGCGAGTTCGTCGCCGGCGACCTGCGCGACCCGCGCCGCGCGGCGCTGCCGGTGGCGGCGGCGGTCGGCGGCATGGCCGTCCCGGCGCTCATCTACGTCGCGTTCACCGCCGGCACCGGCGACGGCGCGCTGGCGGGGTGGGCCATCCCGACGGCGACCGACATCGCGTTCGCGCTCGCCGTCCTCGCGGTCATCAGCACCCACCTGCCCGCGGCGCTGCGCACGTTCCTGCTGACGCTGGCCGTGGTCGACGACCTGCTGGCGATCACCATCATCGCGATCTTCTACACCGATTCGCTGGACGTGCCGGCGCTGTTGCTCGCGCTGCTGCCGCTGGGGCTGTTCGCGCTGCTGGTGCAGCGGCGGGTGCGGTCGTGGTGGCTGCTGCTGCCGCTGGCCGTGCTGACCTGGGTGCTGGTGCACCAGTCCGGGGTGCACGCCACCGTGGCCGGGGTGCTGCTCGGGTTCGCCGTCCCGGTGGTCCGGCGGGTGGAGGGACCGGGGCCGGGGCTCGCCGAGCACTTCGAGCACCGGTTCCGGCCGATCTCGGCGGGGGTCGCGGTGCCGGTGTTCGCGTTCTTCGCCGCCGGGGTGTCGGTGGCCGGCGCGGGCGGGCTGGGCGCGAGCCTGGGCGACCCCGTCACGCTGGGGGTCGGGGTGGGCCTGGTCGCCGGCAAGGCGGTGGGGGTGCTCGGCTCGACGTGGCTGGTGCAGCGGTTCACGCGCGCCCGGCTGGCCGAGGGGCTGAGCTGGTGGGACGTGCTCGGGCTGGCCCTGCTGGCCGGGATCGGGTTCACCGTGTCGCTGCTGATCGGGGAGTTGGCCTTCGGCGCCGGCACCGAGCGCGACGACCACGTCAAGATCGGCATCCTGCTCGGGTCGCTGGTGTCGGCGCTGCTGGCGACGGTGGTGCTGCGGATCCGCAACCGGCACTACCGCCGGATCTGCGCGGAGGAGTCGGTCGACGCCGACGAGGACGGCGTGCCGGACGTCTACCAGCGCGACGACACCTGATCCCGCTGCCGCCCGACCGTCCGCGTGGGCGGCGGCCACCTCCGGACGTGCCGTTCCAGCGCGTCGACGACCTGGTCGTAGCGCTGCGGTGGCACGTCGTGGCCGGTGCCGGCGAGCACGACGAGCTCGGCGCCGGGGATGGCCGCCGCCAGCGCCTCGCCGTGCGGCAGCGGGTACACCGGGTCGAGCTCGCCGTGCAGGACGAGGGTCGGTACCCGCACGTCGGCGGGGCCGCCGGCTGTGGGGGCGTCGAACTCCATCGCGAAGTGGTTGGTCATGGCCGAGGCCCAGCTGCGGGTGCGGGCCACGTCGCGCTCGGCCAGCTCGTGGACGGTTCGTTCGTCGAAGAAGGGTGAGTCGCCCGCGTAGGCGCGCATCAGGTGCACCACGTCGGTGACGGGGTCGGTCGAGGTGGGGCGGGCGATGAATTCCGGCGAGGAGGGCGGCAGCTCCTCGTCGCCGGTGGTGGCGGTGACGAGCGTGAGCGTGGCGACCCGGTCCGGGTGGTCCAAGGCCAGCACCAGCGCGGTAGCGGCGGCCATGGACCGGCCGACCACGTGGGCGCGGTCGACGCCCAGGGCGTCCAGGATCCCGACCGCGTCCGCGGCCATGTCCGACAGCGCGTAGCCCGGTTCTCCGGGCGGGTAGCTGGTCGAGCGGCCGGTGTCGCGGTTGTCGAAGCGGATCACGTGGTGGCCGCGGTCGGCCAGCCGGCGGCACAGCTCCTCCGGCCACCACAGCATGGAGGCGCAGGCGCCGTGGATCAGCAGCACGGCCGGGTCCGCCGGGGCACCGAAGGCCTGCACGCACAGCTCCACCCCGGTGGTCCGGATGATCTGCTCGCTCATGCCGGGCCCTCCCGCAGCACCCCACGCACGGTGTCGACCGACAGGTCCTGCCACTCGAACTCGGCCAGCCACCAGGTCGCCCCGGCCGCCGCGTACGGCGCGAGGTCGGTGCCCGCCGGTAGGGCGACGGCGACGTCGTACGGCGCGGCGGTCGCGGGGCGCTCGGCCATGACCGCGGAGACCGCCTCGGCCAGCTGGTCGGGATGGTCCAGGTTCACCGGGAAGAAGCCGTCGTGGCGCGCCGCCCGGCGGCGCGGACGGACCTTGCCGGGGAAGCCGGCCACCCAGACCGGGATCCGGCGCACGGGTCGGGGCCGGAACGCGACCCCGTCGACCGTGTGGTGCCGGCCGTGGTGGTGCACCGGTTCGCCGGTCCAGGCCGCGGTCAGGACGTCCAGGGACTCGTCCAGCATCTCCGCGCGCGTCCGGTCGTCGCACTCCTCCCCGGTGCGGGAGAACTCCTCGCCGAACCGGTCGCTGCCCAGCCCGACCCCCAGGACGAGCCGGCCGCCGCTGAGCCGGTCGAGGGTGGCCGTCTCGCGCGCCACCTTGACCGGGCGGCGCCGCGGCAGCGGCGTGACCATCGGCCCCAGCTGCACCGACTCCGTGGCGGTCGCGGCGGCGGACAGCGTGATCCAGGGGTCGGCGACCGCGTCCACCGGTGGACGCCAGCGCACGTGGTCCCACACGAAGAACCCGTGCCAGCCGGCCTCCTCGGCCTCACCGGCCAGGCGGGCGACCACGAGCGGATCGGCCAGTGCGTCGAACAGCGGGAGCCACAAGGCGGAACGCAACGTCATGCGGCGACCGTATGAGCGCAGCGGTGCGGATAGGAGGTCCGGTTAGCCTCGTTCGATGGGTACCAGTGCGCCCGAGCTGTTCCTCGCGTTCGACCGCACGCGCCGGCGCGGGTTGCGCGCGCAGATCGAGGGCGAGTTGCGCTCCGCGATCCGGACCGGGCGGCTCGCTCCGGGTGCCACGGTGCCCTCCACCAGGGCGCTCGCCGGCGACCTGGGCGTCACCCGCCGGGTGGTGATCGAGGCCTACGACCAGCTCGTCGCCGAGGGCTACCTGCTGTCGCGGCCGGGTGCCGGGACCACGGTGAACCGGGTGCCGCCGGTCACGGCGCCCGCGCGGCGCCCCGGCCCCGCGCCCGACCCGGTGCGCGTCGACTTCCGGCCGGGGCGACCCGACCTCGACCTGTTCCCCCGCGCCGCATGGGCCCGGGCGTCGCGGGAGGCGCTGCGGACGCTGCGCGGCGCGGACCTGGCCGACGACGACCCGCGCGGCCTGCCGGTGCTGCGCGCCGCGCTCGCCGAGCACCTGGGTCGGGTCCGCGGCGTCGGCGCCGACCCGGAGCACATCGTCGTGTGCGGCGGTTTCGGGCACGCCCTCGACCTGGTCGCGCACGCTCTGCCCGACCGGACCTTCGCGGTGGAGGACCCCGGCTACCCCGGCCCGCGCCGGCGGTTGACCGGGTTCGTGCCGGTGGGCGTCGACGGGGACGGGCTGGTCGTCGACGAGTTGCGGCGCACGCCCGCGCGCGCGGTCGTGGTCACCCCGGCGCACCAGAGCCCCACCGGTGTGGCGCTCTCGCCCGCGCGCCGCAACCAGCTCGTCGAGTGGGCCCGCGACGTCGACGGCCACATCGTCGAGGACGACTACGACGCCGAGTACCGCTACGACCGCCGGCCGGTCGGTGCGCTGCACGGACTGGCGCCGCAACGGGTCGTGCACTGCGGTACGACGTCCAAGACGCTCGCCTCGGGCGTGCGCCTCGGCTGGGCGGTGGTGCCGCCCCCGCTCATGGACGCGGTGCTCGCCAGACGCGCCACCACCGACGGGGCCACGTCCAGCCTCCTGCAGGCCGCGTTCGCGGCCCTGCTCACCTCCGGCGACCTGGACCGCCACCTGCGTCGCTCGAGGCGGGTCTACCAGCAGCGCCGCGACGCGGTGCTCGCCGGTCTCGGCGAGCACCTCCCCGAGGCGGCTCCCAGCGGGATCGCGGCCGGGCTGAGTGTGCTGCTCACGGCTGCCGCCGGGCACCGACG
Source organism: Pseudonocardia lacus (assembly GCF_018531445.1). Classification (GTDB taxonomy): domain Bacteria; phylum Actinomycetota; class Actinomycetes; order Mycobacteriales; family Pseudonocardiaceae; genus Pseudonocardia; species Pseudonocardia lacus. The sequence goes on from NZ_JAHDTH010000083.1 coordinate 29,037, forward strand.
AGCGGGCCGTCGTCGACCGCGCCCTGCGCCTGGGGGTGCGGGTCTGGCCGCTGGCGCAGTTCCGGGTGCGCCCCGGCGGCCTCCCCGGGCTCGTGCTCGGCTACGGCACGGTGCCGCCCGACCAGGCGGCCCTCGGGATCCGGCTGCTCGCCGAGGCCCTGCACACGACCCCGCGACGAACGACGCCGATGCCCGACACCGCCGGAATCCACGAGCCGCTCGCCACGTCTTGAGGGGAGGACGTCGAGAGGATGGACGTGGCAGCCAGCGCGGGCGCGCCCCACACGGCAGACTGGGACGATGCCCGACTGGCTGCGCACGACCCTGCTGATCGTCGGCGTGCTGGCGCTGCTCGTCGTCCTGGTGATCGCGTACGTGATGTGGCGCTACCGGATCCCGCCGCGCGGCCTGATCGCCATGGGCGCCGCGGCGCTGTACCTGATCTCGCCCATCGACGTCGTGCCGGAGATGGTGCTCGGCCCGCTCGGGCTGGTCGACGACGCCGGCGTCGCCGCGGCGGTGGTGCTGTTCGTGTACAAGCTGGTCAAGGCGCGCCGCATCCTCGCCGACGCCGGGGTGGACGTGACCGAGCTGGGCAAGCGGTCCCGGCGCCGCCCTGACCCTCCGTCGAAAACGAACTTGTCGTGATCAACAGGGCTTTTTGATCACGACAAGTTCGTTCTCGACGGTCAGATGATGCCGATGATGTCCACCAGCGAGTAGATGCCCAGCAGCGCGATCGCCGCGCTGCTCACCGCGAGGCAGATCGCGAACGCGCGGCCGCCGTGCAGCCGCGGATCGGTCTCGTTGCGGCGCAGCCAGTACACCGCCCAGACCACGCCGACCAGGAAGATCCCGGTCATCACGCCGGCGATCTGCACCATGATCACCGGCGACTGGATCGTCAGGTAGAGCACGCCCCACAGGATCGGCAGCGCCACGGTGAACACCCGGATCCAGCGCAGCCGGGCGACCGGGTCGTGCCAGTCCAGCACGCCGAACGTGGCGAGCAGGTTCGTGTACATCCGCGACCAGCTGGGGATGGCCGCCCACATCGTGGAGCCGAGCACGGCGATCGCGCCGACCAGGAAGACGACGCTCGCCCACTCGCCGAGCGTGTCGGTGTACATCCGGGACAGCGTGGTGATCAGCGTGTTGCCCTGGGGGACGAGGCCCTGCGGCGCCAGCACGGCCGCGCCCATCAGGTAGAACGCCAGCGTCCCGAAGGTGTAGATCACCCAGGACACCAGCGCGTCCTTGTACATCACCCGGATCCAGCCGTTCGCCCGGCGGACCCACTCCTCGCTGCCGTCGTTCGGGCCCACCCAGCGGGCGTAGCCCTTCTCCACGCACCAGTACGTGTAGAAGGTGATCTCGTCGGCGCCGACGCCGGTGATGCCGAACATCGCCAGCGCCGCACCCAGGGCACCGGCCGGGATGAGGAAGGAGAACCCGCCGCCGAGGTCGCCGAGGCCGTACGCGAACGGCGTCAGCGGCAGGCCCAGCGCGATGAGCACGGTGACGGCCGTGAAGATGACGACGAGCGCCGCGGCGCCGCGCTCGATGAGCGTGTAGCTGTTCGAGTACAGCAGCGCGATGCTGCCGACGGCGAGGATCGCCGTCCAGATCACCAGCGAGGTGAAGGCGAGCGGGTCGCCGCCGATGGGCAGCAGGATGCTGAACGCCACCGCCGTGCCGCCGATGATCCCGCCGAGCTGCAGCAGCTTCGACAGCGCCAGCACCGCCCACAGCACGTTGACCCAGCCGATCCCGCCGATCCGCGGCGGGACCCGGTTGTAGCCGGTGAGCGCGGGTTCGCCGGTCGCGATCGTCCAGCGGGCCAGCTCGATCTGCACGGCCACCTTCACCAGCGTGCTGACGATCACCAGCCAGAGCAGCACGAACCCGACCTGGGCGCCGAGCGCGGTGGTGGCGATCAGCTCACCGGACCCGACGATCGACGCGCTCAGGATCAGCCCGGGGCCGAAGTAGCGCGCGCTGGCCCGCCAGCCGACGGGTGGTTCCTTGATGCCGTCCGCGGTGAGCGTGTACGGGTCGACCGCGGTGGATCGCTCGGTGTTCTCGGACATCGTCGTCCTCCCGGCTCGCACGTCGGCGCTGCACCCGATCGTGGGCTCCGTCACCCGCGGGCGTCAACGGCCGTGCTGCCGTACCTGCGGTAGGCGGTGTGGGTGATCGGACTCGGCCGCGTGTTCGTCGTCGAGCACCCGCGGTGGGCGGCTCCGAGACCGCCGCCGCCGCGGTTACGCTGTGTCGTCGGACCCGACGGCGGTGGGAGAACATGACCGAGCGACGTTCCCGGACCGAGGTCGCCCCGGTCGGTGTCGACCTGACGGTCCCCAGCTCGGCCCGGCTGTGGAACTACTGGCTCGGCGGCAAGGACCACTTCGCGATCGACCGCAAGGCCGGCGACGAGATCCTGGCCGTCTACCCGCAGCTGCGCGCGAACGCGCGGGCGTCGCGGGCGTTCCTGGGGCGGGCGGTGCGCTTCCTGGCCGGCGAGGTCGGGATCCGCCAGTTCCTCGACATCGGCACCGGCCTGCCGACGGCCGACAACACCCACGAGGTCGCCCAGCGCGTCGCGCCGGACGCGCGGGTCGTCTACGTCGACAACGACCCGCTCGTCCTGGCCCACGCGCGTGCCCTGCTGGTCGGCTCGCCCGAGGGCGAGACCAAGTACGTGCACGCCGACCTGCGCGACCCCGACCTGATCCTCACCGAGACCGCGACCGTCCTGGACCTCGACCAGCCGATCGCGCTGCTCCTGCTGGGCATCCTCGGCCACGTCGAGTACGGCGCGGCGTGCGGGGCGGTGCGGACCCTGCTCGACCACCTGCCGTCCGGCAGCCACCTGGTCGTGGGCGACGCGGCGAACACGAGCGAGGCCTACAACGAGGCGTCCGCCCAGTTCCAGGACCGGTACGAACCCCAGGGCGGCGTGTCCTACGAGCCGCGCAGCCACGAGCAGATCTCCGGCTACTTCGCCGGGCTCGAGTTGGTCGAGCCCGGCGTGGTGTTCGTCCACGAGTGGCGGCCGGAGCCGTCGCCCGACTGGAGGTCGGTCCACGTCGACGAGCTGGGCGGCGTCGGGCGCAAGCCCTGATGCGCCACGAGGCGCTTCGTTATATCCCCGTTATAGACGGGAAGGACTCGGGAGGAGGTCCTTGGGTCTGATGGCTCACCTGGATCCGAAAGGTGAAGGGGACAGTAGCATGCCAGGAAAGCGGTAGTCATGCTCAGGCGTATGAGGTGACGTGCCGCG